>RXIE01000129.1 GCA_004212135.1 Candidatus Methanophagales archaeon ANME-1-THS | reverse complement strand
TCATCCATATCCGCCGATGAAACATATTAACTTAGAGAGAATATATATTCTTAAATCAAGGTGGTCAAATGAGAGAAGGGACAGATGATCCGGAAGGGGAAGGGGCTATAATCGAGCTTTCGAAGAGGATAGATGATCTCAGGAACGACTCTAACTCAAGGTTTAACGATGCTTATCTCAGGTTAAATCATGTTGAGACAGAGATTGGTAAATTGAGAGGAGATATGAATGAGAGATTCACAAGGATAGAAAGCGAGATGAAAACAAACTTTAGATGGATGGTCGGGATGTTCTTAATGACCATGGGCATCATAATCTCGATGTGGGTGACGATAATTATGGCGATATTTAGTAGTATGTCGAGATAATCTTTTTTGCTTTTTTGAATTCCGGGAAGTTGTTCATTCCACCAACCGCTTCACATACACATCCGCATAGATAGGTCCATTCGGCGTAAGCGTGCTCCTCTTTAATTTCAACTCCTCGACGAGCATCTTCCCCACCGCTACATCCTTCAGTTCCGCTATCTTCTTCACGATCCGCACGATCTCCTCTGACTTTAACGGCCGCTTCACCCGACCGAGCGTCACATGTGCACTGAACCGTCGTTCAAGTGGAAAGCCGACCGCATACAGCTTCAATTCGACCGCTTCTTGCAACGTGCGCAACTGCTCCGCGCCCTCATCAATACCCACCCATATAACCCGGATGGTTCTTACTCGTTCACGGGACGCCTCGGGAAAGAAACCCACACCCCGGAGTTCGATAGCAAATGGTCCGTGCCGAAGTTCCGCTAAGGCGCTTGTAACTCGTTCCACACCAGCATCCGGAACTTCACCGAGGAATTTTACCGTCTGATGCGCCTGCTTCGGATCCACGAATTTCAGTGCATTATGCAGCCCGAGGGTTTCGAATGCCTTCTGTAATTCCTCGATCTTCGCCCTTATTTCCTCAGACAGGTCAATTGCGATAAATGCTCTCATGATCCTCCTCACAAATACCTTTACTCACGATGTACTGCTCTATCCTCTCGCGGTAACGCTTTTCGTCTTAAAAGAAGGGCTAAAGTTAGCCTTCTCGAGTCCGCGCGTTGCCGTCTCTCTTCTTCTCGCTCCTGATACGTCCGTATTGCCCTGAGGAGGTCTACCCGCCTGAACTCAGGCCAGTAGGGCGCGCAGAAATACGCAGCACATTCATTTCCGAGCGCCTGCCAGGGCACGAAATTGCTCAATCTCAGTTGCCCACCGGTTCTTATGATCAAATCCACACTCGGTTTGGCGCCCGAATCCGGGGCTTCGTCCTCTCCTTCCAGTTCGCTTATATATAAATGCTTGGAAATCGTCTCCTCATTGATCTCCTCAGGCTTTACTACGCCGCTCTTTACCCGGTTCGCTATGATTCGCACCGCATCCACGATCTCCATGCGGCCGCTGTACGCCACGGCAATGAACAGTTTGAATTTGTTATACTGCTCGGTCGCCTCTTCTGCCTTTTTTATTGCTTCCCTCACTGATTTCGGGAGCAGGTTGACGTTCCCTATTGCCCTCACCCTCACTTCATGCTTATGGATCCGCTCATCCTCGCTTATCTTCTCAAACTCCACCTGCATGAGTTTAAAGAGCTTCTCGATCTCCTCAGCCGTGCGGGAGAAGTTCTCGATGGAAAAGGCGTAGAGCGTCAGTTGTTTCACGCCGATGTCAAAGCACCATTCGATCACTCGCTCGGTGTTACCCGCGCCGTAGGCATATCCCGCCTCCGTTGAAATCCCGATCTTCTTCGCATATCGTCGATTCCCGTCCATGATGATCGCGACGTGCTCGGGTAAACGCCGCTCTGCTATCTCCTCCTCCAATCGTTTCTCGTATTCGCCGTAAACACGCGCTCGCGACCAGGTGTAGAGGTCCGCAGCTTTACGCACCGCAAAAAACTTCAGACCGTGCTGGTTTGCCTCACTCTCTTCCATCATCTGCTCGTACTCACGCCCCTGATCTGCCTCCGAAGTCCAGTACCTTTACCTTGAGCTCAGAAAGGTCCACAAGCGTCGCGCAACCCGTGACCGGATTTATACCCCGCTTTTTCTGATACGGTGTCTGTGCTTGCCACGTGCCGGCATTGATGAGGAGCACGTTCCGGTATTTCGAGATCCCCACAGTATGCGTATGCCCACACTGGAATATCTCAGGAACCGGGTCAATGACACCATAGTCATGTCCATCAGGAAGAATCGAGACATTATTCCCGTACAGGGGAGCAAGATGCCGTCTTCTCAGCATCTCGATCATCACATCTTCAGGCTTTGCATAACTCAGCCTCGAGACCACGTTCACAAAATCATCATACGATTGACCATGATAGATCAATACCTGCCGGCCACCAATTCGGATATACGCAGGGTTGCTCACAAAGCAGGTATGCTCAGGGAAGAACTTCTGGATCTTCTCGGGCAACGGAGGCTGGGGCTCGGCACTTCGCACTGCATCGTGGTTCCCGGGCGCTAAGATGATATGCAGGTGCGACGGAAGATCGGAAATCGAGCCTGCCGCCATCTTGTACTGCGCTTCTATATCCGTAATAGAGAGATCCTCTTCCTGGCCGGGGTAAACACCTATACCATCGACTATATCACCCGCAACCACCAGATAGGCAATCTCAAGGCGACTGGATTCCTCATTCATCCACTGCACAAAACGATCCCAGGCACCGTCCAGGAAGGTGGTGCTTCCAAAGTGCAGATCAGAGATGAATACCGCATGGGTGGCTCGTCGCTGCTGCTCCTTGTCCGAGAGCGGTAGTGCTGATTGCGACGTCGCAGTAGGAATGGGCACATCGGGATAGATGATCCGTTCGGCAATGAGCTGGCGTCCACTGGATAGAAAACCCGTTACACCAATGATCTCATCGGGTATTATCTCTTCTTTATGCGGTACGATCACCGAGAGAGAACCAGAGGTATCCTCCAGTTCCACCCGTATATTCCCCTTCGCCGTTTTGGCTACCGAAGAGACCATGCCCACGACCGAGATCTCTTCGTTCGCACTCCCGCTCTTGATGAACCGTATCTGCCCGCATTTTAACCGCTTCTTTATAATGCCACTCAGTCGCTCGTATCGGTCAATGAAGTGCGGTAAGAAATCCTTCTGATCCGCAGCCTTACCATGCTCCGGGAAGGATTTGAGTATGGCCGGTGCGTCCACCTGCGGCTGCTGTTCCACGACGCTCGTTACCTTTTCAGCACTTCGTACGTCCTTCTTTTTGATAATATCGGCTATCAGCTCAGGCGAAATGACAAAAATAGAGGGATCGACCGATTTCGTCACGCATTCGGCTAATTCACCAATGTTGAAGTCCCCCTCGCGATCACAGGTGCTGGAGTAGTGGCTGAGCAGCTCAAGTGCCTCCGGCTGAACCTGGAATCCAAAATCGGCGAACCTCTTTACAATCTCGAGTTCCTTCAAACTCCCTCGTCTCTCGCTCTCATTTCGCACAACCATTCTTTCTTCGACAGATCTTTTCAAGAAAGGTTCTCTCACAACCATTCCTTTATCTTCGCTTCTAAATACGGTTTGGGCAGAGCTCCCTGGATGACATCCACGGGCTCGCCTCCCTTGAAGATGAAGAGTGTGGGAATAGCCATGATTGCGTATTCTGTGGCGGTTCTGGGATTCTCATCCACGTTCAGCTTGCCAAATACGACCCTTCCCGCGTATTTTTGTGCCAATTCATCAATGACTGGCGCAATCATCCGACAGGGACCACACCATGGAGCCCAGCAATCTACAACGACCACGGGATATCTCTTTACCGTTTCGACGAAGGTCTTATCAGTTATCACGAGGGGATGATCGAGTATCGCTTCGCCCGAGCTTCTGCCTGCTTTCTCCGCTGCCGCTCTCTCTTCCATCTCACGGAGCTTTCGCGCTCTTATCTGCTCTATCTCCCGTTCTCCAGTGCTCTCCGCCGCGCTTCCTCTCTCTCTTTCTTCTCTCATATTCATGCCTCCTTCACGGACCCTTTTTGATTTCTTAAACAAGACGGGAATCATTGATAAGCTTTATCTTTAAGTGGTGTACCGTATTGTAGTTGCCTCTTGACGGTCATCGCCATCATTTTTGATGTAGCATACCGCCGGGACCGTGCAATACGGCTTGGGTTGTAGCCCTTTGTTTGCCATAGTAATCGTCCTTCGCTCGTCGAGCGAGGTCATACTACTCTTCGAAAAGGGCATGTGTATATCAGCCCTTTTTCTATTTAAAGGTATTGAACGAAGAAACCAGAGTTCAAGCAAGGCAAACTGCACCAGAGGTCAGAGCGCACTCATATCCGAGTCCCCAGCTCCACGTCAGTCCGAACGAAATTTATTGAGCGGTGTGGAGAACGCTTTCTCGACTAACGGTCGGTGAAACGCGTTGTAAGAACAGAATGGGATTATACGAAGGTCCGGCGTGGCATAATGGATGCCGCAGCTCTTAACTCGTTCCAAATCAAAGTTATATGGATCCTGGAAGTGCATCACACCGATAAAAAGCGTTTTACGATGAAAATCCGCAAGAGAATCGCGAGTTCCTATTCCCAGAATATTTGCCAGGAGCGTTAACGAATCGATACCCTCAGGCGCCCGCTCCTTGTCAATAAATTTCCGTAACGCGGCTATAAGCCCGGCGATTGCTTTCAGCTTGCCGACCTTCGACCGGTTCATCTCCTCCGCGGCCCTCCTGGTGAATTCTATGAAACCCTCAACATCAATAAAGTCCGTTATGGGTATGAACCTCCCGTTTTCGACAAAGAGATACGTTGCGGCGCCGCAATGTGGATGCACCGTGAATTCGATCTGTGGGACCTTCTTCCACGCCTCAACGAAATGAGAGACCGGGATGACGAACGGCACGGGATAAAAACTCTCTTTCGGTATCTCGCCATCAGTCTGCTCTTCCAGGAGATGGATGAAATCCGGAATGGTTATTCGCCCTTTTTTCCTTATTGACTCGTCTACTCGCCCCTCAAACGCAATAGGTTGTGCATTCAGACCCTTGATAACGTCCAGATTGCTCGCTGCAAATCGGACCATATTACCGATCTGGTCGTCGTTCACCCCTTTCATGAGCGTGGGAACGAGCACGATACTCTTGATCCCACCTCTCCGACAGTTCTCTATCGCCTTTAACTTCGTGTTTAAGGCTGAATAGCCCCTCAATTGCTTGTAGGGTTCTTCAGTCATGCCGTCAAATTGGAGATACACCGTATGCAAGCCGGCCTCTTTCAAGTCATGACAGAAGGCTACGCTCCGTGCCATTACCATCCCATTCGTCGCGACCTGCACATGAGGGAAGCCAAGCGTGCGTGCCATTCGAACAATCTCCACGAAATCGTTTCGCATGGTCGGCTCACCGCCCGCAAACTGTACCGCTGGACATGGCGGCACTTCGCTCCTGAGCAGTTTCATCATCTCCTCAAGCTGCTCCACCGTCGGCTCGTACAGATAACCGGTGACCGCAGCATTTGCAAAACAGGTGGGACAGCGCTGGTTACACCGGTTCGTGAGGTCTATAATGGCGAGCAAGGTCGAGCTCTTATGCGCGGGACAGAGTCCGCAATCGAAAAAGCAGCCCTTATCGCTCTCAGTAAGTTTGATACCCGCAGTACCTCTATACTGCCACTTCGCAAATTTCTTATAAAGGTCAGCATCCGACCAGTAGACATCATCAAATTCGCCGTGCTCCTCACATCTCTTCCTTATCAGTATTTTACCGCCCTCTTCATACACGTCCGCATCAATAACCTCGAGGCACCGCGGACATACTGATCTCGTTTTCCGGTTCATACATACCATCCATCAGTTCTGACATCTGTAGTAATTTTAAACCCGATGAGATATATAAAAGTACGTCCATCTTAATAGAGTGATAAGAACCCATGCTGACCGCAGTGGAAGTCGTAGAGGAGATAAAACGTGGAAATAGCTCATGTGAGGAATTGATCCACAGGATCTTTGAACGGATAGAGCGGAGCGAATTAAATTGCTATATTACGTTGAATAAGGAAGCCGCGATTGAAGACGCGCGAGACGTGGATAAGAGACACGAGGAAGAAAAATACAGGCAAAAGAAGCTGCTCGGAGTGCCCATAGCCATCAAAGACAGTATCTCGACACGGGGCATTCAAACGACGTGCGCATCAAAGATTCTTATGGGTTACATTCCTCCCTACAATGCCACGGTCATCGAGGCCTTGAAGAACGAAGGGGCTATTATTCTCGGGAAAACGAATATGGATGAGTTCTGTATGGGTTCTTCGACTGAAACCAGTTATTTCGGGCCGACAAAAAACCCCCATGACCTCACCAGAGTGCCTGGCGGCTCTTCGGGTGGTAGCGCAGCGGCGATAGCCGCAGGAGAAAGTGTTCTGGCACTCGGTTCTGATACCGGCGGCTCGATAAGGTGCCCGGCTTCGTTCTGCGGAATCACCGGACTGAAGCCCACCTATGGGTTTGTTTCACGATACGGGCTCATCGCGTATGCCAATTCCTTAGAGCAGATAGGACCAATGGCATCCACGGTGATGGACACCGCGTTACTCTTAGAAGTACTAGCCGCGAAGGATGAACGCGACAGTACGCAGATAAAGCTACCGAATAACGCACCGACGAACTACCGCTGCTCGTGGCTCGACGTACCACGAACTGAACCTGCTGCGATTAAAGGCATGAGGATCGGCGTTCCCCGTGAATTCATCGAGGGCTCTTCTCCGGAGGTTGAACGATCGGTATGGGACGCGATCCATACCTTTGAGGATTTCGGGGCGACCTATACGGAGCTCCGAATGCGGAACTTGAACTATGCGCTTGCGGCCTATTACCTCATTGCGATGTCCGAAGCATCCTCAAATCTTGCGCGATTCGACGGGCTCAGATACGGACTCCGAACTGGCAAAGATGAAGATTGGCATACCACGTTCTCGAGGATACGGAGCGAAGGATTTGGCGAAGAAGTGAAACGGCGGATTATTCTTGGCACGTACGCACTCTCGGCTGGTTACTACGGGAAGTATTATTTGAAGGCATTGAAGGTCCGAACGCTGATAAAGCATGAATTTGAGGAAGCATTGAAAAGCCATGATATACTGGCGATGCCAACCATGCCGTTCGTCGCCTTTAAGCTCGGTGAACGGATAAAAGACCCGCTTTCGTTATATCTCGCCGATGTGAATACCGTCTCGGTTAATCTCGCAGGTGTCCCTTCAATATCGCTTCCCTGTGGGTCTTCGCACGGTTTACCGATCGGGTTACAGCTCGTGGCAACCCATTTTGAAGAGGATGCCCTGTTAAGAGCAGCGTACTGGTACGAACAAAACGCCCATTGACGTGGAGAAGGTAAATTAATAGATAATACTTACTGATACAGCAATTACTATAATAACATATTATTATCTGCCAGTGGAGGTTACTTACTTTAAATACCACGATCCTATCAGCTATACAGTCAACCGGGCTAAGATCGCATGAAAATCGAGGAGCATGCACTACATAATCACTGAGAAGGGGACAACAGCAAAGCGAATCGCCGCGATTCTATCAGCCGGTAAGGCAAAGAAGAGCAAGATCGAGGGGATCGAGGCCTATGAGTTCGATGAAACGGTCATCGCCGGCCTGAGCGGACATGTCTTTCGTCTGGACTTCCCAACACGGTATAGTAACTGGAGCAAGATAAATCCCTACACGCTGATAGACGCCAAGATCATACCCGTTGCGATAAAAAAGAGTATTGTGAATGCACTGGTACACATCGCACGGAACGCGAGGTCTATCACGATCGCCACAGACTATGACCGCGAAGGTGAGTTGATCGGTGTGGAAGCGCTCCGCATCATCAAAAAAATAAATCCTGACGTGCAGGTTGACCGGATGCGATACAGTGCGATAACCGAGCAAGCGATAAAAGAAAGTTTCGCCAACCGGAGTGCGGTTGATTATAACCTGGCGGCCTCCGCTGAAGCGAGAGGGATCATCGACTTAATATGGGGAGCAGCACTGACACGGTTCATCTCCCTCTCGGCGAATCGGTTAGGTGAGGACTTCCTTTCAGTTGGCCGGGTGCAATCACCAACACTCGCACTGTTAGTGGCGAAGGAGAAAGAGATCGGGAAATTCGTCCCCCGTACCTACTGGGAGCTGCATGCAATGGTGAGGACGGAAACGGGCGAGCGCTTCGAGGTCACCCATGAGACACAAAAATTCTGGGAACGAGCAGAAGTCGAGATAATAAAAGCGAGGATTGAAGCTGCAAAGGACGGCTCGGTTCGTGCGGTGGAGACACGGTCGAGAGAGGAGAAACCACCTGTTCCGTTTGATACAACCGGATTTATACGGGCTGCATCTGCGCTTGGCTATGCACCGAAGCGGGCAATGAATATCGCGGAGAGCTTATATCTGCACGGGCTCATCTCGTACCATCGCACGGATAATACGACGTATCCCGATACGCTTGATCTAAAGGCGCTGGTGACGATGTTTATCGAGCATGAGGAATTCGGCGCGCATGCTCGCATGATAACGCGGAAGAAGCAATTGAAGCCAACTGCTGGCAAAAAACGAACCACGGACCATCCACCGATACATCCCGTCTCAGGAGCCTCGCGCGAAAAGATCAGCACGGCGGAATGGAAGATTTATGAACTGGTCGTACGGCGGTTTTTAGCAACGCTCTCAGATCCCGCACATTGGGAGGATACCGAAGTCCAGATCGAGCTCGGCGGCGAGACTTTGGTAGCAAAGGGAAGAGCGTTAAAGGACCCCGGATTCCTCGCCGTCTATCCCTATCAGAAGAAAGAGGAATGGATCTTACCGCAGTTAAAAACGGGCGAGAACGTTACACTTGAGCACGTAGAGGTCGTGGAGAAGGAGACAAAACCACCAAACAGGATTTCACAGGCGAGCTTGATAAAAAAGATGGAAGATCTGGGGCTGGGCACGAAGAGCACACGACATGAGATTATAGGAAAGTTGTACGAACGCGGCTATGTGCAGGATAATCCGGTTAAACCGACTGAGAAGGCATTCGCACTCATCGATTCACTGGAAAAATATGCGGCGATGCTCACGAAACCGGAGATGACCAAGACGCTGGAGCTGGAGATGGATGAGATACGTGACGGGAAACGAATGAAGAAGGACGTGGTACATGATTCGAGGGATATGCTGCGCCTCGTCTTCACGGAGATGACGCAGAACCGAGAGGAGATCGTGAAATCACTTAAAGAAGCGATCAGAGTGGATACGATACTCGGAAGATGCCCCCAATGTGGCTCTGATCTCTTCCTCGCGAGTTCACCACGGGGAAAGCGATTCGTGGGCTGTCTGAATTATCCAACCTGCACGTTCTCGTTGCCACTCCCCAAAAGTGGGCGAGTAATCGTCACCCCGGATGCCTGTGCTACACACCCGTTCTTATTCAAGTTGAGGATAATGAAGCGTGGTATGAAGCGCCCGTGGGATTTCGGCTGTCCGTACTGCAATTTCCTGCAGTGGGGCGAGAAGAACGGGAATGCAGAGGCGAAGCTCCAAGAAGCCCGCTAGAAAGTCGGCGGTAGATCAGCCGAGCTTTTACAAAACGGGTCACCTGTTGACGGGCGAAAGAGCCGCGCCACAGGGAGAACCGATATCAATCGCATATGCTCATCGGTACAAAAATAAGGGGTATTTATAAAAGGGTGGTATAATAAGGAGTAGGAACGAATGAAGGAGCGGCTATTCCACGAGGAGGTACTGTATTTCAATCAGAAGTTAGGTGAGGTCATCGAGCAAAAATTGCTCGAATGCAACCATGAGATCTTACGCGACGCGCTGACCTACATACAGGAGACCGGCGGCAAGCGACTGAGACCTATCATATGCCTTCTTTCAGCAGAAGCCGTGGGCGGTTCACGTGAAAAAGCGCTATCGACCGCCATAGCGATTGAACTGCTTCACAATGCGTCTCTGGTACATGATGATATCATCGATGAGAACGACATTCGCCGAAAAAATCCGTCTAATCCCGCGAGATACGGTGAAAAGAAGGCGATTATTATCGGTGATCTTTTATTCGGGCTCTCGTGCGAGATGCTTGCACGCTGCGGTGTCCCGGAAGTCGTGAGCCTGGTCTCGAATGCGGTGGCGGATATTGCGATGGGGGAATACCTGGAGTTCACGTTACGAACCTTGCAAGAGGCGAACCTGCATTCGTACATGGAAGTCGCTGAACTGAAGACGGCTGCGACTTTTATGGCGAGCGCGGAAGCGGGTGCGGTACTCGGAGGCGGAAACGAAGTGGAAATCGAGAATCTGCGTACCTATGGTAAGAACCTAGGGGTTGCGTTCCAGATTCAAGATGATATCCTGGATATCTGCGGTGACCCGGCGAATACTGGCAAGCCTGTGGGATTGGACATTAAAAATGGTGAGCAGACATTGCTCGTCATCCACGCGTTACATCATTCAAACGAATCTGAAAAGGAGTATATAAAAGCGATTCTGTCTCGAGAACGAGACCCTGGCATCTTTGACATCAACCGGGTGAGGAGCATTTTGGTCGACGCAGGTTCAATCGAGTACGCACTTCAGCTCGCTGAAGAGTTTGTACGAACAGCGCGGAATTGTATTGCGGGACTCGAAGATTCGGAGGCGAAGCAGAAACTCCAGTTCATCGCCCAGTTTTCTATGGAACGAATAAAAATCCACGTCTCGAATACCTTTATATAAGAAAGAGAAGCCCTCTTTCGTCCGCACGTGAGCGCTCTGTTCACGCTGAAGCTCAGACGAGTTATGCCGAATTCTTTTTTATCCCCCTTTACAGGGCGTGGACAACCTGTGATCCTGGGGCATCTGAAAAAAAACGAAAGTTTTTTAAAGAGATGACAAAAATTGTCATTCCATGAGTGCAGATGTGCTGTTGCTGTCAGCGCTTGCAGGCATCGCCGTCTTATTCTCGCTCGGGGTTCTCGTGAGCAAAGATAATTTCTACTCCTCGCTCTACATGTCCGGGACCTTAATTTTTGTTGCAGCGGTTTACGCTCTCTTCAATCTTCAACCAGTCTTCGTATTGATCGTGTTTATCTTTGTCGGTGCGATTGGTATTGTCACCGTAGCGCTTGCAGCAACCTATCGATCTGAACCGGTAAGGCAGGTGTCGGTATTCTGGGCTGCGCCAGTGGCTCTCGCTGCGTTCATTATCGGCTTCTCCATTTACAGTTACCCGATCTTCAATCCGCCGGCAGCATCGCCCGGCGAGATCCAATTTGAACTGATGAATTTTCTATCCACGACCGAATACTTTTTAGTCGTTATACTGCTGATAGCGCTCGTTATTCTCTTGTTATTGTCCGTATTAAAGATGGGGATAGGAGGGAGGAGTTGAATGGCTGCTCTTGATGTCGCGAGTATATCAGTGCTCTATGCCGCGTCCTTTGCAATCTTATTCGTGGGCTACCTCACAGCGATCTCGAGTAAAGATGTGATCCGGCTCCTTATATCACTGGAGATGATGTTTGGTGCGGTGTTTATGGCATTGATTCCGCTCTTCTCAGTTGCTGCTCATACCGCATTCGGTATTGCGGTGATCACGATCTTCGCGAGCAGTGGCGAGCTGTTAATCTTGATATCGGCAATTGTGATACTTGACCGGCAGAAAAAGGATATTCACACCGCGGTGATTACTATAGGAGGTGATCAAGTATGATGCTGCTCTACTTTCTGATTTTGCCGCTCCTCGCAGCGGTTTTAGCACCACTTTTGAAACCAAAGGCCGCGACCCATCTTACCGTGTCGTTCTTCCTGCTGCCGTTCTTTGCCATCCTCTCGTGTCTCTTTTACGGCTGCGCGGAGGTCCATTTAATGACCTTTTCAGCACCAATAGGCGAGCTCTATCTCAGTGCTGACTTTATATCGCATGCATTTGGACTGACGATTTGTATCGTCTCTGCGATGGTCGGTCTTTTTGCGCTCCCCTATATGGAGCACCGATTTGTGGAGATGGAGCTCAGTGTTGAGAGCGAGTTCAGGAAATATATCTTCCTGTATGATCTCTATGCCGCTTCGATGTTGTGGCTCGTGTACAGTGGCAATCTCATCCTCCTGTACATTTTCCTCGAGATCGCACTGATCACCGCGTTCCTCCTCATCTACTTCTATGGCTATGGAAACCGGAGATGGGTTGGTCAATTGTACCTGATCTGGAGCTTAGTAGCCGGTGTTCTTACGCTCGCTGGCTTCCTCATCATCGGTATTAACAATGACACACTCGCGCTCAAATATATCGAGACGGTGGGTCGATATGCCTGGCCCTTCATCTTCGTGGGCATGGTCATCGAGCTCCCCGTGTTAGGACCCCATGTATGGCTTCCCTGGGCGCATGCAGAAGCTCCAACACCATTAAGTGCACTGCTGAGCCCATTAACCGTTGGTCTGGCTGGATATGTTCTGCTGCGAATCGCACTCATCGATTACTCATTCATCGTGACCTATCGCAGCTACATCTTTGGGTACGCGCTCTTTTCAAGCATTTATGCCGGGTTCTCGGTCTTCAAACAGACAGATTTCAAACGGCTGTTAGCATACTCCACCGTCTCACAGATGGGTTATATCCTCGCTGCACTCTGTCTCGGTCCGTTTGGGCTGGTCGGTGTGGTGATCCAGTACATGTCGCACGCCTTCGGTAAGTCAATCCTGTTTTCGAGCGCGGGCGGGATCATCGCCGTGCATCATGGTCTTCGTGATGTTCGGCAGATGGGCGGCTTGCACGATTCCATACCGGCGATCTCAAATGCTGCGGTGGTCGGATTTCTGAACCTCGGCGGGATCTTAACGGTTGGCATGCTCGGTGAATTCTTCATATTGCGTGGTGTGGTGGAAACGTTCGGCGTTTCTACCGGGAGTTTAGCAATCCTCCTGGCGGTTATCTTCATGTTCATCCTCTCAGTGTGGTATGGATTCTACACCATACGGAAGGTATTCTATGGCAAGCCCAAGGATACCACACGAAAGGAGATAAGTAGATACCTCTACGTACCACTCTTTCTAATCGGTATCACCTCAGTCTTGCTGGTATTCCCGCCGCTCTCGACCGCATTGATTCCCGGGCTTAAATCGGTGATCTGGCCATTGATGGGTATGGGAGGTATAGTACCATGAACGAGTGGCTCATATTCCTGTTACTGTTCCTGTCACCTGTGCTGAGCAGTGTTCCCATTGTACTCGCCTACAAGAGTAAAGCATGGACCGAGAAGCTACCCTATCTCTCGGTCTTCGGGATCTTCGTCTCAGTGATCATGAGCCTGTATATCCTCTTCGTTCTACCCGAGAACCAGCAGTTCAGTTACCCCTGGATTCCTGAATTCGGCATAAACATCGTCCTTATTACTGACTATCTGAGCAGGTATATGGGCGTTATTACCGCACTTATAGCCTTCTTTATTGCTATTTACGGCTTGGACTACATGAAGGGAGATTACCGGCCGAGCTGGTACTGGTTCTTCTTCAACCTCTTCACCGCATCGATGCTCCTCGTCGTGTATAGCGACAATTTATTCCTGCTCTTTGTCGGCTGGGAGGGACTGGGCGCCGCTTCGTGGGGATTGATCGGGCACTGGTTCAGGGACGACAATGATATTAGCTATGTCGGTAAAGCGGGCAGGAAGGTGGGACCGCTCGAGCTGAGCTGGCCACCAAGCTTCGGCGGATGGCGCGCGATCTCCACCATACGGTTCGGCGATGTTCCTATGTTCTTAGCACTCGCTGCGATATGGGCATTATCACCAACGCTCAATATCTCGGAGATCGAGTGGGGCACGCTCTTTGAAACACTTGGTGCGGGCGGCACGATAATTCTGCTCCTCTGTCTGCTCATGGGGCTCTTCACCAAGTCTGCTCAGGTACCCTTCAGTGAGTGGCTCATGACCGCAATGACCGGCCCAACCACGGTGAGTGCACTCCTGCACAGTGCGACCATGGTGGCTGCGGGGGCGTTTGTATTCATCAAACTCACGTGGTATATTGCGCCATGGACATTGCACGGCGTGCATGGGCTCGAGTATGTGTATCTCCTTGTGCTCTTTATTGGACTGCTTTCCGGATTGTATGGTGCGCTCTCTGGCTCTGGTATGCTCGAACGGAAGGTTCTGCTCGCAGCATCCACGATGTCCAGTATCGGTCTGATGTTCGCAGCAGCCGCCGCATCCTACTGGGTTGATGTTGAGGTTGGCGAAATGCACATGAATTTCGCCGTGCTCGTTGCGTTCTGGTACATGGCAGTCCATGCATTTGCGAAAGCGAGTTTATTCCTCGTCAGTGGTCATTTGATCCATGCCACGCATAGCAGGTTCTTAAGCGGTGGTCTCGAGTTTGGCAAGAAGATGGTCCCTGCTTTTATCGTTACGATCGTCGCGACCACCTTCCTCGTTGGCATACCGCCGCTTACCGCATACTGGGTGAAGTCGGCGATGGACGAGGTTATGGAGCATCTCTTCCACGAGGTGGGCTATTTGCCGCTCATCCTGCTCGTGCTCACCTCGGTAGTCTATTCCGGGATAATGGCGAAGTTCCTTGCTTTGAATTTTATTAAAGGCGAGAAACCACACCACGAGCATACGCATGGCGGGGGATTGATGAAGGTGGGGTACTCTCTGATGGTCTCGGTGCTCTTCGTCTTGCTCTATATCATCTTCACAAGTGAAGAAGGCCATGAATTCGTTGCCGCGGG
Organism: Candidatus Methanophagales archaeon ANME-1-THS; assembly: GCA_004212135.1. GTDB lineage: Archaea > Halobacteriota > Syntropharchaeia > Alkanophagales > Methanospirareceae > ANME-1-THS. Next base: position 25,525 of record RXIE01000129.1, on the reverse strand, counting down.
ATCCGTTCTGAAGCACGGCACGATCACCATCTCCTTTGGCGTTGGAATACTGGCCTTACTCGCGTATATGGTTGCACTCTACCGACCCCAGATACATGCGCTAAACAAGCTCGGCGCGTTCTTCGGCGACCGTATGTATCTGCCCTTTATGAATGATTTTATCATTCCGAAGATAGGTTTCTTTGTCTCTCATCTGGTTCAGGACTATGGAAATCGTGGAATTGACGGATTCTTTAATACCGTGACGATACCCGGCTTATTCGGCACGATCTCGAAGCGAATCCGAGGCATTCAAACAGGCTATCTCAGCCGATACATCAATATTGTGCTCGGGCTCGTCATGATCCTGCTCGTAGTAGTCGCGATAGGAGGCGTATGGCTATGATCGAATTCTCAATGCCCGTGCTGATGCTGCTCGGTGCTTTAGTAATCCTGACGCTTTGCTCTGCTTTTTCCGTTAAGTACCGCGATTTGGGCTTCTACGGCGCGATCGCTGCGCTTATACTGGCATCTGCAGCCGTAACACTCCTCATACCCGCTCTTATTTATTATACCGCATTTGTGTTTGCCATCGGTATCCTCAACCTGGTTTCGCTTAAAGTGATCAAGAGCGTGATTCAGGGTGTGGACTACGGATTGGTAGCATTGATGGCACTGGTAACCCTCTACATCTTTACGACACACAACCTTGCTCTGATACTCGCAGCGTTCGTCCTTGTTTCCGTGCCAACCTACATCCTGGTTATGGTGCGAGAAGGGGGGACAAACGTCGAGGTGGGTATCAAGTATATCACCTTCATGGTACTCGCTACGGTTCTCTTCTTAATCGGTGCGGTTACCTTAGCGTATACTAAAAACGCATTTAATGGCCTGCTGTACATACTCGGCTATGTGATGCTCATCTTAGGACTGAGCATTGAGGTAGGCGTCGCGCCGTTACACGAGTGGGTTCCGGATGTCTTTACCAGTGCCGATCCCATCCCGATGTCCATCATCGCATCGCTCGCAAAGATCGTGCCGTTTGTCATCGCGTTGCGGATACTGATCAGCACATCTAACTCCCTGACCGTTTCGGTAACCCTCTTCACCGCGGTCCTTGCTGCGATCTCCATGTTCACCGGTAATATAGGCGCACTGACCTCAAAAGAGCATGCACGAATCCTCGCCTACTCGACCGTGGCGAACATGGGCTATTTGTTAGCCTGCGCGGTCGTGATCATCAAGCCGGAATTCTTCTACTTCGCGTTGACTGGAGCACTGCTCATGTTATTTGCAAACGCGGTGGGCAAGATTGGGTTCTTCAATGCGATCAAGGGCGAAGGAGCTTTTTCACTCACGATGTACCTGCTTGCGTTCTCGTTCATCGGTCTCCCACCGCTCATCGGGTTCTGGGGCAAGCTCTTCATTCTCTTCTCGCTGGTCAAAGCTGAGTATTTCTGGCTCGTTGCGCTCATGGTCCTGAATTCCGCAATATCCATTCCGTATTATTTGCGGCTCGCACGAGAACTCGGGGTTGGCTGGAAAGCGAATCTTACCAACTTCATCTGCGTTGCCGTCGTAATCATAACCTTAATTACATTCCTGCCAGACTGGTTCTTTAGAAGTATGGAGGTCATTGCTCAGGCTATAAGTATTGCGATATGAGCGAGGAGGACGAAAAATGCTAGAAAATGCGTTAATAATCGGTGTTCTGGTCCTTATTTGCGTGCTGGTAGATATGATTCTGCTCCTGCTCGTACGGGTATTGCCGAGGTATAACCTGACAGAGATAAAAACGATGCGATGGGAAGCAGGGAACCCACCGATGAAATTCCCGAAATATACACTCCCCATGCAGTATTTCGGGTTTATGTTCCTGTTTATGGCTGTGGAACCAATTGTGGTCATCCTGCTCCTCTTCTCCGCGTACCCGAGTTCGAGCTTCATGGTACTCCTGCTGCTCTCACTCCTGCTCCTCCTGCCCGCGCTCTATGTGGGCTATACGATAACGCTCGATATGGCGAAGTCAAAAGGCTAACGGAGTCTATAAAACGTTACACGAACGAGATAGAGAGGTGAGATGAGAACAAAAATGGAAAATAAGAACGCGCATATACAATTCCTCGAATCAGGACCGCTTGCACCGTTTAAAAAATGGGCTGCGAAATGGAGTTTATGGCCGTGCCACTTCATCACCTCGTGCTGCGGCGTTGAGCTCGCTCATGCATTTGCCTGCCCTCGTTCTCCACAGGCTCCTATCACGTTAAACCTGGGCATTTCGCGGCAATCGAATTTCATCATTATTGAGGGGACGATAACGAGGAAGATGGCACGGGCGTTGCAATTCGTGTATGGGCAGATGCCGGATCCGAAGTTTGTGAACGTGATAGGAGCCTGTGGAGAACGAGGCGGGATATTCTGGAACAGTTATAATATCACCCATCCTTCTGATATCGTTCCGGTTGATTTCTTTGTTCCGGGATGTCCAATAACTCCTGAAGCCCTTTTACGAGGTGTGAGAGCGCTGCAAGATAAGATAATGGGCATAGACCGAAAGACGATCGAATTTAAGACGGTGGAGTTGCCGTTCGTGGAACTGGAGGAGCGAAAGGTGCCTACCTCGCCCAAGCTCTATGCCCCCACACCGGCAATCAAAGTGGATGTTAAACAGGAGGTAGATTGGGATTTCGGGAAGGAATTGGCAGATACAATCAAAAAAGAACTTAACGGGCTTTATAAATCCGTAACGATTACCGGCAAGGACCGTATAGCGATCAGAACCACGCCGGTAAACCTGTTGGAAGTCGCCCGGAAACTCCGGGATCAGATGCAACTGGATCACGTGAAGAGCGTGAATGTGATCGAAGTGCCCCACGAGCGGAAGTTTATTGTGGAGTATACCGCTTCGAGTTATAGTGTCGAGGCGCTGATGCCGGTTCTCGTCACCATTTTCACTGAGATCGGGATGAAAGACCCGAAGATCCCAAGCCTTACTTCGGTCTGGGAGAGCGCGAATTATTGCGAACGGGAAATGCACGAGTTCTTCGGGGTCTGGTTTGAGGGCAATACCTGGATGGGCAAGAAGTTCCTGCTTGCTCCCGACACACCGGATCTCCCCTTGAGGAAAGAGTTCAAGATCCCGGAGGAACGATACGTGTTTGAAAAGGATGTGACTCCTGAGTTCATGGTTCCCATCGAGCCGCCAAAGGATCTTTATGTCCCGATCTGGGAAGAATTTATTAAAGATGCATACGAGAGTGACGAGATTGTAGTCCCCATAGGGCCTCATCACGCGGGCAGTGGGCATCTCCGGGTGACATTCAGAATAAAAGGCGACGTCATTGTGGATGCGATCCCCGAACCGGGATTTGTGCATCGGTCTATGGAGAAGCTCGCGGAGAATAAGCTATACATCCAGAATATTCCGCTATTCGAGCGACTGGCGATCAATGACCCGGTGAATATGAACCTGGGGTATGTGCGAACGATCGAGAAGGCGCTCGGGATTGAAGTTCCAGAACGAGCACAGTATTTGCGGACGATCATGGCTGAACTCTCGCGGATCGAAGCGTTTTATTACGATTCGGGTATCTTCTCACTCTTCTTTGGACATACGACCGGGTTCATGTATTGCATGGCGATCCGTGAGATGATCATTGAAGCGCTGATGCGAATCACGGGATCGAGAAGCGGTCCTTCGTTCGTCGTCCCTGGTGGGATACGGAGAGACATTCCAGACGATGTGCTCAAAATGATTGATAACATCACCTTTGCAGTCCATAAACGGATGAAGAAGTTCGAGGATATCTTCGTGACCAACCCGGTAACCGTGGCGCGGGCAAAGGGGGTAGGGGTGCTGACGAAGGAGGATGCAATCCGGTGCGGCATGGTTGGACCATTCCTGAGGGCATCCGGGGTGAACCATGATATCAGGAAAGTGTCGCCCTATGAGGTGTATGATAAGCTCGATTGGGAAGTCACGACGGGCGACGATGGCGATTGTCTGGGACGGTTCCTGGGCAGGCTGGAAGAGATAAAGGAGAGCGTTAAGATCATAAAGCAGGCCGGGGATGCGGTACGAGGTATCAAAGGCCCCATTTTGAGCGATGCGATCCTTGGCGAATATAAAGAGGCAGCGAGTGATATCAAGGGCAGTTTCTTCCGCGTTTTTGGTAACCTGGTACTGCCGCGTGGTGAATGGACGTGCCTTACTGAAGCGGGGAGAGGCACGTTGCTCTTTTCGCTGATCAGCGATGGCGAGTCAAATGTTCCGTACCGTGTGCGGGTAATAAGCCCCTGCTGGATGAACCTGCGTGGATTCATGGAAGCGGTCAAAGGTGAACGATATGCGGACTTCTGGGCAGTTTATGGTAGTTTCGGGTACTTCCCGCCGGAGGCGGATAGGTAGGTGAGGTGACGAGCAATGATTGATATAAGCGGTCTCGTGAACCTGATGATTGCGGAGCAGGTGAACATCCCCTTACTCTATCCCATCATCTACAATTTCGTGCTCAAGATACCTGTGATCGGGAATATCGTTGCATTCCTGCTCGGTATTCCCATCATACGGTACCTCATCGCCTTCATACTCTGGAAACCGATATTTATCTTACTCATCATCCCGGGCTTCGGGACACTCGGCACCATGCTCCTCGTTCTCCCCTGGCTTGAACGGAAGTTAGTGGGACGGATGCAGTGGCGCGTTGGTCCTCGTGAAATCGCGCCACGCACGAGAGGCAGCATCCAGTTACTCGCCGATTCTCTCCGATTCCTCTGTCAGGAGGTAATCATCCATAAGGAGGCCCACAAGCCGTATTTCTTGCAGTTCCCGTTCCTCTATTTCCTCCCCGTGCTGCTGCCGCTCCTGTTTATCAATGCGGGTACCATCGGCCGTACACTTGTTCCTATAGAAAGCGAGTATGCACTCCAGCTAATGATCGCTCTGATAAGCTTGATGCCGGTCTTCATCCTCGGTGTCGGCTGGTCCTCAAACAACCGATTTGCATTCATCGGTACGGTACGAGAGGCGTTCATGTATTTCGCCTACGAGATTCCGTTTATCATCGCAATCCTCGCAATGGTCATCTTATACGGAACTTCGAACACCGTTGGAGTCGTGAGTGCACAAACCTCCTGGTGGAACTGGGGCATTATCCTCAATCCCCTCGCCGCGCTCACCTTCTTCGTCGCTGCGGTGATGGCTACCGCGCGGTTACCGTTTGAGATCCCGGAAGCAGACCAGGAATTGGCCTTTGGACCATTCATCGAGTATTCGGGCATTGCATTCGGGCTTGCGTATGTGATGGCGTACGAGAAGATGTATGTGCTCAGTGCGATCATGACGATGTTATTCCTCGGCGCGGGAAGTGGCCCGGCGATTCCGTACGTGACTCCGCTTCTGGGTGACCTGTATTATGCGATTTTGTTCGTGATAAAGACCCTGATCATTCTGCTGGTCATGGTTAACCTCCGCGGCGTGTATCCGCGGTACCGACTCGACCAGGGCCTGAGAATTGGATGGGGCGCCATGCTTACCTTAGGACTCATCGCCGTCGCATGGTCAATTGTCTTAGGAGTGGTACTATGAAGAAAGTTGGAACACCGGAATACAATCTGCAAGACAAACTCAAGTATCACCTGTCTGCTCTGTCAACCGCGGCAAAGCAAGTAGCACTGCCATTGAACATAACGACCCATTACCCGCGGGAACGGAGGAGGTGGCCGGACTGTTTCAGAGGCTATATTCTCTTTGACCCTGAGCGCTGTATCAGTTGTTTTCAATGTTCGTTCATCTGCCCGGCGAATGCGATCTGGATGAAGGAAGCACCCAGCAACCGGTATTACCCCACCCTGGATTATGGTAAATGCATCTTCTGCCATTTCTGTGTCGATAGCTGCCCGGGCGGCGCGTTAAAGCCCACAAAGATCCATGATGTGGCATACCGGACCATGGAGGAGATGCTCACACTGACCGAGGAGATGGTTGAACCACCGGAGATCATTCGTGAGGATAAGGTCTTTGTCGACTATGTCATAGACACCGAGGATCTCTCGTTGAAACGGACAAAAGGCAGAGACAATCTTATTGTGGAAATTGCACCATCGCAGGGTGTTCCCATGGTGAGCCAGTGCGTCGATCGAGCGAGTTGCATTGCGTGCAAGGTCTGCGAGAAGGTCTGCGAAAGTGGCGCGGTTTCTTCGATAAAAGATGAGGAGAGGCTGATCGTCAAGATGGCGATCGATGCTGAGAAGTGCACTGGATGTGGTTTATGCGTTAAGGAATGCTCCATGCAAATATTAAGACTGGTGAGGAAGTGATACATATGGCAACTCCCGCAGAAGAAGAGCTGGGCGAATCGAAATGGGAAGTAAAAGTCCCGGAGAAGAAGCTGAAGGATAAATTGTTTTTCGAGAATCTCAAGGCGGTCGTGATCGATACGAACTTATGCAGCCGCTGCTTGACCTGCGTCTCGATCTGCCCGAGCGGATTAATTGTAACCGACGAGGATATCGTGGGTTTCCCTGATTTTGAGAAGAACTGCTTTGACTGCGGCGCCTGTGTGCGGGTCTGTCCGCGCTTCATTTACGAACCGCCGAGTGGCTTAGGGAACTATATCGAAATTGTTGCTGCGAAATCAAAGCGGTTCAAAGGTCAGGATGGTGCGATGGCCACTGAACTCATTGCATCCGCGATAGATATGGGGATGATTGACCAGGGTTTATTTGTTGATCGGAATGAGAAATGGGAGACGAGCATTTTCCACGTGCGATACCCAGAACAAGTGGGTGTTGGAACCCTTGGTGGAACGAAGTATGTTTTTGCAGGTATTCTCCCCGCATTGAAGGAGGCTATTCGGTTCACGAAGAAAGGGGTTGGCGTTGTGGGGACGCCCTGTATGATCTCAGGGATACGGAAACTGCAGCAGGAGTTCCCGGTATTCAAGGAGAAGGTGAAGCTCGTGGTGGGTCTCTTCTGCACTGAAAATTTCCATTATAACGATCTTATGAAGTTCCTTCGTGACGAGAAGGGTATTGAGATCGAGAAGATACTCAAGACGAACATCAGTAAGGGCAGCATGTACGTCACGGTGGCGGGCGCGGAGAAGAAGCGGAAGATTAAAATGGCGGAGTTTGAGGAGCGCGGGTTAGTGGCGAAGGGCTGTGATTTCTGTACTGACTTCACTGCGGTACAAAGCGATGCCTCGGTTGGGAGCGTTGGAAGCGAAGCGGGCTTTTCAACCATTATTGTGCGGAATGAGAATGCAAAGGAGGTTATGGCTTTTATCAGAGAGAAGGGAACTGCGGAATTTGGCGAAAAGGTCGTGATGGACGAGATTGATTATCTCATCAAGTTCAAGAAGAAGAGAGAGGAGCATATCAAAGAATTAAAACTGCCAGAGTGATCTTGTCGAGATTAAATCCCGATTCTGAGTTTGATGAGTTTTAGGTCCATAGCCGTAGCGAAATCCACGCACGTCTTGTATCCCAACGCGGGTGCTTCCGTATTCCTCAGTTCCTTCACCAATTATTCCTATGCACACAGGTGGATTTTGATGCCCCACGCATCCCTTGTTCGCTCCTTTGCGTTACTGCACGTAAGCCAACTCATGTAAAAAATCTCATGTTGGTATGAGGATTATTGGGGAGTAGATGAAGATAGAAAGACGTATCGTAATTGAGATTGTTGTCATATTACTCGCGATAAAGATCTTCGCCTTTACCTTAACTCTTCTCGTTGGGCTTGGGTTACATCAACCCGGTGATATCATATCACGGTGGAACCGCTGGGACGCGCCGCATTACGTGGAGATCGCGAAGAATGGGTACACCAATGTCAGAGAAGCGAGCTATTTAATCGTTTTTATGCCACTGTTCCCCCTGGTGATAAGACTCTTAACCGCTCTGAGTGGTAACTACGAGATCTCTGCACTCCTGATATCAAATTCAGCATCGCTCCTCGCAGGCATCTTCCTTTATAAACTCGCCAGAATTGATTATGCGCATAGCACGGCATTGAAAAGTCTTCTTTATTTCGCTCTATTCCCCACGTCGTACTTCTTGATTGCGGGCTATACCGAAGGTTTATTTTTGTGCTTGACCATCAGTTGCTTTTATTATGCGAGGCAAGAGAAGTGGCTCCCCGCGGGTCTGCTGGGGATGTTCGCCTCTGCTACCCGGATCACCGGGCTCGTTCTTATCCCTTCGGTGCTGTACGAGTATTTTTCGGCAGAATCAAAAAGCAAATCACGAAGCATCAAGGATATTGTTTTCATCTGTATGATCAGTTTCGGATTTCTGTCGTATCTCATTGTGAACTCTATCGTCTTTGGCAATGCATTTATGTTTCTTGAACTCCAGCGGGAGCATTGGTCAAAGTACCTCGCACCGCCCTGGGAGGGGCTCTTGAGCGCTTTGTGGATCATTTTATGGCATGATCCGGTAGAAAAAGTGCTTGTAGGAGGAGCGGAAATTATATTCAGCGTATTTGGCTTAGCGTGCATAATTTACGCCTCCTTCACCAAATTCCGGTTTTCTTATACCATCTATATGATCCTTACCTGGCTAACGGTGGCTTCAACCCGGTTCTGGCTGAGTATGCCGCGTTACACGCTCTCCATCTTCCCTATTTTCACAATCCTCGCCCTGGTCAGTGATAAGCGAGAGGAGTTGCATTACCTGCTGATGATGACCTTCCTGTTCCTGTTTAGTATCCTGCTCGTTCTTTTCACACAGGGTTACTGGGCGTTTTGAGTTCACCCCTAAGGGACGGAGCGTACCGGACGTTTTCAAACCATTTACTCGATCTTCAGCAGGTCCTTTTTGCGATACACCATGCCTTGAAATGAGGCGATCAGGTCACCCGTTTCATTGGTGACATCGATCGAGTAACTGGCAAGTTTAGGATGGCGTGATACTTCGTTTGCTTCGGCATATAAAACGCCGGCCGATACCGCTTTAAAAAATGAGATCTGGGCATTGATTGCGAGGGCAAGCGTGCCATAGGAATTCGATGCGACCTCGAACGCGAAATCGGCCAGGGTGAAGATTACGCCCCCGTGCACCATGCCCGCGCTATTGAGATGATTTTCGGTTATCTCAAGCATCGCTTTTGCGTGCCCTTCCGAAACGTCGAGCAGTTTGATCCCCGTCAACGCGGCATAGGTATCCTTCTGAAAGAATGCTGCGATCTTCTGTGCCATACCTCCTTAGAAGTTTGTGGAGTTTTTAAGTGTTTGTATTTCGTCACTCTGTATATCCTTCGTGTTGATAGCACGGTACCGCCTGCGAAGAGTGAGGGAAGAAGAAGGAAATGACATCTTTTGTAAGTGCAATGGTTTAAAAAAGAAATGAGAGGAGTAATTCGATTTATCCAACCTCGCAATAAATTTTCAACCCCGAGAGTTTTGCTATTCTTCCTCCACCTGCTTATTGACAGAATCGGAAAAAAATCGTGCCCTTCTCTGAATGGGCATGGTATGAGGATTATTGGAAGACGTAGGTTGTCCCTACACTATTGAGGAGGAACTGCTCAGGCATCTCCTGGGCAAATTGATTGATAGCCTTCCACCCGGTGCAATGCATGGGCACGACGAAATCTGGGCCTATCCTCTTCATCTCCTGAATGGTAGGTCCAACGATTGGCTCAAAAATCGGGCCTGTGAGGTGAAAACCGCCCAAAACCGCGTGAACCTTATTCGTCCGTGCAACTTTCTGGAGATATTTGACCGTATTGATGATGCCAGCATGGGAACATCCGCTGATAACTACCAGACCTTTGTTTTTCACCTTGACCGCTACACCTTGGTCATCGTGAAAGGGATCTACAACCCATTTGTCATCGATTTTCGCCTCAGCCCAAGGAAAGCCTTTCTCAAAATCGGTTACTCGCTCCACTTCTCCTGAAACCAAGATGAGATTTGAAACCAACAGAGAAGCCTCTCTGGCTTTACGAAGCGTCACCCCGGTTTTCTTTAAGGCTATTTCATCTAACGTAGGCAAGCCTGCTACTCCAATACGGGGGACATTGAGGCGGCGCTCATAAAAAGCGTCCGGATGGAGGATAAGGGGTATTCCCTTTGGTGCATTATTTAGAAATTCTACGAGTGCTCCGAAATGGTCGTAATGACCATGACTCAGAACCACCGACTCGACTTTGCTCAAGTCTATCTTTAAAACATCGGCATTGTGAAAGAGACAGGTTGGCGATACACCTGCGTCCATGAGCACTACGTGTTCCTCTGAGCCCGCCTTAACTTTGAGAAGACATGCTAATCCATGTTCTGCGAGAGGCAGATTCGGAGGAGGAGTCCCTGATCGCTTGACGACCTCGGTGCTCTGGAGTAAGAGTACATCGGTGTAATTGTCTACCAAGACTGTAACTTCCAGTTTGTCTACTTCTCGCACATTTAATGCATTCATCGTGTAGAACCTCCTTAGACTATCTTCTTTCCCGGCTCCGGCATGCCCATTGAATAAACCTCTTCGACTTTTATCGTGCCAACACGTTTTATACCTGTCTTCAATATTTCCTTCATTCTTTTATCCATCTGGTCGAAAAGTGGACCGGAGGTCTGCCAGCCAACAAACGTGCCCTTTATTTGATACCCTGCAGGAGGTGGATATTTAAACGCCACGGCGGCTGCCTTCTTTGTCTGCTCCAAATTCCTTTTCGTCTTTCCTCCATAAACTTCCGCAAAAACTATTGTCTCCTCGCTAATCGCTCTTAAGGTCCCTATAGGAGCGACATTCAGCACACCCTTATCATCAATTGTCCCCAGAACTTTAGACGCGGAAGGGTCGTTAAACATTTCCATAACTTCTTTTGGCATCTTTGCCATCGGTCTTCACCTTGCTTGGTTTTGAGTTCCGGAATTGAAAAGCTTTTTGGTTTTTAAGAGTTCGATTCCTCTCGTAATGCAACCGTGCCTGATGGAACGTGTGGGCATACTGGAGGAGTCCGACAACAGCAATGGAACTCAACGAGAAATAGTACCAGGAGATCTCTTTCAGGTTGATGCTGAATACTGCAAGGGCCTGGGTCACGCCGAAACAGAATGGAACGATGCCGTCCAGGGTCTGGGGAGTAATTTGGAATAAAGGCACTTGTCTTGTATAGCTTATCCAGATGGCTATCACGAAGAAGAGGAGGGCAAAAATCAGAATAATCCAGAGGGGGTCAAAGGTGCCTTTGCTGAAATCCGAGAGCTGATCCAGAATTGCAAGAAGAAGAAACCCAAAGACTACAGACTGGATGATATTTTTATCGCACTAATATCCTTTTACCTGTTTTTAAACTTTTCGCTTTGTTTTGCCAGCCCCTAGCTTCATCACAGTGTTATCAGACGGGATGCAGAGTTCTGTTCAGAGTTAGTGGCTAGCTAACCTTTCCTTGGGTTGGATTTTCACCACCTGGATAGTATGAACGTTGCTCGGCGCACTCATAGCCGCTTCGAGGTTTGAGCAGGTTGGTTTTCTGGGTAAGAGTTACACAGCTATTTTTTTCTCCAGATCACCCACCTTGCCAATATACGTCCCGTCAAGCAGGTACGCCTCCATACTCTCCAGGCGAAGCAGCTTTGAGGCTATTGGACCCAGCAGCTCCTTGTTCGCTGCGTTGAACGCAACGCCACCACAGAGCTCGTTAAATGCCGGCATTATGATGACTCTGGGCGCGTTCCGATCGTTCATCATTACCTCTGTGTAATGCCTCTTCACCGCGTCATAATCGAAGTGCGCACGAATCCATACCGGTTTCATGCTCCTATACGGGGTGTTTGAACTTACCAGTCGTATCCTCGGATGATTATGCCCGATCAGGATATACGGGGCAGCGAACAATTCGGGCGAGGGCCATGAGTGCCCATGAGCATACCCAACCTGGTCAAAGAGGAATCCTTGCGCGCTCTTTATAACGATCTCATGCTTCCGCACAGACTCGCTCAAATCGGGCAGCAGTTTGTTCAGATAGCCATCATGGTTCCCTTTAACCACGTAGATCGGTGCATACACAGCCAACTCAGCCAGGAAAAAAGGCACTTCTTTTCTATCCACAAACGAGATCTGTGGCACGGCATGTTTCACATCGCCCAAGAGGATGATCACATCAGGTTCAGCGACTTTTACACAGGTTATCGCTCGCTCCAGCAATTTTTCCGTTTGACTGCCGATATTAATCCCCTTTTGCCTGAACTCAGCTTCGATACCTAAATGGAGATCGGCGATCACCAGTGTTTTATGCTCATGCTCGACAACAAGCGCTGCCTGGTTGAGTATCGGTTTTAAGGTTATCGTGCCGCTCATCTCTTATAAAAAAACCGCTTTTCTATAGATATTTTTTTAAAATGACCGCTTCTTTTTAAGTAAGAGTCTATGCGGGTCGTCAAGAAGAAGCTCAGGATAAAGGAGAACGGAGACCGAAGGCGTGTCGGTGAGATTTGCCTGGTTCCCGAGTCGCTGGATGACCTCTGGCACCTCAAGCATGTAATCGACACAGGCGACCTCGTGTATTCACTGACGTATAGAAGGCTCGACGAGGCGACCGATAAGCTACGACCGGATAAAGTGGACAAAAAGCCGGTTAGGTTGGGCTTAAGAACGGACGGCATCGAATTTCACAAATTCTCACGTCGGCTGCGTATAAAGGGGATGATTGAAGAGGGTCCGGAGACTGAACTGGGCGCTTATCATACCTTTAATATCGAACCGGGCGTGGAGCTCTCGATTGTAAAGGACTGGAAAGAGCATCAACTGAAGCGGATACGAGAAGCGGAAAAAGCAGTTGCCTCGCCTGACGTGCTCCTCGTAACTATCGAGGAAGGCGAGGCGGTTGCGGGAATCGTGCGCCAGTACGGTGTGGATGAGCTCTTCTCGATCCGTTATGGTTCGGGGAAAGGTATGGAGCGCGCAGAAGGTAGTAAAAGGGAATTTTTTGACGAGCTCGCGAGGCAGGTGAAAAACTCGTTCCAAGCCACAAATGCGGAAGCGCTCATCATTGCAGGTCCCGGCTTTATCAAAGACGATTTCGTTTCGTTCCTGAAGGAACGGGATGCGGAGTTAGCAAAACGAACGAGGCTGGAGCAAGCTTCTTCTATTGGTATCTCTGGTTTCTTAGAAGTATTGAAACGGGGCGCGGTGGACCGGCTGAAGAGAGAGGAGCGATTAACAAAAGAAGTAACGCTGCTGGATCGGTTAATGGCAGAGATCAGCAAAGAGGAAGGTGGAAAAGCGGTGTATGGTAAGGTAGGAGTGAGAAAAGCGTTGGAGTACGGCGCGGTCGAAACACTGCTGGTCAGTGATGCGAAACTCATGAAGGCCTGCGGTGAGGAAGAAGAGAAGGAAGAGGAGGAGATCGAATGGATGCTCGAGGAGGCGGAACGGCAAGGAGGCGACGTCATAATCTTCAGCACGGAGTTCGAGCCGGGGAAGCGGCTCAACGCCCTGGGTGGCATCGCTGCGATATTAAGGTTTGGGATTAAACCCTTTTAGATATTCGAATCACAATTTGTATGTGTTCAGCACCTCAAGCACCTCGTCATTATTCTTAACCACTAAAGCACCCTTATTCTTCAATTCCACCAGTCGTTTCGTGGCCTCTCCACCCGTAAAATCCCTTTTTTCGAGTCCGTCTGTTTCAACAACCACTACTTTTTTACCCAGCCGCTCTAATGCTACCTCCGCTGCCTCGATATTCCTCAGATTGCCGAACCCGACGGGGATATTACAGAGCACCACAACGTCCGCCTTTTCGATTAACGCAAGGTGGGCTTGATACGCATCCTCGGTTATCGGCGAGAAGGGCGCTTCAGTCACTACGGGGATATCCAGATGTTGTGTAACCTCGCAATCGGTATCCAGCAGGTTCACCACACCCGCGGTCACGTTATACCCATGCTCTGAAAGGAGATAGAGTAACGGCGCGCCTTCTCCACCACCACAGATCAGATGAACCGTGATATGCCGCTCATTGTCATGTGCAACGGACGAGGCTGCTCTCATTCCCTTTTTAGATATGGGGATAGGTGATACGTAACACTGGTTCGTTACTGCATGCCGCTTCACCATGACGTCGGCACCGAAGGCAAGTTTGATGTTCGCAGCAGTTAAGACCTCGTGCTGCGAGCCCATCGCAAGAATCTTCCCCTTCTGCAGCAGTACCAGTCGGTCGCAGTACTGAGCGGCTAAATTGAGGTCATGGATAACCGCGATAATAATCAAGCCTTCATGCCTAGTCAGGTGCTTGAGCAGCTCCATGATCGCGATTTGGTAATTGATATCAAGATGCGACGTGGGCTCGTCCAGCAATAAGACTTTTGGCTCCTGCGTCAGCGCTCGTGCGATAATAACCAGTTGCCGTTCACCACCACTCAACTCGGTAATCGGCCGTTCCGCGAGATGCCAGCAGTTGGTCAGCTCCATGCACCGGCGTGCCACTTCGATATCCTTCTCACTCTCCAGTTCTAACCGCCCTAAGTGCGGATTCCTGCCCATGAGCACGACATCCAGAGCCATGAAGTCAAAATGGACGGTGGTATCTTGAGGAACTGTGGCGAACTGCTGCGAAAACTCCTTAGCCTTCATCTGCGTCACTTCTTTGCCATCTAATAAGATCACACCCGTTCGAGGCTTCACCACGCGCGCAATGGTTCGCAGTAACGTTGTCTTTCCTGACCCGTTCGGCCCGATGATTCCTAACAGCTCGCCCTTCTCCGCACTCAGATCCACACGCTCCAGTACTTTCACGCTTCCGTAGTACGCATCCACATCGTTTATCTTCAGGGTCATTGTACCCCAACCATACCGTTATGATAATTCGACCCCAATCTCCAGAAGCCACGAACCATCTCGTACGATCTTTTTCCCATGCGTGATCCTGATGCCTCGCTTGAAGGACGGACCGTCCGTGACGAAGGTATGATACTCACCCGATTCGCCACAGAGATGGATCTCGAGCTTCTTCAGATTATTAATAAACGCTCGATCAATCTTTCTTCCGAGCCACGCTTCTCCGAGCGTCGTGGCGATTACATACGCTTCAAAGCCCGTTTCGATGAATTCGACCAGAAGCTCTTCAGGATTGCGTCCCCAGAGAGGAAAGACCGGCTCGATCTGCAGTTCATTACACACCCGTTCATGCCATTCCCTGTGCTCCCTGATATCCACGGTACCAAAAACACCGCCTTTTATACCCTCCCTCTTTAACTCCTCAACCGCGTTCTTCATCTTCCGTTCATACTCATCCCACGATGTCCGTACATGAACAATCGGTATTCCAAGTGCCTCGGCCTGCAGATCCAACAAATATGACGGGATCCCATGCGATCTTGATCTCGTTCCATCCTCGTCTACAAAATTGAGGAGATACACTACCTCAAAACCATTCAGCATCGCTCGATAGCATGCCAGACAACTTTCTTTACCGCCACTCCAGGATGCAAAGACCTTCATTCGTGGCCCCCCTCAATCTGCTCCTTGATCGCTATCTTCACCATTGCGGGTCTTATAACCTTGCCACGGAACAGATAGCCCTTTCTCAGCACCTCGATCACCGTGTTCTCAGGATGATGCTCAACCACCTGCCTTGAGACCACTTCGTGCCTGAACGGATCGAATTGCAGTCCCTCAGCTTGTATCTCCTCGAGCCCCTCCCGTGTTACGAGCTCAGTGATTTGCTTCTGTTCTCTCACCATTCCCCTGAGCAGACCTTCAGATTGCTCATTCTCTTTTGCATGCCTTATGGCGACCTCTAAAGCGTCTTTGATGGGTAACAAGTCTCTTATAAAGCCTTCAAGCAGATAATCGCCAAACTCCCGCTTCTCCTTCTCTGCTCTCCGTTTATAGTTCTCGAATTCCGCCTTCAGGTATTGTAACGAGGTTAAATACTCAGCCTCCTTTCCTCTCAATACCTCTTCCGCTTTTTTCCGCTTCGGTTCAAACGTCTCTTCCAAAATCTCTATCGTATCGCTCAGTTCCTCAAGTTCTTCCTCACTGAACTCATGCTCCTCCTTCAACTTCAGCTTTATTCGTCTCGACTCCTTCACGAGTGCGTTCAGTTCGCCCTTTATACTCTTTAATCTGCCCAATTCGGCTTCTACCGACTTACTACACGCATCAGCACGATTCAACAAGCGGTCCAGCCGTTCTTCAAAGTCCTTTTTCGTTGCCACTTCGTCTTTGGTCTCGGTCATGGTTCATGAGAAGAACAGGCACAAAAGCAATACTATTTCTTTCAATAACTTTTCTTTTTAAATTTGGTTGTGATCGCATGTTTGTGGGTATAGATGTCGGGGGTGCGAATACCAAAATAGCCACTTCAGATGGATTTGTAGATTCGCGGTATGCACCATTATGGAGAACTAAGGAGCGACTGTACGATGTACTTGCTGAGGCGAACCAGCAATTCGGGACAGAACTAGAAGCTGTTGGCGCTGTGATGACCGGGGAACTCAGTGATTGCTTTGAGACGAAACGAGAAGGGGTTTTATACATAAAGAACGCACTCTCCACCACTTTTAAAGCCCCCCACTTCTTCGACCGGAATTGCATGTTCAAAGAGAGCTCCGAGGTAGACAAAGACCCACTTTCGTTCGCATCGACCAACTGGCTCGCATCGGCAACATTCGTCGCTGTACAAAACAAGGATGCGATATTCGTTGACATCGGCAGCACGACAACGGACGTGATTCCAATCGTTGGAGGTGAGCTCAAGGCGCGGAGAACGGATCTTGAACGGCTCAAATCAGGCGAATTGATCTATTCCGGCATCCTGCGAACCAACATTGCCGCACTGCTGAAGAAGGTAAAGCTCGGTGTGCTGAGGGAAGAATGCGGTATATCCTCAGAGCTGTTCGCCATCACGGCCGACGCGTACCTCGTTCTCGGCCACCTGACCGAGGATGAGTATAGCTGTGAGAGCCCGAACAGGTATGCATTTGCGGGTCGCGAACATGCTGAAAAGAGCAGAGTGAGTGCGCTCCGAAGACTCTCACGAGTGGTATGCAGTGATCTCGACGAACTGGGCGAGGATGGCGCCATCCGCATTGCAGAACAGGTAAAAAGTGCTCAAATAAAGGAGCTACGTGCGTCGTTAAACAGTATGAAGGAGAAGTATGGATTGGACCTGGTAATTGCAGCAGGAATAGGTGATTTCATCGTCCACGAAGCTGCGGATTCCCTCGGTATGCAGGTTATGCCACTTGCTTCCATCTACGGGAAGAGGATCGCAGCGACATTTCCTGCGTATGCGGTCGCAAGGTTATTAGCACATTTTTCTTAACCTTTTCTTGGCGCATTAGTTTTACTTTCTTGAAGAGCGATGCGAATCGTGGGCATAACCGGAGGATTAGCGAGCGGCAAAAGCCTTGTGCTCCACCAATTCATGAATCTTGGCGCTTACACAATAGACTGCGATGTGCTCAGCCGAGAGGCGGTTATACCCTGTTCGAAGGCGTGGTGGGAGATCGTCCATTTCTTCGGCACGGATATCCTGAGGAACGATTTAGTGATAGACCGGAAGAAATTGCGGGATATCGTCTTCAATGACGCTCAGAAACGGAAGGTCTTGGAGAGGATCATCCATCCAGAGGTAAAAAGGAAGTGCAACGAGCGGATCGACGCGCTCAAGAAGTTAAAATTAGCGCCTGATGCGCTCGTGGTTATTGATGTCCCGCTGCTCATAGAGACAGGCGCTCATGAGGAGTTCGATGCGGTCATTGTGGTTCATGTCAGCGAAGAGACGCAGATACAGAGATTGATGGAACGGGACGGGATACCGAGAGATGAAGCTAAAAAGATGATTGCCTTGCAACTGCCCCTGGAGGAGAAGCTGCGATTCGCTGATTTTGTGATCAGTAATGAAGGCACACGGGAGGAGACTGAGAACCAGGTACGAGCGCTCTTTGCAACACTCTCTTCCTACCAAAGCACGTGATCGGTTACCGTTGGTCAACGCCGATTTCTTTCAGCACATATAAATCGATCTCTTCTGCGAGATCTGCAAACCGATCCTTAAATTCCTGGAGCTTCTCTCTCTTTTCTTTCGCTATATCTGCCCGGGCAAGCTTATCCTCAAGCTCCACCTCTTTGTGAAAGATCGCGTCAATCAACGTGAAGATACTCGCCCGCTTGAGTCGAAACTCGCGTAACGCATCTATAATAGTCTCGCCCTTTGAATACTTCGCACGTATCGCATCAAACTCGTTAAAAATCGCGTCCCGTTCCTTGTAAAAGGTATCTATTGTCTTCAAAAATGCTTCTGAGACTTCCACCTCTCCTTTTTTTTCCTCAAACATTAGACTGACACTCTGTATGCAGTACTATCCGGTGAGTTATTAAAAATCTTTCGATTTTGCAGAGACCATCCCAAAAATATATGATATGAGTTAAGAGACAGCGGCTCGCGATTAACTGGTGGAAGACAACGGCGTATTCTGGATTCCAACAGAGGTGTGAAGTTTTATTGACAATATATTCCTTTGATGGAATGCAAATTCATTGAGAACGTGCGATCTTGCCTTTATAGTGAAAAATCGCTTTGCACCTGGTTTTACAGGGGAATGGTGAGAGAACAGCAGTTGTTTTCTTTATGCAGACAGGACATCCCCTCGATCATGATCCCCAGCGAGTTCTTTGCCCTCTTTGAGGTACAAACGTCAGAAGAAGCGATAATTGCAGGATTGGTGGATGGTGCATTTGCCGAAGTAGTGCAGCGGACGTACGTCGAGGAACGAAACCCTTTGCGAAGTGAAAAAGAGCGCCCGTGGGGTATAAGGACCTATAGACCCTTCAGGGGACAGGTGCAGGACGCTCAACCCTCATTCACGGAGATGCTCGGGATTGCTGAGGAGATTATTGATGAAATAGGAATGCCCATGCCTTCCAAATCCCGGGGAAGGCCCAGGACGTATGACTGGAAGCTGATGATAGCAGTCCTCCTCTGCAAGGGCGTCTTGCCGTTCAGTGATTTGGAACGGAAATTGCGGGACACGGAGTATTGCATGGTGGATGGTTCTACACCGTGTGATTCGGAGCTGCACTACGTTTACAGCCAGATACCGGAGGAATGGCTGGGTAAGGCGTTGGAACGCCTGGATGACAGGGCAAATTACCGCGATGCTGAAGCGCGAAAGCTGGAGATCCTGATAAAGCCGAAGGGAGTAGAAGCTCGGGGTGCGCTGAGACGCGCGTATATGGAGAAATACGCCATGAATAAGGAGAGATACGGACGGAGAAAGCTGTGAGAAAGACCATTCGGGAACGCGGAGAAACGGTCGCTCAAGTGTTACTATCGGAAAGCGAAAGAAAAGGGCATGAAGCTCTATTTCTGTGCACACAATATCCTCGCCTATTTCAGTAACGAGAAGTGGTGGATCTGTTCGTTGGCATCTTGAAGTAACGAGAAGAAGAACATAGCCAAAAAATTGGTGAGCAGCACTAGAGGGTGGTATCGCTTTTTTGGCACCGGGCGCTCAAAATGTTCGCTTCGTCCTCTTCAGAATCAAAACAAAAATCCAAAATTGTCCTTTCTTTTGTGAAAAAGCACCTTCCTTAATCATCAATAGCTCAGTTTTTTGTTCTCGTTCTCCCTTTTTTGGATGGTCTCGATTTTGTAGGCTTCATCCCGAAAGTCGACCTCCTACGGGGGTAATCGGATTTGAGAAGGTATTAGTGCAGAAAAGAGCTCTCTTTAGCGAGGTTGCACGACCAAAACCAAGACGAAGATACCATCAACTGCGGAGTGCTCTACCTATTTTTGGATGAAGCCGATCTTGTACCAGTATTTATAGTATCTCTTCTCTCGTCCGTTTAGTCTTAACTTTTTCGATCATAAAAAGTCGAAGGGTGCAGGACCTTTCGTTCTTACCTTAAGTCCCTAACCCAGGTCCTTCAATTTTTTTATAGAGGAGTACCCAACTATAGTTGGGTAATCTGGCACCGAGTGTTATCCAGGATACCATGTATCCCATAAAAAGCGTGGAAGGACAGATTGTACTTACCTGCAGCCTGCTCCTCTTTATTGGTTTATCCGCGGGTATTGGGATATGCACCGCTGCAGAGATCTACGTGCCTGATGATTACTCGGATATCCAGACTGCGATATCTGCAGCAGGTGGGGGAGATACTATTATCGTACGTGATGGAACGTATAGCGAGAATATTCTGATAACTAAGAGTCTCACGCTGAGATCTGAGAATGGCTCCTCAAACTGCATAATTCAAGCTCTCGATATCAACGAGGATGTTATTAAGGTCCATGCGGATTATGTGAACATAACTGGATTCACGATTAAAGGTGGAAATTCTGATGGAGATGGTATAGATGTTGAATATTCAAACTACACAACCGTCTCAAATAACATTATCTTTAATACTTATGGTGGCATCCAGCTTGAATCTGCAAATTTCAGCCGCATAGAAAACAACACGATAACAAATATTGTAGATGGGATCTACATATTTGATTCTTCATCTAACAACACAATCATCAATAATACAATTGCAAATGGAAATACTGGTATTATGATTTCAAGGTGTTACAACAACTTGATTTATCTGAATCGCTTTGGGGCTAATTCCCACAATGCTATTGAATGCGGTGTGAATCAATGGAATTCTACTGAAATAAGAGAATATATCTACCGAGGGATGGTTTACAATAACTATACGGGTAACTACTGGGATGATTACACGGGAGATGATTCAAATGGGGATGGTATCGGAGATGAACCTTATCATATTTTATCGGAATCAGATATATATGGAGGTGAGGGCTGTTCGATATCTTCATATGATTACTACCCAATGCTTTTCGAAACTCCTTTCCCACCTTCGATCAGCAACGTTCAGGAGAGCGATGTAACCAATGCGAGCATAACAATAAGCTGGCAGACAAATGTTTTAGCGGATAACCGGATCCTCTATAGTCTCAATCCCGATCTCTCCTCAGCGTCATGGTCCGAATGGGATAATAATACCCAACTTCCTTCTATAACGCTCTCTGGCTTGCTCGCCAATACCACTTATTACTACTCTGTTTTCTCCTATCGGGTGGATAACACGAGTCTGTATTCAAACAATTCGATTGGAGACTTCACCACCATACGAAATCCTGTGATATGGATTGTCGATGACGATAAAGTGCAGTGCCCCGGCGCCAATTTCACCATAATACAGGACGCCGTGAATGCCTCGATGGATGGCGACACGATTATCGTGTGCAATGGCACCTATGTTGAGAATGTCATTGTGGATAAGAGCCTGAACATCACGGGAGTTGAGAACCCCGTGGTGAATGCAAATCGAACAGGCAGTGGGTTCACTCTTAAATCTAATGGCAATATTATTCAAGGATTCTACATCAATAATTCCGGCTATTCTGGCCCATGCCCCATAGGCTCGATTCCTGAATCAGGAATAAAAGTTGGATATACAACCTACCTTGTTTCCGGGCTTGGGGATTGCACACAGATTACGGATCATGAATCAACTGACAATATAATAAGGAACAATATATTCAACCAAAGTGGTGTATTTATTGTAAAGGGCTATATAATATCTAGTTCTGACAGAAATCTTATCGCGAATAACACATTCATATCTTCTTATCTTGAGCTGGAAGGATCTAAATATAACACTATCACTTCTAACATTTTTATAGAAGGCGGGTATAGTAAAAAATATATTGCTATTGAAGGGCTGAGCTATAAACATGCGATTGGTAACCGAATTGAGAACAATACATTTCTGAAAAATATAAGTGATTCTATGCCGATGGTGATGATAGATAATTATGCTGAGCAAAACATCATCTCTGGAAATGAACTGTTGGGTTATGGAGGTATAAGGGTTGATTCTGATAACAACCAAATCATGAACAACAGAATTTCTGGAATAACGCCAATACAAAAGGATGATGCTGGCATCAAAATCAATCATGCAAGCAACTTAATAATATCCAATAATACAGTGAAATATAAATACACTGGTATAGAAATATGGTCATCATCAGCTGATGCATATTCAACTAATCTAACGCTGAGGAATAATACAATATCAAGCAATACATACAATTTCTACATTGATCCAGGAAATTATGAAGGCCACTGGGGAGGAGTTACTGATGATGACTTTGACCTGGATATTGATACATCGAATACGGTTAATGGGCTTAAGATTTATTACTTAAAGAATGAATCTAATAAGATATTCAATTCAACAACATTGCCTAATGCAGACTTTTTCGCGTGCATCAATTGCAGTAACATCACACTTGAAGGCTTCGGATTTAACGCGAACTCGCATGGTGTTCTCCTGTATAACACGAAAGATTCTTCGATTTCTACTTTTTCAGCATACAATGCTCTATCGGGTATAGCGGTCTACAATTCAACGAATATTACAGTTATAAATTCAAAAACAAATTCAAGTAAGATCATCAATTGTGAAATTAATGATAATGAAATCAGAGGAATCTCTTTTGATTATTCACATAACAACAGTATAAATAAATCAGGGTTAAGAAATAATGGAGACTCTACCAGAACAGGTATATATTCAATAACTCCAGTTGGTTTATACTTTTACGAGTCAAACAACAACATCATCTGTACCAACAACATCACAGGTACGGGGACGAGGCAAAAGTATGGGATATATCTCTCTTCCTCGAATAA
Organism: Candidatus Methanophagales archaeon ANME-1-THS; assembly: GCA_004212135.1. Taxonomy (GTDB): domain Archaea; phylum Halobacteriota; class Syntropharchaeia; order Alkanophagales; family Methanospirareceae; genus ANME-1-THS. The sequence goes on along the minus strand of RXIE01000129.1, from coordinate 2,879 downwards.
CAATACCATTTACAACAACTACTTCAACAATACCATAAATGCTTATGACTATGGATATAATAACTGGAATATCTCAAAAACACCGGGCACAAACATCATCAATGGACCTTACCTGGGTGGAAATTACTGGCAGGATTATACTGGAATGGATACAACTGGAGGTGATGGATTAGGAGATACCGAGATTCCATATAATTCCAGTGGGGAAATAAGGAATGGTGGCGATTATTTACCGCTCACTAATGTTGCCCCCGATTACACTCCTCCTGCGATCTACGTAGTCTCTCCAGTTGAGGGTGGAAGATATACTGCTCCCTATGTCTACCTCGAAGTATATTCTCCAGATCCCGATGTTTACCGATGGTGGTACAGCCTCAATTCAGGAGCAAATGTATCGTTCACCCCGAACACGACGATTAGTGGATTAACAAATGGCGATTATCATCTAAAGGTTTATGTGAATGATACCCCGGGCAACATCAATTCGTCCACAGTTAACTTCACAGTGAGCATTCCTCCCGCAGCATGGGTTGGTGGTGGGGGCGATGGCGAGGGTTATATTATAGAGGAGGAGCCCCTTGAAGAAGTCATAGAGCCTGTTTTTAAGATCTTGATAACAAATCCAGAGGAGAATAAGTTCTACTCTGAAAGAGGTCTGGTTCTTTCCTTCATATCCCCCTTACCGCTACGAAGAGCCTCGTATGTCCTGGATCAAAACGAACCTGAAATTATTAGTGTAGCTCCCTTTGCAACCCCGGGAACAAAAGTGATCAATCGCTTGCTCCTCGGGAGCCATAGGATAATTGTGAATGGCGAGGATTACTATGGTCGGCGGGGAAAGGGGGAGGTAGAATTTGAAATAATCCCCCTCACCCTAGGAGAGGTTGATGCTGCTGGAACGCGTACCTCGCCTCGATTCATTGATGATGCTGCTTTCTCATTCTATGGGCGAGCGGTGGATTACACATTGAAATTTGAGGCAAAAGGAGAGGTTACCATCGATATTTACGTGAATGGATACTATAGGGATGGAATGCGAAGCTATGGAAACCTACCCAGCGCCTTGATTTATTCGTTCCAGCCCTCGCTTTCATATCAAACCTATGAAATTCCCATTTCTTATGCTCATATCACTGAGGATGCTGAGAATATTATTTCATTTATCTCGAAGAACGCGGAAACCGGTGGAGCGAAGGACTGGGAAGTGAAAAATGTTTCCCTCATTCCAGCGCTCCCCTTCAGCTTCCCGCAGATAAGAGTTTTCACTTTTGATAAAGCAATTTCTGAACATGGGAGCATGATACCTCTTGTTAAAATAGATGGAATCATGAATGAAAGCGATTACAATGTATATATCTATCTCTTAACTCCAGATGGCAAGAAGCGATATTATCCAGATTGGAGCGGTGAAGAGAAGCCAATTAACACTTATTATTTACGGACAAACTACTACGGGAGGCTTCCAGCAATCCTGGAGTTCAACAACTCGTTTAATCCGGGAACCTATATGCTCGTTGGCACGCTAACCGAAGCAAACTCCGTTTCGCCACTTTCACTCTCAACCGATAAAATGTATTATAGTAATCAAACTTCAGTGAAGATCTATATCAATCGCGAGACTTTCGCGGACAATCAAACGATAGTGATAGAACACATGCTCACAGGCAATGCAACTGAGAATGGTACCCTCATCCTCTCGCTGGAAAATCCACGTGGCGAGCGAGTTTATCTCCCCATGCGTTCGGCAAGAGCAAGCGGCAGGGAATACATCCCCATTAAATCTGATTACTTCATAGCACTTGAGGAAACAGTGGATAACAACTGGAAGGAAGGAATATACGTGGTAAGGAGTAATTTGTACAGCGACGACGGAGATTTGATCGCTGAGGATATCGAGACATTCGATGTCTGCAGAAAGCAAGCAACAATCAGCGGAGTTTACTGGCGACATGAGAGCGATAATGACACCTCTGCCTTCTTGCTGAGTCGAATAAGACTGATCGACTTCTATACTATGGAAATTTTGGAAAAAGAGATAACCGGAGACCATGGCTCTTATTCTCTCAACGCTTCCCCGGGAACGTACTTCCTAACCGGTGAATGTGCGAGTAAGAATGGGCGTTTGTACACCATTCCCCTGATACTGGTCAATCTAAAATGTGGAGAGGTAGTGCAGCAAAACCTAATTTTGGAATACTTAGGCGAAATAGACCCTGAATGGCTTGGGATTAGTTCACGTAACAAGGCGAGCACGTCAGGATTTTCAGCTTCAGCGACATTATTGTTGGACGAAAACAAATGGCCACTTCGACTCTCGGACGGTTCACGCACCTGCTCTAAACCGAAAGTAGCGGTATTGGTAAGTTTAAGCGAAGAAGCTGCGGAGCTATATTTAGCGGATCTGGGTGAGAGGACTGAAAACATTACGCCTGAAATGCTCAAGAGAGGTTTAAGCATAAAAGTAGCACAATACCTGCGAAGCGTTTCTCCAGGAGTCGAAATATTCTCATATGGAGAAATAATGGGTGCACTAGAAGAGGTAAAAGAATTTCTGGCGGAGAACCCAGGAGCCAACCCAGACCTCGCTAAGAATAGCTCCGCGCGTCAAATTGAATATGTATATAGCGTGAAAATAGGTGCTTTTGGTTTACACGATTATTCTATCGAATCTCATCTCATAGAAAGAGAGAATGCTTTAGTTGTCCATCCCACCTCGCAATTCTCATCGCATGTTAGTGACCTGGACGCGGAACTTGATCGAATGGTGCGTTCGCTCGGCAACATCGAACCAATTATAAAAGCTCATGAGACAACACACCCCGTTCCACCAAGAGATCCAAATATAGAAATTACGTTAGACCCAGAACGTGTATCCTGTC
>RXIE01000128.1 GCA_004212135.1 Candidatus Methanophagales archaeon ANME-1-THS | reverse complement strand
ACTATGATGAGATAAGAGTTCGCAAAATCTAAAACAGTTATTTTATACTTAAAATCTTCCTTGGTATCAATTTGAATGTACTCAACCGTTTTGATAGCTATTTTCTTTTCGTCAATGTATCTAGGTTTTAATGCAAGGTTGTCTGCATTCGCTTTCATAGGAATTGTTGGATAGAGTAGACCGTCAAACAGATCATCTGAGAAAAGTTTTTCTGCAATAGCTATTGATATTTTATAAAGATATTCTTTTTCGGCAGGGACAATCTTAGTGAATTCTTGAGAAAGAAATTCATTAACCAAATTGTTGGTTTCCGGAATATTAATTTCCTTCTTAATTTCCCCCCAAGTTTGACTTTCTCTATTAGATTTTAAATTAGAAAAACAGGTTCTTGTGTAACCGACGTTATTAACTAGTAGTTCTTTTGTCGTTTCCCATTTTGAAACCACAATTTTATCCTTAGGTTTTACATCTAATTCAAAAAATAAAGCTTCTCTAGCTGTACTACAATAAAAAACGGGATGACCTGCTCTATTTACCCTCTGGACACTTCTAATACGTTCTTTTGGTGGATATGTTATCTCACTGATGTTTGTTGGTTTGTTTTCGAAACATCTCCCTCTGTATAAAGTTAGCCCAGGTTTAAACTTTGGAGTAGTTATAATATACCCTTTAAAAATAGGTGTTAAGAGTTCTTTTATAGTATCTATTTCTGCTGATTTAAGGTCTAGTTCTTTTATGGTTTTAATAGCCTTTTGTATTTCCTCTTTGCTTGAGGGTTTAATTGGAACTTCCATTTATTTACCCTTCTTTAAGTTTTGAATAATATAGCACATAACGGCTGAGCGTATCCGAAGTTCCGAGCGAAGCGAGGAATTTAGGCGGAAGTGCGAAGCACCGTAGCCAGATACGCTCTGTTATACGCCAGCCCGTTAGGGCGTGTAGGGCTGAAAGCGTCGTTATGCATCTTTCTTCTCATATTTCTCCTTCCATTTTGGATAACCAAATTCACCAAAAAGCTTTGAAGTTTCTCTACTTTTTCTAAATCTTTCATCTTGGAAACCATTGGCATACTGCTTATCTAAGGCAAAGTGAGCATATGCCGCAATTTTGATTCCATATTCATCTGCCTCGTGGTATGACCACTCCATTAGCATTGATATAACCTCACCAAATACGAAATCCATATCTTCTTGGGTAGCTTTCTTTGGCGAAGGGAGAGCATCTACTAGATCCAAATACGCTTTACTGTATGCATCATCGCGTCCGTATTTTTCCTTCATTCTTTTCTGCCCATATTTCTTGTGCTAATTATAGATTCGTTCGTAGCACTCCCTTATACTCATTTCTTTCGGAACTTTCTCTAAGTCTCCCGGATTCAATCCCATATTATCAACCTCCTTTCAGGTTTTCGTGCTTTCAGCCCTATGGCGTATAACTCGTTCATATACGACAGTGTCGTATATCCTTCCAATTTTGGGTTATATGCGACAATGTCGCATATACCTCCCTCTAACTGACTGCTTTTTATACATCGTTTTTCAATCATGTTTCACCCACCTCCTTTGAAACTCCATAAACTCCTCAAACTTATCCTTCGGAATAATAATCCCCCCTTTCGTATCCCCTTCTTCTACCTGTCTTATCATAAGACCACATCTATTTCTACATATCCTCTCTAATAAAATTTCGCATTATCTCAATATTGTGAAGTTATCGACGACAACACAACTGTGAATAAGACCCAGAGGCTTTCTTTTCAAACCTAATGGTTCAATTCTTTCTCATTGGTGCAAAAAAGCGAAATTATTTATGTATAAACTCCCTTTTATAAGAAGTAAGGGCTTTATGCGCCTGCGACAGATAAACTAGGTAAGTCGCACGGGATGATAGAATATTTATTAATTATCTAAAGTCCTTTAAGTTCTAGAAATACTTAAGATTGCGTTGCAAAAATAAGGCTTTAACAGACCTTATTCCTTACTGGAAAGATGGAAATAGTGAACGAGAGCCTTAAAGTTTTCTGATATAACTTAAGGGTAATTGATTTTACTTTTGCTTCTCTAAGTGGCTTTATTTAATCTTTTTATTACGTTCCTGCTTCTTGCAATCCTCTTCCGATTCCATGGATGCCTTATGTAATGCTGCACTGCTTGCCACCTCGTATGCTTTTGAGAGCAAAGAAGTGAGGTTAACTTTACCAATGGAGAAAGGAGCATCTCCCAGCCGTTTAAGAATCGCATTCTCTACCTCTGGACGAGCGGGATTGACGGAGAATGAATTTAATGCATCACCCACATGCCAGAAAGAATCCAGGCATTCCTCCAATGGTCGGACTTCCTCACCATGGATGGAAACAGCGCCCTCGGCTATCACTTCGCTTTCTTCTTCCACAGTTGCGGCAGCAGCACGTTTTTCACGGAGAGCATCAATAATCTCTTCCTTTGTTCGACCACGTAGTTTGAAGATAAGAAATGGGTCTTCATCAAACCGCTCTGCTAAGAGGTAATAAACTGCGGCGATATGTTTGCATGGATTTGCCCAATCGGGGCACGAGCAATCAGTTTCGAGTTCTTTCTTGGCTCTCGGAAAAAGAGCAATGCCAGCTTCGCTAAAAGCATCCTCGATGTCGAGCGGCATTTCTCCCGAGAGCAACTTAGCCGCAAATATCGCCTTTGACGCCATTGCATCCGTTACTTTGTCCCAATCCTGTTCAGCAATCGGGTTCAATTGGATTCTCACATCGTAGGGTTTTGGTCGTGTGCCCTGAACCTTCGCGATGACAATGCCTTTCTGGACATCAATTGAGATCACCTGCCCTTTGCGAGCGTAAGACCGCCCACGGCTCAGTCTTGCACCCATATCGAAGGATTCAAGCACATCTATCCACCGTTTTGACCACCATGTCTCACCAATTGCTCCTCGTTTGCTCTTTGCTTTTATGCCCTCTTTTACTTCTTTCGGCTTTGCTGGTTTGTAATAACCCCAGTAGCTCCCCCACCCCATTTTAATCACCTCTTACAGCATCACTACTCAATCTGAACACCTCTTTGAGCTGATCTGTTGATAATTCGGTGAGCCACGCTTCGCCAGTGCTGATAATAGATTCTGCGAGTTCTTTCTTCTGCTCTATCATCAGGTCTATTCGTTCCTCAAGCGTGCCAATGCACACGAACTTATGAACCTGAACATTTTTCTTCTGCCCGATGCGGAAGACGCGGTCGGTTGCCTGATTTTCCACCGCTGGATTCCACCACCGGTCAAAGTGGAAGACATGGTTCGCAGCAGTCAAGTTGAGGCCAAACCCGCCTGCTTTTAGTGAGAGAACGAATAGTGGTGGTCCATAATGGTCGTTCTGGAAACGCTGGATCATGGCATCACGCTGCTTCTTTGGTGTGCCCCCGTGCAAGAACAACGCCTCACATCCCAGCTTCTCCTGTAAATAGTGCCGCAACATAACGCCCATTCCCGCGAACTGCGTGAAAATTAGTGCTTTGTCGCCTTCTGCAAGCACTTCTTCAAGCATCTCCTCCAATCTGGTAAGCTTTCCGGAACGGCCTAACAAGGGACTGCCGTCCTGGAGGAACAACGCAGGGTGATTACAGATCTGTTTTAGTTTCATCAAAGTAGCCAGCACCAGCCCTTTACGCTCGATTCCTTTTGATACCGCGATTTTATCGAGCATCTCCGCAACTACCGCTTCGTAAAGTGATGCCTGCTCGCGCGTGAGGTTGTAGTAGACCTTCATCTCCATCTTCTCAGGTAAATCCTGTATAATTGTAGGATCTGTCTTCACACGTCGAAGGACAAATGGCTGAATTATGCGACGAAGCATCTCTGCACGCTCCTTGTTTCGATATTTCTCAATGGGCAGAACGAAGTTCGTGCGGAAATGTTCTGCGGATTTCAAGTAGCCAGGGTTGAGGAAGTCCATAATGGACCAGAGCTCGGAGAGGCGGTTTTCTACTGGCGTCCCGGTGAGTGCGATCCTATATTCAGCTTTGATTTTCTTTATCGCCTGCGTCTGTTTAGCAGCCGGGTTTTTAATATTCTGTGCTTCGTCAAGCACGACGTGCCGCCATTGAACCGTGGAAAGTGTCTCTTCATCTCGATGCGCCAGTGCATACGTGCTGATGACAAGGTCGTGCTTTTTCGCATCCCTAACGAAGTTTTTGCCGGTAATTCTATCTGCGCCGTGATGAACCATGACTCTAAGCGAGGGTGCGAAACGTTCAACCTCCCTCTGCCAGTTGCCCACCACTGACATTGGGCTGATCAGGAGTGTTGGAGCGGGCTTCTTTTCACTTTTACCTTCTCGTTCATGCAAAAGAAGAGCGATTAGCTGGATGGTCTTACCAAGTCCCATATCGTCCGCTAAACAAGCACCAAACCCGAATTTGGTGAGGTACGCGAGCCAGGAAACGCCTTTTGCCTGATAAGGGCGAAGGTTGCCTTGGAAGGTCCGAGGCGTCTTAACAGGTGTTATTTTAAGCCCTTCAGAAAGACCGCTTAACATATCTTCGAGCCAGCCCTCTGCCTTCACGTCCACTACGGGAAGCCCCAGTTCGGTTTCCACACCCTCGACGCCTGCGCCCAGTCCAAGTTGCATCGCCTCTCCCAAGGTCATCTCGCCGCTGCCGTGCTTATGCTTGAAGAATTCGATAGCAGCTTCCACATCCTCGGGTCGCAATTCCACCCACTGCCCCCGTACCTGAACTAAGGGGACCTTCAAACTTGCTAACTGCTCGAATTCAGCCTCTGAAAGCGTTTCATCTCCAATAGCCACTTCCCAGTCATAAGCGACGATGCCTTTGACACCAAGAAGCCCTGAAGTTACCACTTTGCCACTTCCCTCTGATGCAGGCTTCAACCGGAGTTTTACGCCAATACGTGCACCTGGTTTTTCCCACCACGATGGGAGGAGGACGCCGAAGCCACTCTGTTCCAGAAGGGGTGCTGAGTGTCGCAAAAAGGAATAAGCTTGCTCTGTGTTCAGTTCCACTCCTACAGGACATGCAGTTTGCAAACTCTGCTCTACAAGAGGGATAACCCGGGATGCTTTACCGAGGTCGGCGAGCAATTGTTCCTGTGGGTTTTTAAACCTTCGTTTGAGGAAAGTAAGTGTGGGTGACCTCGTTTTCCATACCTCCTCAGCAGGAACCAGCAGACTTCGGTCTTCCTTTGCCTGGAGGAAAAAACGAACCTTCCATTCTTCTCCTTTTTCTTCTTCGCCCGAATTAAATGGCGAATCTAGTCTAAAACAAGTGCGGAACGGTGCATCCGGCGCAGCAGGCTGAAGTTGAGCGAGCCATGCCTGCATCTCCTTACAAAAGGCATTTAGTTCCTCCCATGATGCTACAAGAGCAGGATTGTCAGTTGAAAGAGCTCGAAGCCATTGTTCCGGTAAGGGGACAACTTTGGGGCGGCGACCACGACCGTGTGGCAGGAGCGAGATGGAGACTAAACTTTTGCGTATAAATGCGTCAATGGTTCGATTGATAAAACTCAAGATCAAGTTCGCTGGGGATAGTAACTGCGATTTATCTTTCTCGGGAAATGCTCGGCAGCATGGAGGCATTACCTCTGCCAGTAGATGCACTCGTTCTTCGTCATTCTCGGTGATAACTGCCTCCCAGGCAGCCCGAAAGAAAGCGGTTGCGGAACCGTCATGTTTAGCCACTCGAATTGAAGGTATAAATTGCTGTCTCGCAATGAGTTCAAGTGAGAACTTGGCTACTTCTATCCAGAATTGAAGTGAACTGCCGAAAGTAAGACCACGAGGAGGCTGTTCTGGTAGCCCGAGTAAGAAATCGAATGCTAAATAGGGGTCAAAAGCCAGGGTCTCAATCTCCCAACCCGCTAACCCGGTTGCTTTCTCAGCGCTGTAATCCTCCTCTCGAATCAGCCAGGGTGATGGCAGTGGACCTTTTTGAGTCGAAGGTAAGAGAAGTGTCTTCTTTTCAGACGCTGCAGTTTCATAAATCACATGCTCGAAGATGCTTTCAATAACTTCTCTTAACTCATCGCTGGCGAGAGCAAAAGGATGTGCTCTTGATTTGGGCTTCTTCGCTTCGGGCCGCCGACCGCGATGCCCCGCGGCACTCAGTGGCAGGTTAGAAGATTCCGCCCAGAGATAAAGTCTGTCTTTATCCCACGTCGCATGTAAGACCTGCATCCGCCTACCTATTCTCTCTTCAAAAATAGATGGATATTATATACTTAAAACAGGTGGTTAGTTATCTCCACACGATTAGGAAGAGTCGAAACGTCAGTTGGCAGCCATTTCCGGGTATACCATCTATGATAATGAAAGCAATGGTATATCAAGCGATGGGTGGGGAATTGGTGCGGATTACGAATCAGCGAAGTTTCAAACCTGATGGTGCTGGATAGTGGTTTCCTTGACAAAAAGATCAAGATAGTGCAATCGAATCGTGATAAGGATAGGTACGTTCCCACCACACAGGTGTTACTAAGAGAACTTAGGGTTAATTTCAAGTTGTGATAAGTTGCACTTATTGTAAAAGTGTTGACCAAATCATTCCTTTTTTAACTTTAAAGCAAGGCATGCTCTTTTAAATTTTGACCGGATCTACGTGAATTACACAATGCTGACAACCCGTTTCTCGACTAACTCTTTCCTTAACTTCTTCCGCTATTCTATCTGCCTCTTCTATCGGGGTGCCCTTAGCCACCTCAATGTGAAAGCCTGTGTGAACTATGTTTGGTCCTCCGTACTCAGCTATCAAGTCATGAACGCCCAGAACACCTTTCACTGACTTTGCCTTGATTTCCACTTTTTCCATAAACTCCCTCCTCGGCGCCTTGCCCACAAGGTAGTGGACATTACCTTTAAAGAGATATACCCCGCTCAAGGCGATTATTGTGGCCAAGATTACGGATGTAAAAGGATCGGCTAAATAATATCCCCGCGCAACGAGAATTACAGCTATCAACGCCGCTATGTATGAAAACTCGTCTTGAGAAAATAATAGCCCTTAAATTGTTCGATAACAGTGTTATCGAATCTGGAAGATCATAAGGAATATTCCACTATGAAGGAAGAAAGGAAACTGGGGGGTTGGAAAGCAATTCTTGGTTTTATTCTTCTATTTTTAGTTATCGAGCTCGTTGATGAATTTTTACTAAGCTATTTTACCGGAAGTAGAGAAATCTTCCCGTCCTGGATAGCTTCATTGGACCTGGCAGGTTTCAAATTTGTAAATCGAACACTTGCTTTTCCACCTGCTGATCTGTTTTTCAGCCTCGTAACGTATACTGGAGCTACGATGTTTTGGTTAGTTGTCGCTGTTTTATTGTGGGTCTGGAATAGAAGAAATGAGGCGGTCCTGTTAGTCGCAGGAGTTATTATTAGCACCCTTATCCTTTTTCCGTTTAAGCTTTTGCCCCGGGCAAGACCCTTTTGGATTGTTGCTGAGGTAAGGACTTTGGGGATGGAAAGCGGATATAGCTTTCCAAGTGGACATGCTAATAATGTCTTCGTCGCTGCCACGATACTGGGAAAAAAAGATAAACTTTGGAAGCCATTTCTTTGGGCTTTGGCTGTGGTGGTAAGTTTCAGCAGGATTTATATAGGTGTGCACTGGCCACTGGATGTCATCGTGGGTGCTGTACTCGGCTGGCTAACCGGGAAGATCGTACTCCGATATGAGAAGGAAATTGCCGATAAAGTTCTGCCACACCTTACAAAACTGTAAGAGCAAAGAGAAAGCCTGTTAAAGTCTCTTCAAATGTCTTCCTGAGATTAAATGGGAGCTGAATTCCTCCAACTAACTTTCCTGCAAGGCTGGCTACCCCGTCACCCAAAGTCAAGATCGTGATGGTGGCATAGTTTATGGATTTTGGGAGAATCAGGAGCGGTATCTGTAGCAATGTGCAGAAGAGGTCGCTTCGCCGAATTTTACGCACCACATAGTTCATGGCTTACTGCTAGCTCCCCCGTAAAATTAACCAAATCCGGGATATGAGAATGTTGGAGTTGCGTGTTATATGGAGTTAGGTCTTGATATGAAGAATATACCATCTCCACCTCCGAACGAGAGCGAAGAAGGTTAACTTTCTACAACCCCCTCTCACTGCTTCTTTCATCTCTGCTTCAATTGAGGAGTATGAGGTTTTGAGAGGCAATTGAAATTTGCCAAAGATAGGGGGTTTTTAATCCAAACCCTCTTCTATACGCCTCCAGCTTCGCCTTAACCGAGGCGTATGGAATTTCATCGCTTTCCATACCTTTTTCGAACGTTATCTTTGTTTAAACCCCTAACGCCACTGATTTCAACTGATGGTTTTCTGGTTTAGGCAAAAATACAGCACTGTATTGCTTGAGTCGAAATCTAAGATGACCTCTGTAATAGTAGCGAAGGGAGCTCTTTCAAGTTATCGCTTCCACAGAGCAGTCCCCATTGTCTGGCAAAGAGGATAGAGCATTTATATTTAACTTAAACCTCTTCTCCAATTCCTTATACCTGTTTCGAAGCGTAATCGGCGTTATACCTGCAATCCTAGCTACATCCTTTTCCGCGACTGACTCACTACCCAAAGTCGCAGCGAGATATATTGCTCCAGCCGCCATTCCTGTCGGGCCCCATCCCTTGGCTACTGCTATTCCCTTACTCTCCCTCATTAGTGCTATTGCTCGTTCCCTCGTTGCATTACTCAATCCCAGTTCGGAGGAGAAACGAGGGATATAGCGTGCAGGATCAGGAGGTGCAAGTTTTATTCCGAGGTTCTTTAACAGGAAGAGATACGCCCGCCTTATTTTCTTCAACGGCATCCTTGATACCTTTGCGATCTCCTTAAGTGTTCGTGGAACTCCATACTGCCTGCATGTAATGTACAGCACCGCAGAACCTAATTCTTCTATGCTCCGTCCTTTAATTAAATTCTGTTTCGCCGATTTACGATATAACAGTGAAGCAGCTTCTTTAATATCATTTGGGAGGTTGAGTGCAGAAGCCATCCTATCAATCTCACCAAGTCCAACGGCGAGGGTTTTTTCACCACTATCACTTATTATCCCGCGCAATCTCTTCGTGCTCTCAAGTGACTTCGGCGTGGGTGTACCCAACCCTTTATTATGGATTCGATAACTCATGGGTGGACCTGTTCTTATCCTTTTAGAGGCTTGTTCTTCGTCATAAGCACGCCATTCGGGTCCGAGGTCCACGAGCTTCTCTGCTATTACCACTCCACAATCGGCGCAGTAAAGTTCTGCATGCTTATGATCCGTTATTATGTTTTTAGATCCGCATTCTGGACATTTTCGTATTCGCTCTGGCATAATTATATATATATTTTTGTTCATAAAAGGATAGTATATGCCAAAATTGTGTTGATTCCAATAGTGCGTTTCCGCCCGTTCATACCTCAGAGACGATCAGGATATCCATGTCACTCTCGATCCGATGATTACCCGTGCTGTGAGCCAAATATATAAAATGACCTCCTCAGGTGCGAAGCAGTGCTAAGGTCTACTCATCTGGTCCTCCAGTCATCTAAAAACACCTCCATTTCGCCTATAAAGACCTCCTTTTGGTAAAGCTTTTCTTTAAGCCCCTTACTCCGGCTTGCGGAGGTTAGTTGTCGTGGATCGTTGGATAGTAGCAGGGTTATTTATATCCCAGATTGAGGTATATGAAAGGGGGGACAGTAAGCAGATAAAAGGCATAAAAGGGGCGGTTTTCCGGGTTAAATACGGACTAAGGTAGGATTGAAAAACAGCAAAATCGCCAGATCGATTTTGGCTTTTAAAATTCACCATACTTCTCAATCTGTGCTTGGTGAATTTTATTAAGATAGCTGGCAGCCTCTGATTTGTATAACTCAAAGAGGTTCTTTAAATCAACCTTCTCAATTTCGTCTATTCCTTTATCCTTATCCCAAATCCAAAGTCGAATTTTGTTACGTTGTAAGTCAAAACGGGAAATAAAGCAACGTTTGATTGAGTTGCTGAGGTCTCTTATTTTCATCCAGGCCGAACCAGAATCAGGTTGTAAATCATGCCCTAAAAAGGTTTGGTAGAGCCGGTGGATTGAATCCTGATGCATGACCACAGCCTGTAATAATCCATACAATTTTAGATAGTTCTCACCGATCTCGTCTCCCAATCCAAAAGTCTCGACATGCTCCAGCGCGAGATAGGTGTCCTCCAGGGTATCAATTGTAACACTGAGAGCATTCCATTCCTCAGGTTTACTCCTGAAGTGTCTGTCATAGATACTGCTATTATTCAGAAGATCTCGAAGTTTCACCACAAAGAACGAGATTTTCTTTTTCGCCATCATTTATTCTTCCCTTTCGCCATTTTAGAAGAGGTGTGGTTAAACCCTGCATGCCTAAATTTTAATTGGTCATAGCATGCCTAAAAAGAGATTTGAGAATCATTGTGAATAATTAGTATAACCTGTGTAGTTCTGGGTCTGAAAAGTGGATAGACAAATTCTTTTAGATCTTTATGGCACAAAAGGACCATTTTTCAACATTACCATCATTCTTCACACAATAATCACAAATAATATTTTATGTGTGCTATAGCTTCGCTTATACATTAAAAAATTGAGCCATATCCGTTTGGAACCGCGGGCTCGGTGAGGGAGAGCTGATAACCGAACTTACGTGAATTTGCTTTTGGGAGGTTAAGAAGTGAAAGACGAAGATAAGACAAGAGAAGAACTTATTCACGACCTGGTAGACCTGCGTCATCGGGTTGAAGAGTTGAAAACATGTTTAGAGGAGCGCAAGCAGGCGGAGAAGGTGCTACAAGAACAGCGAGAAGAGTTACGAATTATTCTCGATAATGTCCCAGCATACATATTTTATAAAGATAAATTAGGTCGATATATTCGTGTCAATAAAGCCCTCACGGATAGGATCGGGATATCTGAAGAGGACTGGATAGGAAAAACCGTTTTTGAAGTTCTTCCTAATCTGGCGGAACGTTACCACAGAGACGACATGGAGGTAATAGCATCAGGACAACCCAAAAGATATATCATTGAACCCTTTGAAACTCCTGAAGGAATAAGATGGGCTCAGACGGATAAGATACCTTACAGAGACTTAAAGGGGGATGTGATTGGCATCATCGGTTTGTCTATTGACATCACCGAGCGCAAGCATGCGGAGGAAGCGCTGCGGAAGTCCGAGAGTAAATACCGGTTCCTCTACCAAGAAAGCCCTTCTATAAGCTTGATAATTGGAAAAGACGGGCTTTTAAAAGATGCTAATAAGAAAGCAACGGAAGAGTTAGGTTATTCAAAGGATGAGGTTGCCGGTAAACCTGCGCTCGATTTTATTGTTCCGGAGCAGCGGGAAAACGTGGCTGCACAGTTAGAGAAGAATTTTAGAGGCGAATGTACCCCGGAGACCGAGGTTGACATCTGTACGAAGGACGGATCGATTCACACCATATTGTTCTCAGCGGGACAGGTATTATATGATGACGAAGATCACCCAACCAGTATTCTTGTGGCAGGGGTGGACATCACCGATCGCAAGCGGGCGGAAGAGCTAATCAAAGCATCGCTCAGAGAAAAAGAGATCCTCCTGCGAGAAATACACCATCGGGTCAAAAATAATTTGCAGATAATCTCTGCTTTGCTCAACCTGCAGTCCAAATATATCAAGGATAACGAGGCATTCGAGACGTTCAGGGAAAGCCAGAACCGCATCAAATCTATGGCTCTCATCCACGATCAACTCTATCAATTCAAAGACCTGGCGAAGATTAACATGGCTGAATACATCCAAAACTTAACAACTGATTTGTTTTATTCCTATGGAGTCGGAAGGGATCGCATTGAGCTGAAGCTCGATGCTCAGGATGTTTTAGTGGGCGTTGATACCGCAATTCCTTGCGGGTTGATTATCAACGAACTTGTTTCAAATTCCCTAAAACATGCCTTTCCAGATAGCATGAAAGGTGAAATCTGTATTGGCCTCCGTTCAAATAATGATCATGCGTTTACGTTGACTGTCCGTGATAGCGGGATCGGCTTCCCGGGAGATTTGGACTTCCGAAACACAGGGACATTAGGTTTGCAATTAGTAATCACGCTCGTAGAACAGCTTGAAGGAACGATCGAGCTCGACAGAGGTACCGGTACAACATTTAAGATTACCTTCGAAGAAGTAGAACTATAGATAAATAAAAAGTCAGCAGACAATGTCGCAGCCGCGGATACTCGTTGTTGAGGATGAAGGCATCGTTGCCAAAAGCATTAAAGATATGCTCACTGGGTTAGGATATGAGGTGCCTGCAATCGCAGCGTCCGGTGAGGATGCAATTAAACGAGCTGCCGAGAAAAAGCCTGATTTAGTGCTGATGGATATCGTTTTGCGAGGGACCATGGATGGCATAGAGGCTGCCAAACAAATCCGTGCCCGTTTCGATATTCCGGTGGTATATCTCACTGCTTATGCTGATGAAACTACCGTGAGCCGAGCGAAGATGACCGCGCCTTACGGTTATTTAGTCAAACCGTTCAACGAAAGGGAATTACATGCTGCCGTCGAGATAGCTCTTTACAAGCACCGGATGGAAAGAGAAGTGCCTCGCCTCACCGAGGATACGGAACTTGAGCGAGCGCTTAAGGAGTTGGCTAAGACCAAAGGAGTAAATGTCGCTGCCGTGATCTCAAAAGAGGGCATATTGGTCAAATTTTTTGGCTCGTTTAGCACTGAGGATATGCTCTCGCTATCACCGGCGATCGCGTTGATGACGAAAGCGGCGGAGAAGTGCACGAGGATGTTTAAAGGTGAGATGGAAGAGATAATAACGAGGAGTAACAGCGTTATGATCGTAACTGAGAAATTTGCAGAGTTTATATTCCTCGTGGCAGTGGATAAGAGCATTGATTTTGATGCAATTAAACCTCAGAGGGAGAAAGTGAAAGAAATTATTTATAAAGGGAGAGTGTGAGTTCTTGTAAGTGCGAATTGTGTAGAATTGTGTAAATTGACCATGTCAAACTTTAGCATCAACTGGCAAGATATTCTTTTAGTCCTTTTCTCATGAACTAAAACCGGTATAACCGCGGATACTTATACCTCTGTACATCATTCCATTCAGTAACGGACGTTATCATTGGATTCCAAACCCCTTTATGCAATAGCTCCTGCATCATTACATGCCGTTCACCGAAGTATTTTAACAAACTATCCCTCATTACTTTATAAATGGTTTCTCGTCCCACCTCCCCGCTACTTTTCAGCTTCACCGTGATGAATGTAGGAAATCGAGAAACCTCTTCCACTACCATCTCTTTGTTCTCGGCGAGGAAACAAGCGGTGAGTTTCGCTATGAACTCTGCATGCATGCTTTCCCCGGATACCCGAATCGTTGCTTCCGTAGGATTTTGGTCATCATCTGCACTTATTTTAATATCCACGGCAAAGCCCATATCCGCAATGGTCTCAAGGTCCGACACCCTTGTGATGGCATGAATATCCTCCAGAGATTTCAATACTTTTTCGTCCGGAAGACAGGCCTCGGTATACATAAGAAACCAGTTCAGCAGCATATTCGTAATGCAAACGCCTTTAATTCTCTTTTCTATCTTCTTCGCCTCTTCAAGACTGCCGAATCTCCGCTCCATGAAATGAGCGAACCCGATGATTTCTCGCATCGCTGCGCTGAGGTTCCCTTCGTATTTCTCAACTATTCTTTCCATCTTCTTCATATCTTCCTCGTATAATGAGATATTCTTTCTTATCATGTTGTAGAAATTCACCAAACCTGTAAATAAAAATAGATACAATTGGTAAGGGTATACATAGTTGTACATATGCAATTAACGGGATAGCACCTCATCTCAAATGTTGCTAATTTGTGCACAATGGTTCTCAAATCTCTTTTTAAGCGTGCTATGACCTTCCCATAAATGGAGAATTGCCTTTGAAGAGAAACCCACAAATAGCGGAAGGGAAAGGATTAAAGAAACAAGAAGAGCGAAGGGGCAGATTAGAGATAATTGCTGATATCCTTTTAGCGGCACGATATGGTGCAACAGTAACTGAGATAGGATATAAAGTGCATCTTCTTTCCCCGCAGGTAAAGAGTTATATTGATTATCTGGAAAGGAAAGGGTTATTAGAAGAATCAGGCCCTTTATACAAGTTGTCGGAAAGAGGGCAAGAGTTTTTGCGTGAATATCACATGATGAAGGAGACCTTATCTACCTGAGGATCTAAAAGATGAACGAAAAGATACCCCCGAATTGGTAGACGCACTGTCAAAAGATAAGGGGTTTTCGCTTCTGATAAAGGGAGCGCCGGGGACAGGAAAGACGCTGCTCGCACTTGAGATTGTACGGATGTTCGGGTGTGTCAATACCGTTTATCTTTCAGCGAGAGTCCCGAAAAGAACTCTGTATGAGCAATTTCCCTGGCTAGATGCGTTAGAGCCTCTGAATTTTATTGACATCACGAAATTGTATATCCCGTCAGAAACCGTTCCGAGAGTGGTATCTTTCCCTGACATTCTTTACTCAAGGCTGGAGCAAATAGGAAAACCTGCTATTGTGGTAATTGATAGCTGGGACGCGATAGCTTCACAGATGGGTCAGAGAGAGAAAGAGATGTTCGAAGCTTCACTAACCTATCTGGTAAGAGGTAATGAAATGAAATTGATTCTCGTGTGTGAGACACTTACTACAACACCTCTTGATTTCATAGCAGATGGGGTAGTAACGCTCATGCGTCTCGTGATAGATTACAGAAGGGCACGGGAATTAAGACTGGAGAAATTGAGAGGTGTCAGGATCCATCAACCGAGATATGCATTTACTTTAGAACACGGCGAGTTCCAATATGTTAGGCCGTTCAAGCGAAAAAGTATAAAAAGACCTCTGATGATAAAAACCTTCCCGAGCAGTGAGCGCTATGTGTCTACCGGAAGTGAGGACCTCGACAAGGTTTTAGGCGGAGGGCTCAGAAGGGGAAGCTTTAATGTTATTGAGTTTGGTGGCGATTTGTCAATCTGGGGTATCAAATGCTTACCGTTTTCATGACTATAAACAGCATAAAACAAGGGACTTATTGTGTCTGTCTTCCGGGTTGTGCGTGGGACGAAAAGGGTTTAAGAAGGGAGTTGCTCCCTTTTGTCAACGAAGAGGCTTATAAGACGTATGTGACCTTTTTGAGGTAGCGCCAGGTAAAAAGGGGAGAGAGAAACGAGGAAATGTGAGATATTTAGAGGGCGAGTCAATAGCATCAGATTTTGGAGAGATCGAAAGCTTCATTTCCGAGTTAGAGCCTCCTGTATTGATTACTATTGGAACGGATCTGTTAGAGTATCCCTATCATTTGAAAGAAGGAGGACGACTCGGAACCATGGTGCGATGGCTATCCCGATTGATGGCAGATACAAGGGAGGCGAGTAACGTTGCGGTGCTCGGAACCACTCCGAAACTGTTATTACACGGAGAATTAACGCACTTATCAAATACCTATCTAAAATTAACAACGCTTGATAATTCGGTTTTAATCTATGGCATCAGACCAGAGACCGGTCTATATGCTCAGGATTCCGCTATCGTTGACGACCATCTTAAACTGGAGCTTATCCCCTATGTGTAAAACATACACTTCGCAGCTGCACGCCAATCTCGTCAGGAGTTGACTTTCGTTTTTTTATCGCCCGTTATCATACTTCCTTACATCT
Organism: Candidatus Methanophagales archaeon ANME-1-THS; assembly: GCA_004212135.1. Classification (GTDB taxonomy): domain Archaea; phylum Halobacteriota; class Syntropharchaeia; order Alkanophagales; family Methanospirareceae; genus ANME-1-THS. The sequence goes on along the minus strand of RXIE01000128.1, from coordinate 24,590 downwards.
CTGTTAACGAAGGGCTCATAATATCGCCTTTAAATTCGTTCACAAATCCTCTCAAATCCCCCTTTTCTGAGTGCTATAACAGTTGAGATTTTCACATCTTCTTCATAAATCCCAATTTGTGAGTGCTATAATCAAATTTGACTGAAGCGAAAGAGCGAGAACAAAGGTGAAAATCGAAAGGGGGGAATAAAAAGAAATGAAAGCGGTAATTTTAGCGGGAGGGTTCGGAACAAGGCTTCGTCCCCTGACCTTGACGAAGCCGAAGCCGATGATCCCACTCGTGAATAAACCGGTGATCGAGCATGTAGTTGACTATCTGGTCTCGTACGGCTTGAACGATATCGTCGTCACGACGACGCTCTTTGGAGAGATGATCGTGGAGCATTTCCGGAATCGAGGAGATGTGCACCTCTCGTTTCCACCCGAGCCAGTTCCACTTGGAACCGCGGGTTCGGTGAAGAATGCGGGGTTGGACAAAGAAGAAGAGCCGTTCGTGGTGATACAGGGTGATAATATCACCGATCTGGACCTCCGTGGCTTACTCGATTTTCACTTTGCATCCGGTGGATTGGTCACGATCGCGCTCACGCATGTCGATGATCCGTGGAACTATGGTATCGCACAGCTCGGAGACAATGGCTGCATTGAGCGATTCCACGAGAAGCCGGATAAAGGTGGATGTTTCAGCGATCTGGCGAGCACCGGGATATACGTGATAGACCCGAAGGCGATGGAGTTTGTGCCTGAACGGATACCCTTCGACTTTGCAAAGGATCTCTTTCATCTGCTCCATGCGAAGAAGAAGGGCTCGATGTTCGGCTATGAGCTCGACGCGGGCAATTTCTGGGCTGATGTCGGTCAACCCGAAGGATTTATGAATGCGATGGAGTGGATCTTGAAGAAGGCGAGGAGAGATGTGATTATCGGCGATAATGTGGAGATCACCAGCTCCGGGATCATAGGGCCCACCGTCATAGGAAATAGTGTAGTTGTGGAAGAGAATTGCACAATAGGACCTCACACCGTCTTATTTGACGAGGTCTATATCGCGCGAAACTCTAATCTCGAGCAGTGTCTAATCGGTGAACGAACCATAACTGGAGCAAATGCCTGCGTCCGAGATGCAATCATCGGTGCTCACTGCGAACTTGGAAAAGACGTCGAGGTTTGTAGCGGGAAGATATGGCCCTATGTCACGATACCGGACAGCACCACGGTAGACAGCGCCATAAAAAGGTACGTCTGTTTCAACGGAGGCGAAAAGTATGGGGGAAACGGTGAGAACGAAGATTTATTACGTACCGTTCCAGATGAAGAGGCCTTTTACTTCAATATGCGCAAGGGAGGGAAGATCGTTCATACTGGATTTGTGGCTCACAACCTGAAAGAGTTCCTAGAGATATTTGAAAAGATAGACCTGAAAGCGATCGAGTATCACCTCAGGGAGGGCTGCAACGATTTCGCGGCGTGGATACGAGATGTATTCAGGCATAACAAACTTGCAGAGGAAGTTGCCGAGATGCGATGGTGGTGGCCGAGGAAAAAATTGATCAGCAGGATCTTGAAGTGCATGAGCGGGGAATAGCTGCAGTATTCAATCAAGGGCGAAGCGGAAATGAGGGAGAAAGATTGTAAGAAGGTTAACGGGGACCGTAAATTTTATCCGCGAAGATAAAAAGAGATGAGAATCGCATTGTTGAGCTGGGAATCCTTGCATTCGATCGCCGTTGGAGGTGTTGCGGCACATGTAACAGAACTCGCCGCTGCTCTCCAGAGAGCTGGGAATGAAGTGCATGTCTTCACGAGGATGGGGCAGGGACAGTCGGACTACGCGGTGATAGACGGGGTGCATTACCACCGCTGCCCCTTCGACTTGAACCCCAATTTTATAGCTGAGATGAACAACATGTGCCGCTCCTTCGCGTATCACTTCTTCCAGACCGAGAACGTATCAGGCACTTTTTATATCATCCACGGGCACGACTGGATGACCGCCAATGCGCTCGCGGAGATTCGGAACACCCGAAATAAGAGAACGGTATTCACACTCCACTCAACCGAATATGGGCGATGTGGGAACGTCTTTTACGACGGGCAATCGCGGGATATAAGGAACCTGGAGTGGTATGGCGGATTCCTCGCTGATAAGATCATCACCACCTCGGACACGATAAAGAAGGAAGCGAAGTGGATCTACAACTTCGAGGACTGGAAAATCGCGATGGTGCCGAACGGCGTTTCGCTCCAGAAGTTCGCAGGGTCTATAGATCCTTGGAGCGTGAAGAGATGGCATAACGTCGGCGTCTGGGACCCCGTCTGTCTATTTGTCGGGAGGATGGTCGTCCAGAAAGGAGCGGATTTGCTCCTTGAGGCAATTCCATCGGTTTTAGCAGAATTCCCCCATGCGAAGTTCTTCTTCATCGGTGACGGCTACATGAGAAGAGGGCTGGAACACAGAGCCTGGCAGCTCGGTGTCCAGCATGCATGCAGATTCCTCGGTTATGTTCTGGAGGGCGACCTCGTCAATTTCTACAGGGCGTGCGATATAGTCTGCATACCTTCGAGAAATGAGCCGTTCGGAATCGTCGCGTTGGAAGCGTGGGCTGCTGGCAAGCCGATCATCGTGACGCATAACGGCTTTGATTACGTCTGGCACGATGTGAACGGGCTGAAGGTGTATGACAATCCTAATTCGATCGCCTGGGGGATAAAGAATCTATTGAGCGATCTGGGAAAGGCGAGGTGGATGGGCGCGAATGGGAGAAGAACTGCCGAGGGGTTCTCGTGGGATAATATCGCACGAATGACGATGGGCGTGTACGAGGAGATTGTGAGATGAGTTGCGATAGTTATAATTCTATTACTTGTTCCAGATTAAGGAACAGCCATTGATGATAGTTGAAGAATTAGGAGGTGATAGGATATGGGACAAAAAAAGAAAAGGAAATGGGATCCAGTAAAGAGAAAATGGGCTGAGGAAGTAGAAATGGAGGAACACAGAAAAGCAGAGATTGCTACCAGCTTGCTTACACCTGCGGGGAAGAACCCGTACTATCTGATCAGAGGCACCGATTGTATCGCTATAAACAACCTGGCAGAGTTGAAGGACCGAATTGATATGTTCATGGAGAACGAAGCGGGGTGGGTAGCATCATGGATAGAATATCTGGGCGATAAAGAAACGGCGGATAAGATTAGAGCAACACCGAATGAGTTCAAGGGAATCATTAGTGCACGATATGAAGAACTGAGCGGCTTTTAGAGCGCGAGAGAGCTAAAGGAAAGAAAAAAGTGCTGATAAATGAAGACTCAACTGCAGAAGAACTCGCACCGATCGCTCTAGCAGTGAATGATTTGCTTGTTATACCCGTAGCAATGCGGAGCAAGAATAAAAGAGGCGTGTGCGTAGAAAAAGGGGAAGTTATCGATTATGATTATACCGGTCCGATATTAGAGCGTGCGATCGAGGAGAATCGGTTGATTCGGACTATCTCGCTTACCGGAAGATATGCACGAATACCAGTGGTTGTTGCTCCCATCAGGAATAAAAACGGGGAGGCTGTAGCGGCCTTAGGCATTGTCGATGTGGTCGGTACGGTGGATTTAGGAGCGGTATTTGCCGACTTCCCTCGTGTGCTCGAACAAATCAGATCGCATCCACGATACCCGCTCAAACAGAAGGAGGAATGAACTGGATAGGCATAATTAAATGATATACAATATCACTTCAAGGAGTGCGCACCTATCATCAGTTTCCATAATATCTGTGTTCTATGCCCCTTTTGGTCTTTACTATAGCAATATCGTGATTGGCCCACAGGACTTCTTCACCCCTCTTTCTTGCTTCTTCTTTAACCTTCTTTAGCCATACGCTTTCCTCTACCTCATCAGGAAATAACATATCTTTCTGCACGCTCCTACGGACCTTAGACCTTAGCAGTCCAAGCGCTTTTCTTATCACACAATCCCCCACCTTTTTGTGCTACCTCGAATGTGATACGGAGTCTGTCCTGTGGTAGCCTTGCTAATAAGTAGGTTTATGGATATAAGAAGCTCATATGTCCCTTATTTTCGATTTACCAATAACTAATACGTTAATTGTAAACTTGGTATTCGTCAACCTTCGGAGGATTATGGATTAACTTAGAAACTATGGTATTCTCTTCTCCAATTTTGGTGTATATAAGGTAATACCACGGTCCGAAAGTCTCTTGAAGTTCATCCGCTGTCGGAATATGATCAAAGTCATGTGGTAGATCCATAGATTCGCCCTGTGCGTCAGCTCTGTATTTAATCAATATTTGCGAAGGATCATATCTTTCATATCCTTCCTCAGATCCCTCCTCTATGCCCGAAGATGCTGATGCTTGTTCACCCCCTTCTATTTTACCGAGCTTCGCACTTTCACTACTACTTCCTTGAGTGCCAAAAAAACCGCACTCTCTGCGCAGTCTATTAAATGCCCTTCTGATAAGTGAAGGGGAGCGACGGGAGGTATCCGTTGGTGCCGGCATGTTCATTTATTCCTCCTTTCAAAAATATTGATAAAAATATAAGCTATAAGAGAATATAAAGCTTCAGTATAAGAGCAATACCCCCCACCCCCTATAGTAATGTCAAGATTATATGGTTTTAGGGAAGTTGCAAAGCTGATTGGCGTTCACGAGGTCACGATAAAAAATTGGATCAAAAAGGGTATTATAAAAGCGGAAGAAATCGAAGACCTATATTACATATCGGAAGCGGAATTAGCTAAGTTAAAAGCTTTAGTCGCACAAGGTAAATACGAGCCACACAAACGTGAGCTCACCAGACTTGGTATCCCTCATTACGAAAAACTGTGCGCTAACGGGCAGTTTGACACCGTAGCACGTGACTTAGGATTGCCCGCGCCTCCGAAGAACACCCGTGAGTGCTATTCTATGGTCTACCAGGTACTTAGGAAGCGTATGTATAAAGATACGCCCAAATAAACCTGTTTAAACAGGTAAAAATTCAGAAGTGTGACTCATCGGTATTAGCCGTAAGCAACTTCCTTCTCCGCTCAGTTGATAATCTTCGTTTAGTGTCGACATTAGTACTTTACTGAGACCTGGCGGAAGTTTTCACCCACTCAATTTCTTCTTCCTGATCTTTTTGATAATCTCATCGGCGTCAATTTTGAGATCGAGATCTTTGAAATCTGTCTTGAGTCCAAAAGCCTTAGCAAACTCAATGAATACCACCCTTATCCCTTCGAACAAAACTTTGTAGAATATAGGATCTTCCATAAATTTGTTATACCTATCACCAACTTCCCTCAACTTCTCTTCCAGTTCTTTTATCCGCTCCTGTATCTTTTCTGTCTCCCCTATCTTCTTCGCCTGCTCCTCATATCTCTGCTTCAGCTCAGCAATTTCCTGTGTCTGTTCCGTTATAATATCTTTGTATCCCCTGAGCGCTGCCTGAGTGTTCTGCAATCTGTCCTGTATCTCACGAATATCTCCTGTACCCGTTACTGTTACATGGTGCTCCGCCTTCAGATAATACTCACCCATCTGTTTCCGCGTATATCGCCTGTAAGCATCCGTTAAATACCCCTCATGACCCATGAGCGCCTCGACAATATCCACCGGGCAAGATAAGGCTAATTGAGACCGGAAAAACTTCCTTAGTCCGTGAATCCTGTACTGCAACCTGCCGGTACTGTTATCTTTCTCATGTAAGCCCGCTTTCAGCAATGCCCGGCTCCAAAACTCTCTTACAACAGCTACCGAGAATGGGAAAACCCGTTCATCGGTTCCTGTCTTCTGTCCCGCCGCTGCTTTCTCGATTAAACCTTTATTTCGGTTAAGAGAAGCCCTGATATAATCGTCTCTCACCTTTAACCATTCTTCAACTGCTGCCTTTGCCTCTTTGCTGATGAAAACAACCCTCGTCTCTCCACCCTTGGTATACTCTCCTCGCACTATGAGCTCAGGTGGCTCTTTGGATAAGTCCATATCTTTGAGTTTGATATTTAAGGCCTCGCCTATCCGCATGCCTGAGCTTGCGAGGGTAAGGATCAGGGCTGCCGCTTTTTCATCTGCATGAGCAAGTATCTTCCTGAGAACCGGAATATCAAACTCGTTCTCAACCGTCCACGCCCCCTTGGCTTTTGGTGTCCTATGCCGTAACGTCTTAAGTTCCTTCTGTGACAGCTCGACACCGTTAAAGCTCAGCCATTCTTTCACACCTGCTAATTTGAGCTTGATCGATGTCGGTGGTTTACCGCTCATGTTCCCGATAAACCCGATCAGGTCGTTGAGATAGTCTCTCTCCTCCGAGAAGTATTTTACACTGAGTTCTTCGTATTTCGCCGGCTCGTCCCCGGAAATTCTTTCTCCTGCCCGTACACGCCCATAGATATGGTCAAGAAAATCATAGATCGCCGCTCTGTAGCTCTTCTTCGTGTTCAGCTTTGGATACATCGCTATAAAGGTATCGATCGTTTTTTCCATCATGCTCCCTTATTGTTATTCGCCCTATATAAAGGTAACCAAAATAATAACAGACAACAATTGCTTAACCCTGATTACCACCTTCTATTGAATATCTGTTACGGGCCGTGGATACCTAAAATACAAAAAGACGTCTGGCGAAGGGCTTATGCAAAATTTCAAAGTATTGGAGATATTCGAAAACTAGAAGATGAAGATATTTCAAATTTAGATCTCCGATTTAGTTGGCAAAGAGAAAGAATAAAGAAGATGAGAGATTATTTGAGAAAAGAATCTATAAGTTTCCGAGATTTTCTCACTAGATTAAAAGGACTAAACGGGATTGAGATGAGGGATAAATTTAGGGAAATAATGGGTGGAAGTAGCACAAAAGTTTACAGCACCTTTATTCGTGATTTCATGGAAAAGGATGATGTTTTTCCAATTGATAGTCGTGTTTATTCCATGCGCAACAAGCTGGGTTTACCAAAAGATGAAAAAATAATGATAAAACTATGCAGAGATCTTGAAATCTCTCCGTCTCTTTTCGAGGGGTTTCTTTACAGGTTTAAAGAGGAATTTTGTGACAAAAATAAATATGCTGAGTGTCCAATTAGAGATGAATGCTGGTGTTCAAAAATAGAAAAATACTGCTGTAAGATTTAATATACCAATACAGTGACGGCTCGGTTAACCCTCAATCATTGTTTACAGCTTTCTCAATACCTCAACTATCCTCATACGTACTATTCTCTGATCCTTCGCCCGGTGAAATGCAAGAAGACGTCCTCAAGACTCGGCTTCCTCATATTCACTGATTTTATCTCGATTCCCGCCCTTCGTGCGGCATCCATAATTGCAGGGATTCTCAATTCTGCTCGTTCCATCTTCAACGTGACGAGACCGTTGTGCTTCTGGAACGCAATAACAAAATCAAGCTTCTTAAACGCATCTAAATCATACCCGAGCCCGTCCCTGTTGAGTTCGAGACTAACCAGATCGGAGCTTATCAAATCCTTCAGATTCTTCGGCGTGTCAAGCGCAATGATCTTTCCGTGGTCCATAATTCCGACACGGTCACAGAGATAATCCGCTTCCTCCATCTGATGCGTGGTTAAGACAATTGTTACGTGTTTGTTCGCATTTACCTCCTTAATATAGTCCCACATTCTTCGCCTCGTCTGAGTATCCAGACCCAGGGTCGGCTCGTCCAGAAAGAGTACTTCGGGTTCATGAATAAAGCCACGTGCGATCTCCAAACGGCGTTTCATACCGCCTGAGTACTTATCCGTCACGATATCCGCCTTGTCTTCCATCTCAACGAGTTTCAGGGCTTCCGCAATCCGTTTCTCGCGCTCTCCACGCTTCAGCCCGTACATTCGCGCATGGAAATCCAGATTCTCGCGTCCGGTCAATCGCCAGTCGAGTGCCGGCTCTTGAAATACAATCCCGATACTTTCTCGCACCCGGTTCTTTTCCGTTCGGACATCAAATCCCGCTACCATTGCTGAACCCGAAGTCGGCTTCAATAACGTCGTCAATATTTTTATCAAGGTCGTCTTACCCGCTCCATTGGGCCCGAGCAACCCGAATATCTCGCCCTCAGCGACCTGGAACGAGAGGTGATCCACCGCGGCAATGCCATCCTTGTTATTAAACCGCTTGGTCAAATCCGCTACTTCTATCACGCTCATTGCGTATCAGTATTGTGCTGACCCTTTAGCCAACATTTTTATAAGTGGATTCCGATTTATATACCTAATCCCAGAAAAACAGGGCATTCGATAGGTGGAGTTCGCTCCAGCGCGATTATGTTCAGTTCCATGACTTGATGAAAGCGTTGAAGAAGCGATATGAAAGGGAGATCTATCCGGGCTGATACGGGCGATAGATTGTGCGAAGTAACTGAAAAATGAGAAAGATTTTAAAGGTTTGCCTGTGTACCTTGTACGTATGGTAGAGACAAAGACCGAGCGGAGCATAGCGGAGATAAACGAGAGAATTGCGGATGGCAGTGTTCGGGTAGTGACTGCCGATCGAATGAGTGATCTGGTGAGCGAATTGGGCCCAGAGGGAGCGGCGAAGGAAGTCGATGTCGTCACCACGGGGACGTTTGGCCCCATGTGCTCGTCCGGCATGTTCATGAACTTTGGTCATGCGGACCCGCCGATCAAAATGCAGCGTGTATGGCTCAATGATGTGGAGGCGTATACCGGAATTGCGGCGGTCGATGCGTATCTCGGAGCCGCGCAACTCTCAGATGAGAAAGGGCTCAACTATGGTGGCGGACATGTGATCGAGGATTTGGTTGCGGGAAAGCCTGTCAATATGCGCGCTATGGGCTTTGGCACGGATTGCTACCCTCGTAAAGAGATAGAAACCACCATTACACTTGAAGATCTAAATCAGGCGATTATGCTCAATCCGCGGAATGCATATCAGCGGTATTTCGTCGCGACCAATTCCTCTGATAGGACGATATACACCTATATGGGCACACTGCTTCCGAACTATCGGAATGTAAATTATTCCGGTGCCGGTGCACTCTCGCCGCTCTCGAACGATCCTGATTTCGAGACGATCGGGGTAGGCACACGCATCTTTCTCTGTGGTGCCAAGGGCTATGTCGTGGGCATGGGAACGCAACACAACCCCAAGAATCGATTAGGGACCGTAATGGTCACGGGTAATGTGAAGGAGATGGATCCTGAGTTCTTACGGGGTGCCACATTCTTTGGCTATGGTGTAACCCTCTTCGTTGGTATTGGAATACCGATACCGATCCTGAATGAACGAATGGCGAAGAAAACCGGCATACGTGATGCGGATATTATCACTGAGGTGATTGATTACGGTGTAAGCAGGAGAGAACGACCGGTATTGAGAAGAGTTACCTATGAGGAGTTAAAATCCGGTATGATCGAACTGGAGGGTAAAGCAGTTCCAACCTCGCCGCTTTCAAGCTTCTTCATGGCAAGTAGAGTTGCAGAGGAGTTGAAAGAGAGAATAGAACAGGGTCGTTTCTTCCTCTCAACACCAGTCGAGCGATTACCGACCGATACGGTCTTTAAGCCGATGAAACAGACCGAACTACCGCTCGTGAAGGATGTCATGATCCGGGATGTGAAGATGATAAGCGAACGAGCAAGCATTGAAGATGCGGCAAAATTGATTATGGAGTCCCAATCCACGCATATACCAGTTATAGCGCATGATGGGAAACTTGCGGGGATTGTAACCGCGTGGGATATCTCAACGGCAGTGGCGACGAAACACCAGGGGTTGGCGGACATCATGACGAGGAAAGTGATAACCGCGGGATTTGAAGAGCCGCTTGAGCTCGTCATTCGGAAGATGGAGCGCGGTAATATATCCGCATTACCCGTTATCGATACTGAGCGGCGCGTTATCGGGATGGTAACAAGCGATGAGATCAGCAAATTGATCGGGAAGCGGAAGAAGTGGATATGGAAATTAAAGATCTGAAAGTGGATCTGCTCTGCTTAGGTGCTCGAGTATCAGGTGTGGATAAGGGCAGAAAAGGGGGCGCGGGCCCGGCTGCTGGTGGGATGTTTAGCTTCGGCAATACGGTAACAAACGTTCCAACGCAGAGCTGGTTCGTCTCTCTTTCGCCTTATTCCGTTGAGCTCGTAGAGGGGAAGTACATACTCAAGCGAGCTGGTGAGCGGATCACCGAGGTTCGGTTTCCAGCGGCGAAGTTCCAAGAGTTAAGGACCAAAGATGGCATATCCTATGGAAAAATCGCACTGCTGCATGGCACTAATTGCGTCGCGACCACGACGATCCAGACGTGTGCCTACTGGGACACTCCGAAACGGTGCAAATTCTGCGCAATCGAGCTCTCGCTGAAAAGCGGTGCGACGATCGCGAAGAAGAAGCCCGAGCAGCTCGCTGAGGTGGTAGGTGCCGCACAGAAAATAGACCATGTGACGCATGTGACCCTTACCACGGGAACCACCGCGACGTCTGACAAGGGCATCAAACACCTTGCGGCATGTGCGAGCGCGATAAAAGAGGCGACGGGATTACCTATCCATGCCCAATTTGAACCACCGGATGAGCTCAGCATGATAGACCTCCTTTACGAATCGGTCGATACAATCGGCATCCATGTGGAGAGTTTTGATGTGGCGGTACTGAAGGAAAAAGCTCCGTGTAAGGCGGAGATACCGTTGCAGCAGTTCATCGAGGCATGGAAACGCGGTGTCGAGCTTTTTGGCGAGACGCAGGTCAGCAGTTATATCATTGCGGGACTGGGCGAGCGCGATGAATCGATCATAGAAGGGAGCAGGCTCCTGGTTGAACTCGGCGTGTATCCCTTTCTCGTACCGCTGCGGCCCATACCCGGGTCGGATATGGAGCATGAGAAACCGCCGATCCCCGATCGGATGCGTCATCTCTATCAGGTCGTTGGGGAGATCCTGCACGAGCGGGGCATGAGCTGGCGGAGGAATAAGGCTGGTTGCGTACGCTGCAGGGCGTGCTCGGCGTTGGCAGATTTCGAATAACCTACGTTCTTCTTCTCTGTATTCTGTAGGCTATGATTAACGCGACGAGGACCAGTGCGATTATGACGACCAGGACGAGGTTCAATGTCGGCAATTTGGATACTGGTGGTGCAGGCGTGGGTGCTGGTGTTGGCATTACTGATGGTGGTGTCACTTCTGGTGTTGGTGCTGGTGTGGGCGTGACGCTTTCAGCAAAGAGCACGAAGATGGAGAAGTGATCAACTTTTGCGCATGCTTTATTGCCAGCGATTGTAGTGGCGAGCGGTTTCCACGCCCCTGCTTCAAAGACGTATATCACGGGTGTTGTTCCGGATGGGAAATCGGCAGGATCGAAGGTTATGCACACTTCTATGGGTGGGCTGAAGGTTGCACCTGCTGGACCGAGTTCAATCGCGTAACCGACGTAACTTACGCCCGATGGTGCTCCGGCCGGTAATACCATCGGGGAACTAATCGTTACCGTCGTGAGGGGGTTACCATCAGCGTCTCGGGCTATCGTACCCTCAACTATCGTTACCGATGCTTTGCCGTCTGCTGATGGTGCGGTAACTGTTGATATAACTCTACCGGTTGGCTCTGTTGTAATCGTCGCTTCTCCAGGTTTTGGTGCATGATATGAAGTTCCTATTGGTCCTCCTGGCGCGGGTGTTGGTGTGGGTGTAGATGTTGGAGTTGGTGTCGGTGTTGGCGTTGGCGTCGGGGCGGGTATGGGCCCTATCACGTCGAAATACCGTGCGCTTGAGGCAATAATGACGGGAGAATAGCCTGCTAGATCTATTATTACGGTAGGTACTATGCCATGCATCCCGGAATACGTTGTGGGAATTGTATCAGTGTAGATTATTCTGTTCTCTCCCGCATCGAATCGTTGATTAAATGAATGGCCCTTTATAAGAGTAAATTCGGGATCGTAGATGCTTACAGTCACAAGAGCCTCGAAGCCTCGGTTAACCTCAACCAAAGCACGTAGCGTAAAGGTATCTCCGGATTGATACTCCTCTTTGTCAAGAGTTAACTCTAAGATCCGGGCAGAGTAGCCATTCACATCAAAGGGATAGGACAGGCTGTAATTAGTATAGGAGTACTCAATGTAATACGTGCCGGAGAGGAGTTCTGGTACCGTGAAGTGTAATTCAATTGCTTCTCCGGCAGACATGCTTCTATTGCGGGTATAGTTAGGAGCAGTGAGATAGAGCTCTCCATCTTTGGTTGTTTCAATGAAGATGGTGGCATTCTCACCGATCTCATAAACCTGCTTATCCGTATAGAGCACTATCCCTGCTTCTGAGGGTGGTTTTTCATAGATATAGAGGGAGTTGATAGAGAGCGACCTTCCAGAAGACATATAAATGCTGTAAAGCATCTTTTTATCGCCGGTGAAGTTTACAGGGACCTCGATGGTTAAGCTTTTGGCATCACGCGCAGTGAGATTGAAATTGGTTATGTTTTCATAGCCGCTGAACTGAATTCGAGCATACAAGTTCAAGTCTATATCCCGCTCATTTTTCACCTGCAGGGTAAGCGTGGCGTTCTCGCCTTCGGTATAGAAATACTTGTCCAGGCTCGCATTTACCGAGATTTTTGCCCCGTGCACGAAATACGAGATCTTATTTTTCGTTCCATTCAACTCCAAGAACATCGTATAGCTCTTTTCTTCTAAGTCATCCGGGATTATCGCAGTGAATACAAGATCTGCTTCTTCTCCGGGGCGCAGCCAGGTGGAATTGGTCTGTGTTCCAATGCCTTGCATGGTCATATTGACCTCGGCAAGTCCGCCGGCTGTGCCATAATTCTTAACACCTACAATTAGATCTCGAGTCTCTCCGAGTGAAAAGACCAGATCGCCTGGTAGTGCGGTGAAGATGATCTTTGGCGCTAATTGCACTTCTCCTGACTTTTCGGAGACTGGAATCCCGTCCTCAAGCACCGTAAGAGTTATGGTATATACGCCTTCAGAGACATTTGTGGTGTCTATACCAAACGTTAAATTACTCTCTCCACTTGCATCAAGTTCAAGTGCGGTTTCATTCATATAGAATTCTGAGCTCAGGTGTACGGTTCCGATGAACTGCTCACCGCCCCGATTTTTCATGGTGCTCGAGACAACAAGAGCACCTTCGTTCTCCACAATGCTCACATTCTGGATCTCTGCTCCCCTCGGCGCTACCACAATCACTTTGCTATCGCTGCCATAGATGGAGGTGTAACTCAGGATGTACTCGCCTGAGGTGAGATTGTACACCAATAATCCCGTCATATTTTCTCCGGCAGGGAGATATATCGCTCTTGCTTCAGTGCTTGAATCCAAGCTGAACGTGAGATTGAAGTTCACATCTAAGAGACCATTGTTTGCAACAAGGTAGGGGATGACTACCTGACCAGGCGTGTAAGCCGTGCTCGTATTCAAGGAAATAGCAACAGATTCTCCAAATACAACCTCTTTCGTTATGGTTTTGGTGAGGTCGCCTGAAATGTTGATGATTATAGTTGACGTTGCATGTATCTGCTTCTCAAACCTCAAGAGTTTTATCTCGCCGGGCATGAGTGATGCGGCTTGCGCGCTATCATCTATGCTCACCGTTACACTCGCGTCAACCTCTCCGGTGTTATTGAGCAGTACCTCGATGAAGAATGGAGCTCTACCTGCAATATCCGGTATGGTAATATTCTCCTCCAGTGACGGGGCTGATACTTTGTATTCGTCTAGTATCTCTACCAGCACATTGCCTGCCTGAGTGACCTTGCTTCTGATAGAATGATTTCCTTCAACCGGGGGAATAGTAACAGGGAAATCAAAATAGCCGCCCGCTGAGATGCTAACTCCAGATCGAGCATACACCTCGGCGCCGTCAACCTCGACTTTTAGCGCGGCATCTTCGAGAGCAACGTCTGCGTGATTTCTCACCCGCTCCTTAAGGGCTACGATTTCATCAGGTCTGTATATCTTTTTATTGAGTTCCGTCTCGAGCGAGGTATTTCCTTTGATAGCGTAGAAGAGATACTCATCTTCAGCTATTAGCTGCCCGGTTGAAGACCGTAGAGTACCGCGCAGAATAAGTTTGCCAACCGCGTTGCCAAGCGTGCCCACATCTATATCCTCAGCCAAAGTCTCGTGAGGCGAGAGGTTAATCTCCCGTATATCCTCCCAGAGAAGTGTTGCAATTGGCGCCGGCGGTGGGACGACCATCGTTCCATAGTAGCCGATCTGGAACATTATTTCGTCTCCATGGGATACGCCTAATTCGCTGAGCGGTATACTAAATTGATAGGTTTTGTGCTGCCATGGTACCTTCTCGGTGTATTCATACCTGCTTGTGCCCCAGACGGTTTCTGTATTGCTGATACGGAAACTCTTGAGACCATTCTGAGTTACTATGCGAAGTTCTGCCCAGTCCCCTTCGGGATCTAACGTATTGTCGCCCGTAACATCAAGATTCACCAGTAACACATCGGGAGTGGTTGAGAAGGTTGCGTAGAAGGTGCCTGCAGGATGGCTTGAAGCGGGAATAAGGTACTTCGAGAAGGTTTGCGGCGTACCGAGTAGATAGTTCAGATAGCCCTCTTCAGGCCATGAAATTGGTACTCCACGTATATCCTCTTCGACCGCTGTTAAGGTCAGCTTAGTTCCCGGAGAGCCCCATGCAATTTCAATCGTACGTGCGACCGCGTCAATTATGTCGTAATCCGCTTTTGCGAGCTTGGCGGGCGGCAGTTGAGCATTCGTACTTCGATCAATAATACGTATCGGAGCATTGCCGTTAAGAAGCGCTGCATCTATATGGGCAGTTTCTGTGTTCTTATGCGTCAATCGGACTTTTGTACTGCCCTCGGGCAGATCTATTGTTTTTGTCGCATATCGGTCAGGATATGGCTGACCCTGGAAGTGTTCGATGCCTACTATTTGCCAGGTTCCGTTGTACGCTTCAATCGTAAATGATCCGGGGGTAAATGAAAACAGACCAATATTCGTAGTTATCCAGAGCCTGCCGGTTGAATCGAATTTCATTTTATAAAGCAGATAGAGCGAAAGCTCCAGGTCTTCGCTCTCGAATTTTGTCCATGCAAGACCATCCCAGACGAACAATTGAATGCGAGTTGATGCATCATACGTGCTATCTATGCTTCCAGCCCAGATTCTTCCAGCGCTATCAAGCGCGAGAGCAGAGATATAAGTCTCTTCGGGGGGCCAAAGCTCTTCGGGGGGCAAGTATCGCGTGTATACTCCTGCGTTATCACGCTTTAAAAGACCGTAAGCACCCTGGGAATCTATGTACCACCGATTATCAGCGCTGTCTATGACCATATCTAAAAAGCCACCATAACCAGGATAATCCTCAAACGCCGAATTATTCTCGTAGAGGGTGTACTGGTCGCCCCAGGAGTTAACTGCTATGACTGCTCCTGAGGAGTCCTCTCCCATTGCCACTATCTCATTGGTAGATCGCTCCGTGGGGACAAAGTGAATACGGTCATAATTGAATTCTTCATTTTTAGAATAATCATAGTGCGTCCAACCTGTTCCATTATACATCAGTATTCCATAGTCGTCAGCGGCTATCCATAGTCTGCCTTTTGAATCCACGTATGTTGAGCGCCAATACCACGCGCGGGGCCCGAAGCTATCCTGATATCTGAAGCCGTTCCAGCTTCCATTGAATTTATCAATCGCGGTATATCCTCCAAACCAGAGCTCTCCACCTGGTGATTTTGATAGTGAAAATACATCATTGGAGTTGATCGTACCGGTGTTATAATAATTAACAAACTCGCCATTTTCAAGCTTTGAGAGACCGAGGTTATGTCCGAGCCAGATAGTTCCGTCGGGAGAAATCTCTAGAGCATTGATTTGATTTGAGCTCCCGGATTTATTTCTTGAGGGAATATTCGAGTTAGATTGGTTATAAACAGCCCAGGTGCCATTATATAGCGCAAGAGCCATATTGTAATTCTCATATCCCGCAAGAGGCTCTGCTGTTCCAAATACAACTTTGTCCGCGTCTGCTTTAACAGCTGTTAGATAGTTAGAGGGCAGACCTGAGTTCGCGGTAGTCAGCGGGAGCTGCCATCCCGTTGCATTTTTGAAATAAGCCCCTTGTTGCACGCATGCAGCCCAGAGCGTGCCATCAGGTGCTACGTCTATATCCGCTATGTAATTCTGTCCGCATATATCTTTCTCCTCCTGCGTCCAGTTCGTGCCATCAAACGTAACGATCTTGGTCGGACGGCCCATCGCTGTCCAGCCCATGAAGTAGGTGTTGTTAGTGCTATCCACTTCTATATCGTGAAGTTGAGCGAAGAAGAGGCCGTTGGTGTTGGTAGAGTTAAAGACTTCCCAGGCGCTGCCATTGAAGTGATACCAGCCAGAGTATCCCCCCACCCATACGCCGCCTTTATTATCCGCCTCGATATGTCCATATAAATTTAGACCGGTATTTGAATAATTGTAATGGGTCCATCGTGTGCCATCGAAACGACTTATTCCTACATGAGAAACAAACCATAAGCCAGAGGAATCTGCATCCAATTCAAGAATACCTTCACTTGGAAGCTCGCTGTTGGTGGAAAGCAGGGTGTTGAATCCGCTTTCATTTAGCGAGGCAACTCCAGGGCCATAATAGTTTGCAGCGTATATCGTATTGTTGTAAATTGCAATGCTTTTGGCGCCCCACTCAAGGGCATTGGTATATCTTTCAAATACGCCAGAGGTGTACTTGAGAACGCCAAACATCTTTGTTGAAGTGTATGAACCAGTTCCGGAGGTTCCGAGCCATATGTCTCCATTGCTGTCAATCTCGATTGCCCCAAACATCGGCACGTCCCAAGGCGTAGGGTGGCGCTGCCACGTGCCTTCTTCTATGCCAGTAGGCTGTCCTATGATTTGTAGTTGAAGGGTTGCAGTTTCAATTGCTGTATCGCCATTTGTTATAGTGCTTTGCACCGTTTTGGTCTCTGTCGCGAGGTAAATTTTCTTAGTGGTGCTTACGTTGAGGCCCGCTTCAAGTCCGTTTATTGTGATACTCCTGGAAAGACTTGCAGCTCTGCCTCCGTACTCTGCCTGCGCACGCAGCATATAACTTCCGCTCGTCGCCTGGCCCGGTATGTGGAGGAGATACTCTTTGAACTCTCCTGCAAATAACATATCTGTTTCACTCTTGTCCGCTATCCTGCTCGCCCCAGAGTCGATGAGGAACATACTGAGGTTGAACGGTGTGACTGCGCCACCTGAATTGTCTATACCTATTGTTATATCCTCTCCCGCTGAGTATTCAGCCGCATTCAGGCTGAGGAGAAGGTCAGGCGAGGGTATGTAGTAGCTCGATTTGTATTCTTTTCCGCCTATTTCTGCAATAATAGCGTAGACACCGCTTCCCACCTCAAGGGGTATCAGCTTGCTGAAACTCTGCGTATACTTTTCACCCGAGTAGAGGTTACGTTCAGCTATATCTTCAAGTGCTAAACTCGGCACGGTAAAGTTAGCCGTTATGTTCTCAACCGTTTTGCCGGAGTTACGAATGGTGACGTTGAAGGTGAGGTTCTCCCCCTGTTTATAGCGTGGTTTCGTGTCAAAAAGCACGGCAAGACTCGAGGGGTACACCTCAGCGCCATTAATCGTTCCATAATCTCCAGAGTCAAAAGTATAGGCGATTACAAATTTGTTGCCGTAAGTGTATTTGTGTGGCTCTGCTGAGATACTGAAATTCAGTTCCGTCTCCTCGCCTCGCGCGAGTCTGAATGTCCCGGTATCCTCGTACACTATATCGGTGCTGTTCTTGAATGAGAGATTAAATGTTGCATTTCCGCTGCTCCCGATATTTTTTATGGTGAACGATGCAGTTTGAATTGAACCGGGTATGATGATTTCCGGCAGTGTTTTATTTATCATCTGCAGGTGGGGCGGTGCCACAATGAAATTTTTGGATGCAGTCCCGGCGCCGCCCGCCCAGTTAACAGAAATACGATACAGTCCTACCTTTGCATCGTCAGAAAGCGGGTATTTGTACTCAATCTCCTCTCGGGAATCCGCTGAAAAGGGTATCACCGTAGAGTTTTGAAGCACAACCTGTGATTCAGGGTCGTATATTGAGAGGTTGAGGGACACATTGTATGACACGCTTCTCAAATTGGTTGCAGTCAAATCTAACAACACATCATCACCGGTATAATACGCACTGCGATTGGTGCTCAGCTCGATCCTTATTGCAGGCGTTACGGCATTTATTCCCCTGTCAGCGTATCCAACAAGATGTCCGTCTATGTAGAATTTTGCTCGCAGTCTATCCGATTCTACCACGCGAGGGAGGGTATACTGGAAGGAGGTGTAATTATGCGCTCTTACAAGCACACTATTATCCATTCCCCAATCCCAGCCGCCTGGCACGACTCCGCGCCACACGTGGTGGATGGCACCCCACGTTACATTCACTATTTTATCCTCAGCTCCAGAATTCCAGATGAGGAATGTGAACACTGCGGGCTCACCAACTATGAAGTCCTCTGTCTCGCTCGTAATGGCGAAGCTGAAGTTGCCCGGATATGTCCAGCCTCTCTCGGTGGTATTGAATCTGGTTAACGAGAACATCTTTATGCCTTTATCAGTAACCTCACCAATTTGGTTTTCTACTTTGTACTCCAGGTACCAGATACCATATACATCTCCATATGGCAGAGTATGTTCTATTCCCACTGTTTGGCTCTCCCCTGGAAGAATACGAGTGGATACGGTTCGAGTATCCACAACGTAATTGGCAGGAGATCTGAGAACGAGTGATATAGTAAATAAGGAGAGATCAGTCATGGTAACGCCCAGCGCAAATGCATCTCCATAGTCAGCCCAGATCGGCTCATCTTCTGAGTAGAGAGTGTACAGGGTAAACCAGATTCCTTGTTGTGAGGAGGGAAGCGTCTTATAATTGAGGGTGATATTCTGACTGGCGTTTGGAGGTATAGCGGCTGAGACGTTTACATAGCTGGGCACGAAGGTGGGGCTGTAAATTTTAAAAGCTACCATATCTGCTGTCCTGTTCCCATAATTGGTCACATTTACTGGGAGAACTACGGTATCGCCGGCATTAAATTCTGGGTAGGTTGCAGATTCCATCTGCACATTTCTGATGATTACTGAGAAATTGCTGGGTGAGCGGAGAGGAAGAGTTTCGACAGCAACATCCCGTTCGAGGTACGGGGGCATACTCCTTATGCCCCGGATCCAGGCTGTCAGGTCTCGCATTAATAGTAGTTCATCCCCGGTTTGCTGGTGGAGGGTTTGAGAATAATCGGAGTACAGGGTTGAGGCGATTATTAATCCTCTTCCATGCGGGTAGGTTATAAATGCCGGGAAGCCATTTTTGGTCCTTGTTAAAATGATGTTTGCATTTGCGGGCCATTTCGTGAAGAAGCCATCTACATTGAAACTGGAAACAATACCTGGCTGCCCACTCAAAATGGGGTGGAAGGCGGTCATTGCGGTGGAACTGAACTGGCAGCTCTGGTCTTCGCGCCAGCCGAACGCTTGCAGTTTGCCGGGTATTGAGCTGTAATCTGAGCCATATTGTTGATCGAAGACAATGAGCACACCGCCATTGAAAACAAAGCTATCGATTGTGCTCTTGAATGTCTCAGTTCCTACTCCATGAAGCCCTCCGGAGGGTATGATGAGGATCGTATAGCGATCAAGTCCTGCTAAGTTCGGTTCAACCAGCCCCACTTGCTCTCCATTTCTTGCAAGATGGGCTATTATACCCTGTGCAAATCCGTTGTTCAGCACCGCCACCGCTGGATCATATATCGTTTCAGGAGAAGTAGAGGAACTTTCCAGTGCTGGAGCATTTGGTGTGGAGACGTCAAAGTTATCATCGGGCTGATCGCACCCAGGACTGCGCGTATACTGGCAGCATCCACCGGGAGCACGTGAAGCGGTAACACATCGGTCATTGCTCCTGCATTCAGTCCTCTCCCGGCACTCTGGTTGACCCGATGGAGTCATCACACACTCCTGGTTTAGAGGGCACACTCTAATTGGCAAAACTGCATAGTCAAATTCCCACGTGCAATCGTTGCAGCTCTCGCCCACCATGCCATCGGTATTTTCGAGTCCCCCAAAATTCTCGATGCAGATTTTTCTAACCTGATTGTTCTTGCACGGGTTTCCATAAGCAGAGGGATCTGCAGCGCATTCAGATGCGCAGTCCGCATAGGGGTCAAGGAAATCGCCCAGAATGTTCCATAAACCAACAGCGCAACCTGCTCCCGGCACTGACCCGGCTGTGATGCCTATAATGCATCTTGCACATTTGGAAGAAGAAACAGAAGGATCTGCACCGCTGCATTCATATCCGCATTTGACTGATTTGGTGAATTTATATGAATTTTTAAAAGCATCCGCGGCTTTCGCGCCTGCGCACGAGAGAAGAATATCGGTTATCTTTTGTTCAAGATATAACAGCGAGGGGTTCTTGAATTTCTTCGTTACGCACGCAAGCTCGCAATCTGTGAAACTGCAGCTATGATGCGTATCGTAGCTGGAAATAGAACCATTGTCATAAATTGTTATCCCGCCATCCTTATTGAAAATAACAATGCCATCATCCTTCCATTTCATCATATAAGTGCCAGAACCACTTGCTCGAAATGATTTGGAAATAAAAACAACATTGGTAGTATCACTAGTGGAGAGCAGTAAGTTAATTGAGTATGATTCATCTGAATAGGTGATTTTTTCCGCAGCGCTCGGGTAAACATAGCCCTGGGTTCTTACATACGCAAGATTTTCCTGGAAGTCCGTATCATTTTCAAGGAAAGAGAGGTCATCTATGGTGAGGGAGCTTCGGCTCACAATCTCGTTCGATTTTGGAATTCGGAAGGAAGATGAGGAAGATGAGGAGGGATATCCCGAATCTTCAGGTAAACGCCCATTCGCAACCACATAATCAAAACTCTCTGTCAATATTTCTTTCCCTGTAAAGCCGCTAAATTTCTGATAAACGTATCCTTCCTCGTTCTTATCAATAATCAAAAACAGAGCAGGGAGTTCTGTAACGCTGAACTCATTCAGTGCGTGTGGATTTTCGTCGGCATCGGTACGGATAAACGTAATCCTATCAGCATATTCCTGCTCCAATTCATCAATTATAGGTTTTTGCTCCTGGCAGAAGTGGCACCAGTTGGCATAGAAGAAGAGGAAGACTGATTTGTTCGCATGTAAGAAGCGGTCAATATCGGACGATAAGGAATTGGTATAAGAATTTGAAATCGTTGATTCGTTAGAGAGGGAAAGCGAGGAGGAATCATCAGAACGGGGCTTTTGGAAAGCATCGATTTCGCCAACAAATTTATCCAATGGAACCGTACGAGCAGATGCACGATCCGTGTCTTGTATCCGGGTGAAATCCGCTCCGCCTCCATCGTCCGCATACCAGGTCGTTGGAGCCACTGTTCCAACGAGCAGACAGAAGACTAAGAGACTGATCTCAACCACTAAAATGCTATGTCTTGTATTCATATAATCCCTCTCTCATAACTTCTCCATCTCTCCTGAGTGAATGAAATTACGATAGATAGAGCTATGCAAAGCAGAGTGGAGTTTAAAAAGGTATAAGAATCTGAAGTACGAACCTAAAGTCCTGCTATAGCTTCGGAACTTCTCGCAGTGAAATCCTTCAATCTTTCGTTTGGCGTCCTCCAGGACGAATACGCGAAGGTGTGGTAGGTGTAATCAAACCAAGATTGAAAAAGAGGGGGAATAAACCTTTTTGTTATCTCCTTCTCCGCATCCTGTAAGCGCCTGCTATGATTATCACGGCAATGACCAGTGCTATTATTACGACTACGACGATGCTCATTGCTGGCAATTTGAATACAGGTGGTGTAGACGTAGGTGCTGGTGTTACTGCTAGTGTTACCGCAGGAGTTACTATCGGGGTAGGCGTTGGCATTGCTGGTGGAACTGCGAAGAGAGCGAATAACGTGAAGTGCGACACCTTTGCAGTTGCGGTATGCGTTACTGTATCTATGGTCGTATCAAGATCAACCCATGTCGTGCCGTCCCACATCCTGATCACAAGATCTGATTCACGGAACCCTTGAGGTATGTCTGCCGGGTCGTATGCAATCACAAGGTCAATTGGTGGCGAAAACGTCGTCCCACTCGGCCCGAAATCGTACGCAGTAAGTGCACCAACGCTCTCTGCAATTGTTGCGGTATGTAACATAGTGATTGGAGTTGAGAGCGGCTTTCCTTCCGCATCCTTCACGATGGCGCCCGCTGGAACGGTCAAGGTTGCGCGGTCAACCGTTAATGTTGTGGTGGATGTTACAGCACCTGTTGCTGGATCTATCGGGACGTTCATTGGTGCTTCCGGTGCCGCTCCCCCGCTGCTATCTCTTCCCCTGACTTCTACTGGTGGTGTTGGTGAGATTTCAGGCATCGTCACTGCCAGGTTAATCGAATTAAGAGTACCAGGTTCGTATATCGCAGTTTGCTCAGTTTTTAATCCGTTAATCCAGAAGGATATAATCTCGCCTATTTCTTCGTCACCAGCTTGAACCACGAGTTTCTCATCGAATTTCCCCGAGCCACCGTATTTTCCTTTTTCTGTATCTAATTTACCCCTTGCTTCGTCCCCTATTTTTGCTACTATTTCTGTTCCTACTGGTGCTGGTTTTCCGTTTATTTCCACGAGACCGTAGAATTCTGCGGGTAACGGTGGTAAATCAAATGCCGTAGTAGTGGAAAGAAAAGATGAAAAGAGCACTAAGATAGCTAGGATTGCAATTAATCGTCTCTTTTGTTTCATTTCGTCTCCAAGCATCCATTTTCAAATGCTAACCCCTGCTAACTCGCAGTCTTCAGTTACGTAAACCCAGTAGCCCTTCATTGGATACATCAAACTGTCTTCATCATGTACTCCGCCGGTCTCGTCATTGTTTATTATTGCGGACTCATATACTTGAGAACGAGCGTCAAAACCAATTAAATACGCCCAGCTTTTCTCAATGGACGTTAAGGCGGAATTCGCTGCTGCTGGTACCGTGTCTGAGAATCCAATTGCATTCCAACCTTTGTATAACTGTCTTGTTGGCGGCGTCCTGAGCGGGTAAGTGTCGTAAGTCAAATACACGACCGTATCCTCGGCTGAGTAGATCCAGTAGCCCCGGAGCGGCTTTACTTCATCGCTCGCATTTACCGCTCTCCAGCCTATCACTGTATCATAATAGAAAATCGAATGCCCTGAAGTGTTCACCATGCCAAATACTTGACTGAAATTGTTGTTTCCCTCTACTAGCTTTTTCGGGACTGAAATGAAGTTCCAATGTTCATAGAGACGCATTGATGTAGGTGTAATTGCTGGGAGTATTTTTACTGTTGTTGTGTCTGTATGTCCATCTCCATCGTCTGCTTTTACTGTGTATGTGCCTGCGGGAGCACCCGTTGTATCAAAGATTGCATTGAATGTTCCCTTTGTTATTGTGACAACTTGTGGTGTAAGCTCTACCGGTCCTTTGACCGTAACAACAATTGCAAATCCTTCCTCTCTGTTGGTAGTTCCAGTTACCACCAGCGGCTCTCCAACTTTCACACTTGCAATCGGATCGAGCTTCACAAACGGAAGTTCCACTTTCATGTAAAGCTGTACCCAGAGGTCATCGCTTTCAGCAGTTATATTCTGCAATATCGCCAGGATCTCCTCTTGGGTCTTGTCAACGAGATTATAATTGGCTAGCGCTTCTGGAAGAGTAGCCCATCCTGCTTTTCCATATAAACCATCGCTTCCTGGACTGAGTACTACAACTAAATAATTTCCGGTGTCAACGTCATCTCCAACATAGATCTTCTTCGAGAAGTTATGATCGATTTCAGCGACGGATGCGGATGCCAGATATATACCTACGACTTGCCCCGGACAAAGTTCCCACTTAGCTGTGCCATCTATCATTGTGCCACCAGAACCCTTTGGAGGAACGATTACGATATCCACACTCTTTGACCCTCGTGCTGTACCGCTTATTTTGAAATCGTCACCCTGCGCTACATACGTACTTGATAGCTCAGCTACTAAGCTTCCGTTCACCAATAATATCACCACTGACCCATCATCTTTTTCTGTTGGTTCTATAGGGCCTGTTCCCGGGGGTCTGTCGATAAACGCCTTCAATCGTACCAGACCAGCTATTTTGAACGCTGGGTGGACAGCGGTATCAATTTCCTTCGAAAATTGTTTGTTTACATCAAGTACGAGCCGATCTAATTCTAAATATACGTAGTCATCCACCGCAACCGTTACGTAAGTACCTGTGCTCGCAGTTCCTTTTATCGTAAACTTCTCTCCGATGACAGCCGTAGCTGGTACGTCAAAGGTAACTGCTTTAGGTGATACCGTAATATCTACGGTGTCCTCCGAATCATCTCCACCTGCGGCAAACGGCACACCCGTGGCGTCGTATGTTCCGTCAAAAACGCCATTAGCACCCCAATCTATTACTTTTATCGTATAAGAGCCTGTGTCATTGAACTTAACGGCGTATGTCCTTGTGCTATCCTCATCTATGGTGTGGTTAAAGTGGTCAGTTTCTCCGAGATTTGGATTGTCATTCACTCCTACTGGGC
>RXIE01000120.1 GCA_004212135.1 Candidatus Methanophagales archaeon ANME-1-THS | reverse complement strand
ATATACTAAATAAAAACCATCCTTTCTTTAAATGCTAAGATCAGACTTTAGAGGGCAGTTAGGAACCATATGTTCCCTATGTTTTGACGAAGTTAAGGTTTGATGTACTCGCATTTCCCCGTAACATTATTCATTTAATTTTTTTAGTATTACTATCAATTGTAAAAACTATCCCATTTTCATTACACCAATCTACCGCAATTTGCTTTATTGCTTCATCTCTGTATTGATACCAATCATTCTCAATTCCAAATCTTTTAATCATATCTTTAAATCTTCTGAATGCTCCTCCTCCTTTTATTGAGTAATATAATTCATCACTTATTCTTTGATCACTTATGGACAAACAAAAATTTTGAATTATTTCATACTCATTTATATCATATTTTGAAGGTATGCGAATATAATTATCTTCATTATCAATTAAATCTTTTGCTGTTTTTATCACATCTCTTTGCCACTCTGGGTAGCCCCTTAAATCTTTATCTTCCTCTGCAGCCCTGTAGTCTTCTTCATCAATTACTAGAACCTCTCCGGTTATTTTATTAAAAAACGCCATACTAGTATCATTTTGGATTTCAAGAGCATTTATTATCTCCTCGAGCTTCACGGGCTTATTCATACTATTAAATTCCTTCTTCTTCATTTTTAACTGCTTTTCCAGCATTTATCGACCGCAACATTTCTTGTACTTTTTACTGCTACCGCAGGGGCAAGGATCGTTTCTCCCTATCTTGGATTTCCTTGATTTAGGGTTAGATTTGGTTTTACTTTCGTTTCGTTTTAACGTTGCAAGTTGTTGCAGGTTATAAAGCGCTATGAATTTCTGCATCTCCTTCTCATTGGTTATATCAACTCCCGCGTCTTTTGCAGCCATAGCAAATGATTTCGCTATCCCCCAATTTCTTGGATCACTCGCATTTCTTACAATCTGTTTATCAATCTCTTTAACCTTTCTTGTAAGTTGTGAAGTCTTCTTCAACAAGTTCTTCTCGCCTACAAATGCAAAGAATGCAGATAACACAGGCGCGATGGACCTATAATAAGATTCATCTGCGGTAATCTTTCTTGGCAGGGTGTATAGACAGCATTCTTCAAGTCCTTCTTCATCCCATTCTTCAGGAGATAGTCCATGGTGGGAATACATATATTCTGTGAACGACATGACCACAAATTCAGACTCCTGTTTCTGCTCCTCGGTCAATTCTTCAAAATATGTGCTCTCGGAAAACTCCACACCCCATTCATAAACTCGATCACAAATTTCTTCCAACTCTTCATCCGAAGATTCTTCTACCATTTTATCACCTCACAATTTTTGGCACGGAATTTTCGAAACTTTGGTCAAAAAGAAAGTTGATGCTTCCTAGGGCATAGACTATTGCAGCCGCCCAGATTTCAATGCGACCGGAAAGGAATGGGACATTCCGCTTATGGGGCACCTTTCGTATGAGTTTCTCGCACAAGTGCTTGTACTCTTCGTCCAGATACTCATCGCAAAAGCCTGCGGTCATCTCAATAAGTTTTTGCATCTTTTCCTCTATGAGGACTTTATCTCTCATGGTTAATCACTCCTCTTCTTGTTCGTTATCCTTTTATTGCGGGCAATTTCATATAACGTTCCGAGCGTATCTGAAGTTTCCCGAAGGGAAATTTGGGCGGAGTGAAACGGAGCCAGATGCGCTCTGTTATACGCCGTGCCATTTATTAGACAGGCTTAACTTGCTTTCCCAGCAATTTGAGGTATTCAAAGAAACTTACTCCTTCAAGTTGCGCTTCTTTAGCAATGATTTTCCTTGCGATATGAACTTGCTGTAAAGCAGGGTCGTCTGGGAACTCCTTTTCTACCGCTCTTCTTATTTCCTCGATATCTTTCTCTTTAACCTTGCTCATACTTTCTCCTCCTATAGCAATTCCGCAGGTGTCATAATTTCTATTTGTCTCAGGTTATTTAAAGTATTTACCATCCTCACTAGGTCTCTCGTTTTCCTCCTCACTATGTGTTTGAAGTTCCAACTCAAAAGATAGTCTACCTCGTTTATAACAGCGATGGCAATATGGTAGGCATCCTCAGAGTAACTCTCAGGAACCGTACCATGGCGGATATATTCGCCCGCTATCCATTCAACGTCATCGGTTAAAGAGAGCACTGAAAATCGTGATACTGCATCCTTCATTTTGCTTCGGAGTTCCATGTCGGGAGTACGTTCAATCTCCGCAACCGTAATTTCGGAGATGAAAGTCTCAAAGTTTCCTATTTCCGCGAAAAAAGCTTCTGTGAGTGATTTCCTCTCTGGATTCCTTTCATCAAATAGCGCTGAAATTACCGAAGTGTCCAGATATACTCTCATTTTTCTTCTCACCTTCGTCTACTTCTTATTCTTCTTAGGCATGGCGTATAACTTCGGTATATCTGCAGTATTTCGTATATCATTCCAATTTGGCATTGTATCTGCATTGCGTATATCCTCCTATTTGGGTGTTATATCCGCAATATTGCGTATATACATACCTCTATATGAACCTTCTATCTCCTCGATTTTCCTTCCTCTCATCTTTTTATACCTCCTCTATTCTCTTTCTCAAACAAACTATCTAATGGGCTTTTTATCTTCCCTATATCCTTGTTGCTCACATGCGTATATATCTCTGTCATCTTTGAACTTTTATGTCCCAATAGTTCCTGAATATACCGCAGGTCCGTACCGCTTTCCAACAAATGTGTGGCGAAACTGTGCCTTAACGAATGGACAGAAACTCCCTTTGTGATTCCTGCCTTTTCACAGGTGTGCTCAAAAATAGCCTGGACTGTTCTCGTAGATATGTGCTTTTCAGGCTTTATTCCCATAAACAACCACTTCTCTGGTTTGTATCTCTTCCAGTATTCTTTAAAAATTTCTATTATCACATCTGAGAGCATCGTATACCTATCTTTCTTCCCCTTCGCTCCTTTTATATGAATTAGCGTCCTCTCACTATCAATATCCTCCGGCTTCAACCTCACCACCTCGCCCACCCTCAATCCTGCAGAATAAATAAGCATTAAGATTGCTTTGTGTTTTATATTACTCACAGAGGATAGTATTTGAGACACTTCTGCCTGACTCAACACAACAGGCAGCTTCTTATCCTTCTTCGGTCTCTTTATCTCATAAACGAACTTCCGCCTCAAAATCTCGCCGTCCGTCGTTCGTAATAGAACTTCAGTGCATTAGTAGCACTATTTAGTGTTGATGTAGAGACTTCTCTTTCCTCTACCAGATGAAACAGGTAATCCTTTACATCGTTATTGGTTATCTCATAAGGATTTTTACCAAAAAACTTCAGGACTTCATCATTGTAATGAACATAAGCTTTAATCGTCATTGGACTGTATTTTCTTAACACAAGCTCTCTTCTCAGGTCTTCAAGATACAGCGAAAGATCCGCTTCTACTTTTTCTCCGTCAAATAGGGATACCATTCGTTTGACAACACCTTCAGAATACGGAACACTCCAACATCTCTCTTCAGGATGCCACCGATACCCTTCGATGGTTTTAATTTTGGTAATGTAAGCAGGATTATAAGGAAAATAGATTTTAACCCTTTCTTCGTCTTTCCTAACTTCTAGCATTTCTTCTTATCTTATATGTATTTACATGCCCTTATAAACTCCCCTGGATTCGCTGACCGCATCAGTGCAGTCCCAATAAGGAGCGCATCCGCGCCGGATTCAAATAAGTAGCGTGCATCCGCTGGTGTCTTGACTCCCGACTCGCTTATCATAATCCGATCCTCTGGCACAGAGCTCGAAAGTATCGCGGTTGTTTCGAGGTCCACGGTAAACGTCCTGAGGTCTCGGTTATTAATGCCGATGAGTTCAGCTCCGGCATTTACCGCTGCTTCTATCTCTTCTGCCGAATGGCATTCCACGACCGCCTCCAGTCCCAGCTCAGCTACGAGATCTAAAAGCTCCTCCACGGGTGATATGCCTTCAATGAGTAACACCGCGTCTGCACCATATCCCAAACTTTGCCGAACCTGGTATTCATCCACCACAAAATCCTTGGCGAGTACCGGAATACTCACACTGCTCTTCACTCGCGATACTGTCTCAACCTTCCCGCCGAAATAAGGAGACGTGATAACCGAGAGTGCCGTTGCACCCCCTTGCTCATACGCACCTGCCAGTGAGAGCACATCTCTGTTTCCCATAAGGTCTCCTTCACTCGGCGACCTCGGCTTGAGCTCCGCGATGATCGACTTCTCAGTCCTTTTAATCGCTTCTGATAAACTGAGAATCTTACTCTCCCTTTCTGGGATTTTACCCGCTCTGCTCTGTTCAACTGCTCTTTTTGTATCTCTGAGTATCCTATCGAGTAAATCGTGCAAGTTTCGCCTCATCTCCACCAAATCGAATCAGGTCCGCAAGTTTGCGGTATGCTTCTCCGGAATCTATAGAAAGAGCGGCGAGCTCAACACCCTCTTTGAAGTCTTCTGCAAGTCCACCGACGACGAGCGCCGCGGCCGCATTCATCAAAACCGCGTTCCGCCTCGCACCTCTTTCGCCCTGCACAATAGCAACAGCAATTCTCGCATTCTCTTCCGCCGTGCCTCCCTCTCCTTCTTCCACCTTCGCCTGCGCCAGCCCGAAATCCTCAGGATATACACAGTAGGTTATGACTTTCCCGTCACGCAGCTCCGCTATTCTGGTCTCGCCAAGTGGTGAGATTTCATCCAAGCCCGCTGCTCCATGAGCGACTATCGCGCGTCGTACGCCAAGCCCTTCGAGCACCTTCGCAATCTTCTCTACGAGTTGTGCATCATAAACCCCTATGACCTGCGCGTTCACGTGCGCCGGATTCGCTAACGGCCCGAGAATATTGAATACGGTTCGCATACCAATCTCTCTCCGCGGCTCCAATGCATATTTCATTGCGGGATGAAATACCGGAGCGAACATAAAACCTATACCGACCTTTTCGATACATTCACAGACCCGAGGGGGCTCAAGCATAAGATTGAGACCAAGTGCCTCAAGCACATCCGCCGAACCTGCTTTTGACGAGACTGCTCGGTTTCCATGCTTCGCCACTGCTAAACCGGCACCAGCAGCGACAAATGCAGCAATCGTACTTATATTAAAGGTCTTTAGTCGATCGCCTCCCGTGCCACAGGTGTCTATCATCGCGCCATCGACCTTGGGCGAGATGACCGACGCGTAACGGAGCATTGCCCGCACGAACGAAACAATCTCCTCAACCGTCTCTCCTTTCATCCTCAATGCAGTCAAAAATGAAGCTATCTGTGCGCTCGTCGCTTTACCGCCCATGATATCCTCCATGACGAGCTCCGCCTCATCTGGTTCAAGATCTCTTCGTTCTACAACCTTTGATATCGCTTCTCGTATCATCTTTTCAGAATTTCAGAAAATTCTCGATCAGCTTCCGCCCATCCTCGGTCAGTATGGATTCAGGATGGAACTGGACGCCCTCAACCGGCAACGTGCTATGCCTTACTCCCATGACCTCGCCATCTTCAGACCGTGCAGAAATGTGTAAGCAGGAAGGAAGATCAGCTTCACAAACAATGAGCGAATGATACCGCGTCGCGTGAAACGGGTTCTTTATGCCCTCGAATATCCCCTTAGCGTCGTGCTGTATCACTGATACTTTTCCATGCATTATCCTCTGTGCGTAGCCGATCCTGGCACCGAAGACATGGCCTATCACCTGATGACCCAGGCAAACGCCAAGAATAGGAATCTTCATGCTGAATACGCGTACCGCTTCTCCAGAGACTCCCGCAGCCTCCGGTCTCCCCGGCCCCGGCGAGATGATGAGCCCGTCCGGGTCAGTACTCTCGAGTTCCTTGATGCCGACCGTATTCCTCCGCACGACGACCTCCATACCTTGCGCTCTCACGTACTGCACGAGATTGTATACAAACGAATCGTAGTTATCGATCACGAGCACTTTCATGTTCCCTCAGTGGCTATTAAAGCGCGCAATTTGTTCTCAGTCTCTGCAAATTCCTTCTCAGGCACGGAATCGGCAACGATGCCCGCACCTGCCTGGAGATACGCGTTCCTGCCAGCCGTAAACATGCTCCTGATCGTGATGGCAAAATCGAGATTGCCTGAGAAGTCGAAATAGCCAACCGCACCGGCATAAATACCCCTTCGACTCCGCTCCAGCTCTTCTATGATCTCCATCGCACGTATCTTCGGTGCCCCCGTTACCGTGCCGGCCGGAAAAGCGCTCCTGAACACATCAAAGGCATCTTTACCCTCGTCTAATCGCGCCGTTATGTTTGAGACCAGATGCTGGACGTGCGAGTACTTCTCTATCTCGAGCAGCTCGGTTACCTCAACACTTCCTGACTGTGCAACCTTGCCAAGATCATTCCTGCCAAGGTCCACGAGCATGATATGTTCAGCCCGCTCTTTTTCATCGAGGAGCATATCCACCTTCAACAGTTCGTCCTCTTCCTTCGTTCCTCCTCGCCTCCTCGTCCCGGCAAGCGGTCGCAAGGTCAAGATGCCATCCCTCAGCCGCACGAGCATCTCGGGTGACGAACCAGCTATCACATTATCAAAATCGAGATAGAAGAGGTAGGGCGACGGATTTGTTGCGCGCAGGGTCTTATAAAAATTCAGAGGGTCGCCGGTATAACTCGATGCAACCCTTCGCGAAAGGACGACCTGGAATATATCCCCTTCTCGGATATACTCCTTCGCTCGTAATACGGCTGACTCAAATTCCGCTTTTCCTTGGTCTGCCTGATGGCTGGATACCACAAATTCATCGAGGTCCCCTCTTCCCTTCCCCACAAGCTCTTCTATCTTAATCTTCTCCTTCTGGTACGAGACGAGAATCACTTCCTTCCTCAGGTGATCGAAACAGAGCAGGTAGGTGGGTATGATGAAATGGGCATCGGGGCATCCTAACGTATCAGGAAGTGTAGAAGGGAGATGCTCAAAAAATCGAACGATGTCGTACGAGAAGAACCCGACGAGACCACCTGAGAAGGGCAATGTCCCTACTCGCCCACAATCAAACGAGTAAAGGACACGTGCCATCTCCTCATAGGGGTCTGTGACGGTGCACCGCTCGCCATTGATCTCCACTTCTCTCCCCTTCGCTTTGAATTCCAGGAGCGGGTCGAAGCCAATAAAGGAATACCGTGCGATCTTCTCCCTGCCCTCGACTGATTCGAGGAGGAAACTCTTGTCTGAGACGCTCCGTATCTTCGAGTATACTTCAAGAGGGCTGAATGGGATATTCACGATCCGGACGCTGTTCGTTAAGGTTCTCTTCTCCATTACGGTATTTTCGGCAAGTTGGCCAGTGCCTGCTTGACCAGCTCCACAGGATACTCATAGTCCACCAGTTTCCCCTGCAGGAATGCATCGTATGCGCCGAGGTCAAAATGTCCGTGACCACTGTTATTGAAGAATATTACCTCTTCCTTTCCTTCTTTCTTGCATCGCAATGCCTCATCGATGACCGCTTTCACTTCGTGCGCGGATTCCGGTGCTATGATATGCCCTTCCGCTTCGGCAAACAATTTTGCAGCCCTGAACACATCAGTCTGATGATACGCAGCCGCACTGATCCAGCCGTCCTTCACTAACTTACAGAGCAACGGCGCGTCCCCATGGTATCTCAGCCCACCCGCATGAATTGGTGGAGGAATAAAGGTATGTCCCAGGGTATGCATCATCAATATGGGTGCCATCCCAGCGCAATCGCCAAAGTCGTAGGCGTAGAGCCCCTTCGTCAATGAGGGGCATGCCATCGGCTCACAGGCAACTACTTTCAGGTCCGGTCGTTTACCCGTGAGCTTGTCCGCTACAAAGGGAAAACAAGCCCCACTGAAGTTGCTGCCGCCGCCTACATTGCCACAGATAAAATCGGGATATTCACCAAGCTGCTCGAATGCCTTCTTCGCCTCCACGCCTATGACCGTCTGGTGTAATATCACGTGATTCAGAACCGAACCTATGGAGTAGTGCGCATCGTCGTGCGTGGCGGCATCTTCCACCGCTTCCGAGATCGCAATCCCTAAACTGCCCGGTGTATTCGGGTCCTCTGCTAAAACCTTCCGCCCATACGCGGTATTCTTACTCGGACTGCGGTACACTTCGCCATTCCACGTCTCCATCATAATCCTCCGGTACGGTTTCTGGTCGTAACTCGCACCGACCATATAAACTGTGCACTTTAATCCAAAGAGCATACACCCGAATGCGAGCGCGGAACCCCACTGACCTGCACCCGTCTCTGTTGCTAACCGTTCTATTCCCTCCTTCATGTTATAATACGCCTGTGCAACTGCGGTATTTGGCTTGTGGCTCCCGGGCGGGCTCACACCCTCCCATTTGTAATAAATCCTCGCCGGGGTCTTCAGTTTCTCCTCCAATCGCTTTGCCCTATACAGTGGCGTCGGTCTCCAGAGCCGATACATCTCCCTCAATTCCTCGGGGATTGGGATCCATCGCTCGGTGCTCACTTCCTGCAGTATGATCTCCATCGGGAAAATCGGCGTCATATCCTCCGGTTTCAGTGGCTCCTTCGTCATCGGATTGCGCGGTGGCTCGGGTAGCGAGGGCATATCTGCCTGGATGTTGTACCAGCTCTTCGGAATCTCTTCTTCATCAAGCACGATCTTCGCTTTCATGTCCATCTTCTCACCTCGATGTGCATTAATGTACTCTGGAGTATAAAAATATACATATATAAAGCTGCAGGGTATGCAACTGGATTAACCAGTAGTTGATGACAGGGTACATACAAGGCCGAATAAACTCA
Organism: Candidatus Methanophagales archaeon ANME-1-THS; assembly: GCA_004212135.1. Taxonomy (GTDB): domain Archaea; phylum Halobacteriota; class Syntropharchaeia; order Alkanophagales; family Methanospirareceae; genus ANME-1-THS. Next base: position 299 of record RXIE01000120.1, on the reverse strand, counting down.
CTACCCGGAAAAAAGACTATGCCAATACCTCTTCGAGCTTCGCGATCGGAATACGAACCTGGGTCATCGCATCTCGTTCCCGTACAGTCACCGTATCGTCTTCCAGCGTCTGGTAATCGATGGTAATGCAATACGGCGTGCCTACCTCATCCTGGCGGCGATATCTCCTCCCGATACTGCCTGCATCATCGTATTCAATAAAGAATGATGCATCCCTGAGCTTCTGAAAGACCTCCCTCGCCTTTTGCTTCAACTCCTCGCGGTTGAGCAGGGGAAATACCGCTTCCGAGATCGCAATC
>RXIE01000119.1 GCA_004212135.1 Candidatus Methanophagales archaeon ANME-1-THS | reverse complement strand
ATATGTATGAAAGGCTTGTTTACTGTTTCCACAACTTGAAAAGGAAGGTTCGGTTTTTCAATTGGTATCTTCTCGCCTTTCTCATAGTCATCATACTTCTCATGCCAGATGAGTTCGACATACTTTTTATTAGGCGTTTTATCGACTGGCATCCCTTATTGCCTCCTTTTTTAACTTTAGTACCATTATGTTATATCTCTTTTTTGAGATATATGGCTTCTAAAGCCATTCTCCGGTATCCCTAAAATCCCCAGTATTTTCATCATCGGCAGGAAAAGAACGGTTAAAACCCATCTCGTTTAAAAAATCACTTTTCTTCTTCTGAGTTTCACCGCCACCAACACCCATATATGCCCCTGGTCCAGTTCTATAGGTGCAGTGTGTAAGCATCAGCACTTCCTTACTTCTGGTAATAGATACGTATAACAGTCGCCTTTTCTCATTAATAGCCTCTATGTCCTCAGAACCTGGCATTAAATCGTTTTCCAGTCCTGGAACTATCACCACAGGTGCTTCAAGACCTTTTGCTTTGTGCATTGTCATGAGCCTTACAGCATCTTGTAAATCTTCATCCGTATGCTCTATTTCAAACTCCGTGGTTTGAAGCATTGTTATCATATCGTTCACATTTTCGACATTTTCTTCTTGGATTAAATGAGTTAAAAATTTATATATCTTCTCCATTGTCGGGTTACTATCATGGTTAGCACCAAATAGCAGTTCGACAAGTGCTAAAAGCTCTTCTTGCACCCCTTTTAGTTCCTCCAACCTTTCAGCAAGTCTTTGCCAAGCAGATACGATTCTACTTCCAAATCTTGGTAGATTGTATTCTCCCGAAGAAAGTCCCTTGGCACCCTCTATTAAGGCAACACTATTTTCACTGCACAACTCACGCAAAGCTTCAACAGCAGAACTTCCTATACCTGCTTGAAGATCAAACCATGTTCTTAGAGCCAATGCATCGTACTCATTGCTGAGCAGTCTCAATTCAGAATATGATAATCTAACTGCATCATTATCGAGAGGAATTTTTGTTCTCAACATTTACAAAAGGTATCTCACTATTATCTAATTCTTCTTCGATTAAGTTTCCCAAACGCCCTCTTGAAAGCAGGATAAGAATATCAGACCATTTATAGCCGTAATGAGCATGTAAGCCCTGACATATATTCGCGATCCCAACTGCTTCTCGTCGTGGCCCTTTGAAATTTAAAACCCTGATATTACCTTCCGGAGCGTCTGGTTGTGGCTTTAATTTTTTCTCTTCTCTATCCCTGTCATTACTGATCAGCTTATTTGCAGCATCTATAACTTTTCTTGGACATCTTCTACATAATTCTATTTTAAATGGCTCACACGGGGCGAATCTTTCGGGAAAACGCCTAATACCCTCAGGGTTGGCATGGCGTAACTTAACATATATGCTCTGGTCATCGTCACCCGCAACAAAGACTATTGAACCTGCTTCAGCTAAAGCATAAATAACCGCTTGGTCACATCTATTTAAATCCTGATATTCATCAACAAGTAGATAAAGAGGGGCTATTTCTCTTGCAATAATCGGCTCCCCCTCTAGCATGTCTTTAAATTTGTATGGAAGTTCCCCTCTAAGCGTAAAACTATAAAACTGCTGTAATATTTCGAGTTTTTCCTCAAACTCAATATTTCGATTTGTTTCTCTCCAATTAGGGTTATCTATTGATAAAGTATTCCATGCGGCGTTATATTCTTCCAATAATGTTTTTACCCCCGTGGGATTCGTGTTTAACATTTTTGCAAGCTCAGGAATAATTATCCTCTTCTCTTCGTAATCATCAGCAATTCTTAAAGGTCTTTTTATGTCATTGAATATGGGTCGCAGCATCATCATCGCTAAGGCATAAGAATGTAAAGTGCGAGCAGCAGGAAGATCATCTTTCGATAATTTTAGCTCCTTTATTAATCGTTCACGAATTTCATGAGCCGCAGCACGTGTAAAGGTTATAACCACTATATCTTGATTTTTAGCCGATTTCTCTTCCTCTAAATATGCAACACGGTGAATCAGGCATTTTGTCTTACCTGTTCCTGGACCTGCTAAAAGTCTAATTGACTTCTCTGAATCACAACCAACGATAGGTCTTTGTTCATCAGTTAAACCATCATACCAAGCCATTTTTGTAACCTCTTCAATTCCTTAGGTGTCGAAAATCTCATCCATTATCACTTTTATATAATGACCCCCAGAGCAGTTCCACATATTTTTTGTTAGCTGCCAGCTTTTAATTACCAGCTTTTAATTATAATGTATATACTGCTATTTTTATACAATAAAAAACAGAAATGCCACCCGGTGTATTCTCCGCATTTGCGAGTCCGATCCAAAAAGCCATTGAGGAAAGGGGGTTTTCAGCCCCCACAGAGCCCCAGAGCAGAGCTATTCCTCTGATCATTGAGGGAAAGAATGTATTATTGATCGCACCGACCGCAACAGGGAAGACCGAAGCGGCATTTCTACCAATTATCAATGCGTTAATCGAAACAGAGCGAGTGCCGGGCATAAAAGTTCTGTATATAACACCGCTGAAGGCGTTGAACCGGGACATGCTTGAACGATTGCAGTGGTGGTGTAAACGACTTGACCTGCGGTTAGGGGTGAGGCATGGAGACACCTCGAGTAGTGAACGAGAAGCTCAGGCAGTAGTTCCACCAGATATCTTAATCACCACACCGGAGACCCTGCAGGCAATACTGCCCGGTAAGCTGATGCGGCGACATCTTGCCTCGGTCAGGTGGGTCATCGTCGATGAGGTACATGAGCTCGCGATTGACAAACGCGGTTCGCAACTCGCACTTGCATTAGAGCGGCTACGCGACTTGAAGAATGGCGATTTCCAGATTATCGGCCTATCCGCTACGATAGGCACGCCCGATAAAGTGGCACAATTCCTGGTTGGGTCGAAACGAGCGTGTGAGATTATTATTGTCCCGGTAGCCCGGGCAATGCAGGTCGCGGTTTATTATCCAAAAGCAGACTCGCGTGATTATAAACTGGCTGAGGAGCTGTATACCTATCCCGAAGTCGCAGCGCGGTTACGGTTGATGAAAGAGCTTATTGAAGCGCACAAATCGACCTTGCTCTTCACGAATACTCGTTCGATAGCCGAGATCCTCGGGAGCAGGTTTCGCGTGTGGGACTTGAATTTGGCTCCCCACTACGACCCTGCAAGCCCGGTAAGGGCTTTACCCGTGGGTGTTCATCATGGCTCGCTCTCCAAGCTCTCGCGCATCACGGTTGAACGAGGCCTGAAGGAAGGCACGTTGCATGGGATTATCTGCACGAGTTCATTAGAATTGGGAATTGATATCGGGAGGTTGGATTTCGTGATTCAGTATAACTCACCACGTCAGGTAACCCGGCTCCTCCAGCGAATTGGTCGAAGCGGGCATAAAATTGGCGGTATTGCGCACGGTGCGATCGTGGTACAGGATTCAGATGATGCCTTAGAGGCACTGGTCATTGCTCGCCGTTCTCTTGCAGAGGATTTAGAACCCGCGGATATCCATCGGAAACCGCTTGACGTGTTAGCGCATCAACTAGCAGGCTTGCTTCTCGCGAAACGAAGATGGAGCTTTGACGAGGCCTTGAGCTTATTAAAACGAGCATATCCGTATCAAGACCTCGAGGAACACGAGTTGGTCAGCGTGTTGCACTACATGCATGCCCGAATGCCACGGCTCGTGTGGTTCTCAGCCGAAGACCGAGCCTTTCTCAGACCCCAGCGGATAAAAGCGCTCTATTCGTATTATTTCGAGCATCTCTCCATGATTCCGGAGGAACGACATTACCTGGTCATTACTGAAGATGACAACCCGGTCGGCGTTTTAGATGAAGCGTTTGTTGCGGAATACGGCACGCCCGGGAACAAGTTTATAGAAGGCGGCCGAGTGTGGAAGATATTGCACGTGTATGGTGATCGAATCTATGTAAAGCCTGAGGAAGACCCAACGGGCGCTATTCCGAGCTGGGCAGGCGAAGAGATCCCGGTTCCTTTTGCTATAGCGGACGAGGTCGGGAAGATTCGTGGCCGTGTGGAAGCGGAGCTCAGAGGTGGTAACACGGCTGAGAGGATAGGAACGGAGCTCATAACGCGCTATCCCACGAGCATGGAGACGATCACGAGAGCCTTGAACGAGGTGATCGAGCATGTGAAACGAGGTTATCCCGTACCGACTGATGAGCTCTTGACCCTCGAACGATGGAAGGAGTATATCATCTTGCACTGCTCGTTTGGGCTCCTCGCAAATAGAACCCTGGCTATGATCCTCGCGTCCGTGCTCTCTGACCAGATCGGAGCTCCTGTGGGCGTGCAACAAGACCCGTACCGGATCATGCTGAAGATCGAGGATACCGAGCTCGCGCTCGACGATGTTAAAGAGCTTATCCTTGAGTTAGCAGCCAAACCGATCGAGAAGCTCGCATTGAACGCATTAGTCCGCAGCAGATTATTTAAAGTGCGGTTTATCCATGTGGCGAGGCGATTCGGCGCGCTCGCAACGGATGCATCGCTGAGCGACTTCGACCTGGATAACGTAATAAGGAGCTTTGAAGGTTCCGCGGTCTTCGAAGAGGCGTTGCGAGAGGCTCAAAATAGCGATGTGGATATCCCCTTGACCGTCCAGCTCTTCAAACAGCTCGCTGCTGGTGAGCTCACGATCACGGTACTAAAAGCAGAAGAGGCCAGCCCGATTGCCGGAATCGCAGAAGTAATAACGAGGGGATACGAGCTCATTCCACCTGAGCGGATGCATCGGGTGATCCTGAGCTATGTGAAAGCCCGGCTGCTGGACGAATCGCTAACCTTCGTCTGCACCAATTGCTGGTCGTATACCGCAGTGAGAAGAATACACGAGATAGAACCGGCGAGTTTGCACTGCCCGGTATGTGAATCAAAGATGATCGGTGCGTTAAAAGCAGATGAGCGTGAGGTGAGACGAGTGGTAGGTAAAGACCAGGGCAAACGTAAAAAAGCGAGCAGGTTAGCAAACGAGGCAAAAAAGGCCGCGGAGTTGATTGCAACCTCTGGAACGGCTGCCTTACTTGCGCTCGCGGGTAAAGGGCTCACGATCGATGATGCGAGTAAGATCCTGAACCGGGAACGTGAGGTAAACAACCACTTATTAGAGCTTATTATCGAATCGGAGAAGGAGGTTCTGAAACATCGGTTTTACCGGTACAAGAAAGAGACGATCGTCTAGCTCAGTGAGCCAGTCCGGGGTGACACAAAAACCTAAGCTTTTATATTAAAGGGAGCTATTAGTTGGTTAAAATGAGTGTGGAATTTATAGATAAGGGGAAGGCCGAGGAGATTGCAAGAGCCTTTGCCCAAAGAAGATTTGAAGGGAGCCAAATAACAATTGCAGCGACGGAACGTACTGAGGTAGCGGGTATCCCGGTTTATGAAGTGGTAGGCGATTCAGAGACGCCAACCGTGAAACTATCCTTTACGGTACAGATAGATGCAAAAACGGGAAAAGTGTTTGGGCTTCATCTCTTCCACGGGCTTCAAGGATACCAGCGATCCACCGATGGCTTCTACCTCGTAAAGACAGGCTAAAACTGGAGATCAGGAGTGGTCGGCGCGTTTGACATCTGATCTCTCGCGGATAAAGCGTGCGGGACCACCAGCGTCAACGCCTACACCACCCGTGACATCAACCCGTCGCAAGCCCGAGTATGTCCGGTTTTTCTCGCGAAAAAACGTAATTTAGAAATCGGTCATAATGCGGAACTGATCCACCTCTTCCACACCCATCTTCTGGAGGAACGCTCGTGCCGCGCCATTCACATCCTTCGCAACGGTAATCGCTCTCCCCACGACGAGGATATCCGCACCCGCATTGAGCGCTTTTTCGACCTTGCTCACGCGTACGCCGCCCGCCACGGCGACGAGGATCTTGTTCTCGCAGACCTGCTTAATCAGCTTGATATCGCCCCATTCGCTCTCCAGGTTCTGGGTTTTCTCGATATCTATTGCACGGTGCAATTCGATGATATCCGGCTTCACAGGCAACTTCGTAAGTACTTCGAGCGGTTCATGCACGTTGAGTGTGTCCATCAGCGAGAGTGCCCCGACCTTCTTGCACTCCTCGATAAACTTCTCCATCGTCTCCAACGGTGCCAGGCCCGAAAAGCCCACCACATCAGCAGTTGCATCGCCGGCCATTCTCGCTTCCAAGTTGCCCGTATCCAGCGTCTTGAGATCAGCAACCACAACCGTCTCAGGCCTCAACTGATGTATCTTCTGCACCACTTCCACGCCGTATCGCTTGATAAGCGGCGTTCCCGCTTCTATGATGAGCGCGTCAGTTCGTGGTAAGGCACGGATAATCCCTTCTACCCTTCTCCAGTCTGGAATATCCAATGCAACCTCCAGGTACGGTGGTTTCTTCAGATTGTTCATTCTGAATCCTATCATAGCATGTATAGATTTATCTTTCTCCTCTAAAATCTTATCGATGCACGGGAACTGCTGCATTGCTCGCGTGAGTGCGAGCTTTGTCGCGGCATAATTGTAGCGATAGATCCGCTGGTAATCCTTACCTCGCGGGTGAATGAACGCCGAGACGATAACCACAAGTTCTTCAACTTCCGCTCTCGGTATGATGCCCTCCTCGACCGCATCAACCACCGCTTTGGCAACCGCACTTTGAGCAGGCCCGAAGATCTTTTCTGCATCCTGAAGGTTCCGAATGCTCACCTTTGGGACGAGGAGCGTGGACGGCTTAACAGGAAGATTCGGTCGAACAACGGCAAGAATGGGCGTGTGCCCCTGTCGTGGCTGTGCAAATGAAGTTGCAAAGGCTAAACCCGCAGCATCTCTCTTATTGCCTATGATGAGATCGATATGCGCTATCTCCGGCTCTTCTCCCACCAGAGCCTCGCCCACTAAGAATCCACCGCTAATCATACATATCTATTCTGTACTCGTACCCCTTCTTCCTTGCAAACTCGACCAGCTCGCTGTTCTCGTGCCATATCCGTATATGGATAAACCCGCCCCGTTCATCAAGCCCCATGATCTCCCGCACAAAGGTTGGGAAATCGGGTGGAATCGTTTTATTCTCCCTCATGAGGTAATCCAGATAATCCTTCAGGAACAGTATCCTGCCCTCTTTCCCCTTATCCTTCAGCTTAAGCTTCAGTTTCTTGTGAAATACACTTTCCTCCTCGTTGATCTCATCTTCACTCACGGTGATCACCTCGTCTCCCTTCTCACTCATCTTCCCTTCTCACGTTCTAATTTGTTCAATGCTTCTCGTACTCGTGGTAGTAACGCATATTCAAGTTCTAACTGGTGAAACCCGGGTCTCGGTCCTCCTCTTCTCGTTGCGCGGCAGATTCGATGATCACCGATTGGAAACCCGCGCGGCTTTGAGAATATACCATTCTTATCCATCTTCCTTACCTCATCGATGATCGCTCGCACGTTCTCTTCCTCCCCTTCTATAAACGCACCAAAGCACGTCTCCTTGACCTTGACACCGGCCTTGCGTGCATCTTCGCTGATCATGGACAGAATCTTACCCTTCAACTGGCTTGGCGTTATCTCTGAATCCGGCGAGATCAAAATCACCCTCGTCTCGATCCCCATTTTTCTTTACTTCCCCTTTACTCTTGTTAATAAACGATCTTTTCCTCTTCTTTTCTTTGAGCATGTGGGGCTCCGCCCGTGCCCCCGCATCGTGGGCTCCGCCCACGTCCCCGAAAACCCTGAAAGGGTTTACAGGAGGGGCTTACCCGCAAGCCCTGTAAGGGCTTAGTTCTCTTTTGTAAAAAGAAAACGTGTTGATGGGCCCGCGGAGATTTGAACTCCGGACCTCTCGGTTATCAGCCGAGCGCTCTGACCATGCTAAGCTACGAGCCCTTTTCCGTTCACCCCCTCTGTGCTGAGCTGCTCTACAGCTAGGACATTAGTACCTTTTAATCTTAAACCTAATCTATCTTATTGTGGGCGAAGAGAAAAGAATATACATAAAGGAGTATAACTACGGCTCGGGATTACTCGTGGCGATCTGCGATACGGAGTTGGTTGGGCTGAGGTTCGAGGAAGGCGGGCTCTCTCTTACTATTTCAGAAGTATTTTATAAAGGCGAAGTGGCAACTGAGAGCGAGGTGGTACAGTCCTTGAAGCACGCGACTATCGCGAATTTGGTGGGTAAACGAACAATACAATGCGCCCTGGATAATCACTTTATCGAGGAGGTTAATATCCTCTTCGTGGACGGTGTGCCGCACGCGCAGATGGTAAAAATCTGAGCCTGGAACTTTAAAAACCCGTTTTATCCGCTCTTCTCCTCTTGCAAAACCGAGAGAAATCGTTTTGATACCGCGTCATCGACCAGCTGGACGATGGTATCCTTCTCCTTCAGCCCGCTGAAGATACCGAGCGGTATCTGTGCCGCTGCCATCGTTGCGTGTCCGCCTGCAGAGCCTATGCCTCCAAATGCACGGACGAACGCATCTTCCATATTCACCCGGATATCCTTGCTCCTCCCGGAGACGATGATCTTATCCTCGTAGAGCCCGATGACCACGACCGTTGAGATCCCTTCCAGATTGAGCAGATAATCCGCGGCTTGCGGTATCGCATCTCGATTCGCCACCACGCCTACATTGGTGATTAAATAGCTCCCCTTTATCCGTTTATGCAATATCGCTTCCCCGACTACATTGAGCATCTCAGTGGACATGGGCAGGTTCTCAATTCGGTCTAAAAGATCTTTATCCGCCTTCAAATGGAGAAACGCCGCGGCGAAAAAATCCGATTGGTTCGTCTCTCGTTTAAAGGCATTGGTATCAGTTCGTATGCCATACAGAAGAGCGGTTGCGAGCACCTTATCCACCGGCACCTCCAGATCCCGGAGATACCTCGTCATCGTCGTTGAGGTCGCACCATCCTCAGCGTGGGCGTCCAGGAAATCAGCATCTATCTTCTTCTTATCATTCGCTGCATGGTGGTCTATGATGATGTGCACCTTGCCCTCAGGAGGCAGGGGATTGTTTGCACCGGGAACCGTGGCATCGACGAGCGCCAACTTGGTATACCCTTTCAAATCGTCCTGGTGCTCGATTCGCCTCATCTCG
>RXIE01000118.1 GCA_004212135.1 Candidatus Methanophagales archaeon ANME-1-THS | reverse complement strand
TCAGCCTCCTTATCAGCTCATTCGTCGGGCAGTAGCATTTTCGCGCTACTTTCTCAAATACTTCCCGGTTATCAGCTTCGGAAAAGTAATAATCGAAGAGATCCGTGCTCTTCAAGCCTCTCCTGAACATCTGTTTGGTCCAGAAAAAGTCTTTTTTGAGCCTGAACGGCTGATGAACCTCAAATGCGAGGCAGATGCTCTTCTTTACCATGCTCTTTTCGCTCCCATTCCCCATGTCGCTTAGTGCATCCTTATCTAACCACCTATGGTGGTAGCTATTCAAACCTTTTGTGCTTTCTCTATATAAGAATGCAGCATCTGTGTAGCTGGTACCCTTCACGTACTGGAGACGCGGACGCATGGCATTAAGATCTACCTCGTCCTTTAATCCATTCCCAGGCTTCCCAGAGGTTTTTTGTAGAGTAATCAGGTCCGGGATCCTGAGGGTTCTCATCAGAACTCCGGTTGAGCAGTATCATCTGCATCCCGATATCCTTGGGGCCTTTTATATCCTTTTCCGCGCTATCGCCGATATAAACTGCCTCTGCGGGAGGAATTTCTAAGAGGTCACAGGCAATTGTAAAAAGGCGAGGATCAGGCTTTTTGAAGCCGAATTGAGTGGAGACAATGAGATGATCGAAGAACTGATCGAGCCCTAAGGTCCTCACCTCCTCAAAGTAAAACACTTTCTGGGCATCCGAGACCATGGCAAGGGGATACCCCTCTCTCTTCATCTCCCGTAACACGGGAAGCGTATCAGGAAACAGTTGAAATCGTTCGCGAGTGAGAACGCGACGGAGCTTACAGCAAGATTCAGCCAGAAATGGATTATTAATGCCCTCTTTCTGGAGGATCGTGGCAAAGACCATCTCAATGTCCAACTCTGGATAGCGTTCATTACTTGTCTTGAGATACCGTTCCCTCTCGAGTTCATAGGCGGACTTTAATTGTTCGGCACCGATGGTTGCCCCGTAATACTGCAAGTACCGTGCAAGATACTGGAAAACCTCTTCCTTGCCTTCGTTGGTATAGATATCAACGAGCGTACCATAACAATCAAAGATCACAGCCCGTATTTTAGACATCGCTTCGCCTCCCGTATCAAATTCTTTCGATGCGGTTCGTCCAACCATGTATTTCGGGCAATCCGTAATAAACCTAACGCCATGTAAAGAGGAATCTTGCGCGTCATCGTATAAAAAAACTGCTCGTTCTGATACGTAATGGCGTACTCCCATAAAAAATGACCGATATACGGCTCAGCAGCCCAGCCATCGCCCATGCGCCACATGAAGTGGTGCTTTAATTCCGCGAGGATAAACCCCAAATCCCAGCAGCGATCCGCCCGTTTCATTTTGTCCACATCGATGCCTATCACCTCGCGATGCGGTAAAAAGAAGTTCGTGGGTGTGGCATCGCCATGAACGATTACCTCGTGGTCGGTAAACATACCCTCTTTCTCCCACCAGTTCGCCGCGTAACTTTCAATCGCAGTTCTTTTAGCGGCATCTAAAGGCCCTTTGCTCAACGACTGTAGTAAATTATCCAGATACGCTCGGGGCAGCTCTAAGGAAACAGATCTGTCGAGCTCGGTATTACGATGGAGCTTGACAAAAAACCGGGCTAACGAGCTTAACTTTTCAAAAAGCCGCTTCGATTGGTGTCCATAAATCGCATCGGCTATATAGAAATCGAGTATTTTACCCGGCGCCCTATCCGTTACGAGCAATGCAGAAAGCTCTTTATTTTTACCTAAAGGAGCGACAACCCGATACCTGCCGTTATTCATACCAAATTTTTCACGGAGCTGTTTTAAATTGAAATATTCCCGTTCAGTCCGTTGCCATGCTTCTTCCGAGGAGAGAAGCTCAGTTTCGAATACCTTTCCCACCACTTGTATCCTTTTTGTCCACTCAGAGAAGAGATAAACGGGCTTTTGATAGGAGAGTCGTGTTATTTTGAGTCTTCCATATGGTGGTGGCGCAAGCTGAGGAAAAATCTCATTCTTCAGATATGGATATAAGGTCGTCGCCTTCGCATAGGTTGATGTTGCCATAAAAAGCTGGTTACCTCAACCAAAGGTTAATATTCTACGAATAAATATTTTCGAAGCTGCATGACCGGTGCGGCACGGGGCATCGTGCTCAAAACGAACCCTCGAGGTACGGGTCCACCCATTGCGACCAGAATTGAATTGGATTCTTCACCGGCACCAGTGCACCAGTATCCGGGCTAAATAACTCACTGTTGTAAAACACGAAGCCCTCGTTCATCTGGTGATGTACATTCGACCTCAGTAAGCCGTCCACCGTTCCTTTTTCAGGTGCGCCAGCATAACGCAGAAGTCGTATGAGGTAAGGTGTATCGCGTGGCCAGACGACTGCCTCATGGTATTCCGCATCGCCATAATACGTTCGCTTGGAGGAGTTCTTCACGAGCATCCCAAAAGGAAGTCCATTCCGTTCCACGAGCAGATGGGCTTTCACGCCTGCGATGAAGTGCTCCACTTCCTGGCGAGAGAAGATTTTTTCGTCCACCAGTAAGGAGACCGCGACAACGGCTGGGGAACCCAGCGTTTTATCAGTTGCCCCATCCATCGTGACAAGGTTGTATAAACTCTCAGCTTCGCGATCCCAGAATACCTTCTTGAAGCTCATACGAGCTTTCTCTAAGACTGCCGAAAAGCTCGCTTCTTCTGTTTTGCTCCGCCTGGCGATCTCCACACAGCCTCTCAGCATTGTTATCCATTGCGCATTGATCTCCGGCAGGAAGAAGGTTGGCTTGTTCAGCTCGTTTTCATCCCGTATGACACACCACGAATCAGGTATTCGCACCGAGACGTTCATCTTTCTCCCGTTCATCTCCACCAGGCGCTTGGAATCCGTCCACGAATGCCAGGGAACGGCCGAAACAAGCCCATTTTCGTGCAGAACCGGAGCGCCATTTATCACCTTCACCTCGTTCGTTTTGAATCGCGAGATGGTATACTCAGTCCGTTGTACAATCAGGTTCGCGAGCTCCTCATCCCAGTTCCGCTTGAGCAATTCGCCTGCAGCGATACCTGCGAGCAGCGTGGCGTCCGCATTATTATAATCCAATTTCTCCTGCGCTCTTTCCGGGAATCTATTTGGTATTCTCCCCTGAGGATCCTGATATTCGAACGAATGGAGGATAATATGCTTTATCCGCTCGGCATGTCCCATGCGAATCAACGTCTCGATGTTATTTATGATTCCTTCAAACTGATCCCTGAACCAGGGCGTTCTGAACCAAAAATCTCCCGCTTCGTAGAAAAATTTATCAGCCACATACATGCCGAATCTGGACAGTCCCAGTGCGCGAAACGCAACTGCACTGTCTTTTAAACCAAGTGATTTCACGAGTTCTTCTGCGCTCTTTTCCTCCTCAACCTCATTGCTTCTCAAATCGTTTCCGCGTTCATGCAACCATTCCAGCTCTGATTCAGAATTGCTGCAGGAGATAACAAGCAACGCAGTGAAGGTATTATCGAGTGGAATCTCAAACTCACCTAACGATACCGGCTTCCTTACCTCGCCTCTGAATACCACACCGCCCTCAGTTTTTTCCCTGAAGCCCGAACCGAGTTTATACCACCACTCGACCACTTTCTTCCATGCTCTAACCGCACATTTATGCGGTGTTCTAATCGAAAGGAATTTGTCATCCCGCTGGATCAGCATCCCATCAGGTAACAACTGACAAGAATGCCGTTCCGGTGCTGAAGGCTCATACATGTGTCGTATATCCACGAGTGGCTCGATGACCACCCGGTAAGGGCTTCGTGTATCGGTTTCAAGCAAAAAACAAGCTGTACAACCGTTGTGCTTTGGTCCGATATTCATCAAATAGTAACTGGCCGCGAGATTTACGTGCTCTGCTTCATTTCCGTAGGAGTAACTCATCTTCCATGGCGAAACGGTCACGTTCTGTGCTGCAAGCGCCACATATTCGCCATCCTTCTTCACTCCCACTGCCAGTCCGTCGAGGAAGTGATAATTCTCGCCATTTATCAACACAGAGAGCCCTTCATACGGGTAATCCCGGTTAGGAATGATTGCGTTGCCGAACGGAACCGAAAAAACTGACTGTGACCATGAAGCCTGAGGGGTCTTGAGAATCGCATGCCGGGTCAGCGCAGGATTGTTATTCTCCACTGGTTGGAGGTCGATGCTTAACCTCATGGCTTACCAAACGCTCTCGGTTGTTAAATAGTGGGTCGAGAGAACAAACATCGCATGTGACCAGACGAGTGGGCAAACCGATCTCTGGAGCGAATTATCAAAGATCTGCTCAGGAATGTAGGGACTATCTAACCGCTGTAACACCCATTCATGGTACTGCCTCGCCTTTGCTGCTTCTCTCTTCAATGCATAATAGATCGAGAGCCAGAAATTGAGCAGAGGCCATGCACCCGCGCCCTTAGATCGCAACACACCCGCCTGCGTCCACCCATCATACACATCCTTCTCGTATCGATGCACACCACCATGTTCTATGATCTTCTGTTCCATCGCACGGACCGTACTCACCATCCGCGGCTCATCGGTAGTGAAGACCTCAAAGGGATATACTAATCCGAGCAGTGAGGCATCAACCGTTTCGTCATTTAGCATCCCAAAAGTCCTCATAAAATAGCCCTTTTTCGCATTGTAGCCCTTATTTATCCTCTCTTCCATCTCCTCAGCACACCTCAGCCATCTCTTCTTATCGCCTTCAGTTTCCGTGTCGAGCATCGCATCTGCGCATCGCAGCCCTCTCGCGCATGCAGCGAGTGAATAGGTATGATTGTCCTCGAGGTCAGGGAACGTGCTTCGCTCTTCCCACAAGTCGTAAGTCTGCACCACAAAGTGAGTCCGGTACCAGCGGTTACAGATGCCATCTGCAGCCTTGACAATCAAATCTTTGAACTCACGTGCATCTTCGAGCCGCCGCCGGTAGGAGTAATGGTGCCAGACTGCCCATAATAACGTGCCCGTCTGGTCAGGCTGGAATTGGTCACTTGCTTTTGCACCATTGGTATAATACTTCTGCAGGAAAATACCTTCTCGGTCAAATCCTTCCGCCCGCTCTAAACACCACTGGAAAAAATCTTCCTGGATTGCTATGCCGAGGAGGTCAGCAGCCACGCAGGTAAATGCGGCATCTCTCACCCAGACGTAGCGATAGGGCGAAACATCACGTGGATAATAGGGTTTATCCGAATTCGCAGCAACGATTGCTCCGTTCTCCACCGAAGCGTCCTTGATTATCCTCTTTGTGCTTGTTAGTAATTCCTCTTCGTTGATCATTGTTTTATAAAATCCTCAGACAGAACCCATCAGAATTTTTACCGAGCGCTCAGCTTCCTTTCTACTAGTGAGATGCATCTTAACTTCCCGGAACCGTTATTCTATCCATTAACCGTTTCGCTTCTTTTGTATCCTCATAAACCCGATGGACCCATGCATCACCCCAGAAGAAGTTACAACTGGTTTCCGCTCGCAATATCAGCTCCTCTATTCTGTCGCGCATCGCTTCGTTCAGCTTTCCTGATTTTTCGAGCTCATGAAATTGTTTGCTCACGCTCCAAATCTCTTCTAGCCCTTTTTTTTGCGTTTCCGAGCCCTGCCACTGGCAGAAATCATACCCACTCGTGTTGGCAACGTTCCATGCACCCGTTTGAACATGGACATAATCCCCAGGTGGATTCTCTTTGATAAACTCACTTACGGTGATGGGCTCGATGCGGATCGCACCACTTCTAACCTTCTCGATATAGGGCGCGAAGAAATAGCCCCAAAAGCCTGAAGGTTCGTGCGTCTGCCTGAACCACCCACCGTTCTCGCCATCGGACCATGTGGTCACGAGGCAATTTCCGTCGCATTTCTCAGTTTTCCGCATCACTTCATGCTCAAACCATTCGGGATTCAAGCCACTCTCCTGAGCGTTGCTGATATCTCTGTCCCGGGGAATGACGATGATCTCCGCACCGTTATACGTGGCGATATGGGGTTTGTAACTGAGCTCTTCTCGCTTCAAATCGCCTTTAACCGGTTTGACATGCACGTTATCCACGACCACGTAGGTGAAGCCCGTTTTTTCGAGCACCGGGATCATCTCCATTGCGAAGCCCATCTCCGGCGGCCAGAACCCATTCGCATGGAATCCGAGCTCTTCTGCTCGCTGCTTCCATTTCAGTATCTGTGGTTCCCAGTCTTCCATAGGAATTAACGGGAAAAGGGGATGATAGTAGCCCATGCCGAGGAATTCTATCCCTGGTACCGATGGGTATTCACGCACCATCCTCCTCAGGTCGACCGTTGCGGAAAACGCTTGTATGATCTTCTCATCCAAGAGTTGATCGAGCAATATCCCGGAAAATCCGAGATGCACCTTTGCAATACCCGCATACCGCTTCACATACTTCAACGGGCGTTCGTAACATAAAACGATCTGCTTCGCTTCCCATTCGTTCTCCCGCAAGAGTAATTCGATATTCCCCGGCGGCTGGTGCATGTGCAAGCCCAGCGCATGGTACACTTTTCGCATAATAATGTTGTTATTTCTGGAGATTATATGAATTTCGGTCCAAAAATAGATTTCTAACGATTTTTTGACCTATGAAGTTTGCGTAGGCATTTGGATCGGCTACAAATCGTTAACACAATTACATATAATATCTATAATTTGACGGTGGATTTTTTATTCCCCTAGCTATGCTCTCTGATAACACTTCTCCAACTTTCTGAGATACTGAAATAGTTACAGGTTCTCTTGTATTAAAGTCAGCGTTATTCCAGTCGAGTTTTGTAAGGGCCAAGATGTCTTTTCCTATTTGCTTTGGTGTAGATTCCAATCTGGTGAGTCTTAAAAGCAAGGGTTGTGGTACGGATGCACCCATATAAGTATCCAGCGCGGGAACAAAACCCGATGTATATAATAGTGACTCATCACCTTTTATCACCATTGTTCCTCTTAAGGCTGGATAATCTCCTCTTGGAAACGCCATAATTTTCATCTTTGATATAATGTGAACAAAATCGACAATTTCAATATTTTCAAGTGCTTCATTGAAACCATGTTGTTCGTCTTCTGTGAAATGAGATGTTTTATGTACAACAACCCTTTTAGGAAGAGCACCTCTTCTTTGCCTTTTGTAAAGATCGATCACGTCACAAATTATGTCATTGGCAAGCTCTTGAGATAAGGATGGACTTTTACCCATTGTATCATCCCAATTGAATGGTTTTCCTCTTATCACTTGACTTTCTCCTGTCTTCAAATAGACATGTGCCATGCTTGAACGCATTACTCTTTTATCTGGGGTTATCTCAGGATAAAATGATATACCTACATAACAAGTCTCTTCATCAATATTTGCAAGTTTCCAAGGGATACCCGTTCCTTTATAATATGCGGCGACCGCAAAATTCCATGCCAATGTGGCGGGTGTTTGATCTCCTTTAAAGGTTAAAGTTCTTGGTTTGATTACTTGAGTCGCAATATTACCATATTTATAACCTAAGACTTTAATAACATTGTGAAAATCGAATCCAGGTAAATACTCATCATATGATTTTTTGCTGTCGAAAGTTCTATACTCGTAGATTATATTGTCGCTTTCTATGTCCGGTATTTTACATAGTTTCAGCAATTTTTCAGATAATGGAAGAAGAACAAGGTCTGGATTTGGATCCGTACTTGCTTCTAAATCCTTAAATTTTTGTTCATAAATTTTAAACGACTCAGCAACACGTTCTTTTCTTTCAAGTTTTTCTAAAGAATCAATCTCTTTTTCATCAATATATTCAATACATGCGTCATCAATTTCAATATCGAAATTTAATGCTTTTTCTACAGATAATCCTGGGAAATCGATCTCTTTTCTTTTCTCGGATTCAATGTATTTTCCCGGAATTCGCTCTCTTAGTCTTTCTAACCAAGATTCAAGTAACATAACAGAATTTTTTGTAGCAATAACTCCTGCCCGTATAACTTTAGATTGAGTTTTATCATGACTAAAGGTGCCGTATGGTCCAAATTTTAGGAGACCTATCTTTGGATCAATGCTATCTTTATTATTAGCAAAGTACAGTTCCGGCTCTTCAATCCACGTTGTTTCAATCATATTCTTCAAGTACTGTTTGAGAAATATCATAGGTTTTTGGTATCCAGCTAAATTCTGTGGTAAGGATAGGATCAAACTCGAATAAATCAAACCAGTTTTCAACTCCTCTTTTAAATTCCTGTGAAATAAAAAGATAATCAGCAAAAAATCTCACTACCGCTACTTTCTGTGGATTTCTGCTGAAAAGCGGTTTCCTATAAGTTCTATCAATTCTATCTTTTCTTTGTCCTTCAATGGGAGTAATACCATCGTCTGAATATATTTTTATTGGAACAATTTTGATAAAAAATTCGTTCCAAAGATAGATGGGTCTAATTTCAGCACTTTTTTTATGAAAAATAAATGCTAAGGTATTTGGATCTTCCTCTTTATATAGAGGTTCAGTAACCATTATCTTTTTACCATCTGATCTATAACAGTATCGTGGCACAAATCGACCGTCCTCTTTTATTGCGTCGAAAAAGTAATGACTTTTTTCTGGCACTCTTCTTAAACCCTTTTTCCAAAAATACCTCTTGAGATGTTCGTTGATTAGCAATATTTTAAAGTTCATGCTAAGATCTTCTCTACTAAAATTATCCTCTTTTACTTCGCCGTTTATTATGTCTCTGAAGGGGTGATTATCAGTGATAGGATCGAAAGTAAAAAGCACTTTATCTTCAGGATTAAGCCAGAATGGAGGAATTTCAATTTTCTTTCCATCATAATAATGAAAAATGCTTCTTCGATATTTATATTTACTTTTGGCATAATAGAACTTGTCAGGCGGTCTGAAAGGAACCAAATTAAAAGTTAAAACTGTTTCTTTTTGTATAGGACGAGCAAGTCTTAAGGATTCTCTGTAAATCTTATCAGCGTAATTGGAAATATAATTGTCACTTTTATTTCTTTCCTCTTCGATAGTATATTTTAAGAATTGTGTATCAACTTCATAAACTTTAAGTTGAGAGAAAAAGTATATAATTTCCTTTTTATCGGTTTTATTTAAAAAATTAATTTGTCTTTTATTTAATTTTTCTGAATACTTTTTAACATATTCTAGTATGACTTCCTCCTCATACTGGTCTCCAAATAATTTCTCAAAAGAAAAGTTTGACTTTGGTTCTTTTGCCATTTCCTTCACAAACAAAAACATATTACCTCTTTTTTCTTCCGGTAGATGTAACCAGTCAATAAGAAAATTTAGAAATTCTTTTGCGAATTCGGGATCTGAAACTTTTACTACCTTATTTTTGGCTTCTAATCTGTATTCTTTATCATCTGGCGTATCGCGACTCACA
>RXIE01000150.1 GCA_004212135.1 Candidatus Methanophagales archaeon ANME-1-THS | reverse complement strand
GCCACGCTCTATGTTAATGCATTCCCCTGTAAGATCTGCGCTAAGCTTATTATCAATGCGCGGATCAGGCGAGTCGTGATATCCAGCGTAATAGCTCTGAGAGCATCCCCCAAAAAAATTGGTAGTGCCCTCGCGAATCCCTAAATCCCCCAAATTCCATAGAAACGAATTCATTTCAAAGACCCTGCTTTTGGAGAAGATGCTGAGCTTATAAATCTCTTTCGGAAGTAGGGCTGTTCGGAAGTACTGCGATGAGGGATATCTTTATAAATAGCTCATGATACTTCTTAAGTGGACGACAAATTAAACGGGAGCGACCAGAGAGCACTTATATCATCAAGGTCTTAGAATGATAGCTAAGGGGAAGAAAGTGATTTATTGAGAGCGAGTCGAAAAAAATCAGAAGTGAAATCAACGGTTGTAAAAGTATGGTAAGTGGAAAGGACCGTTCAGAAAGAATCCCGTGGGATGAATACTGGATGAATATTGTCCATGACGTGGCGAAGCGTTCAACGTGCTTGCGGAGACAGATCGGCGCTCTGGTCGTTAAGAATGATATCATCATCTCGACCGGCTACAACGGTGCACCGAGGGGATTCCCACACTGTCTCGATGCGGGCTGTCGGCGCGATCAGTTGCATATCGCATCTGGTGAACGGCATGAGGAATGCGTCGGCGTGCATGCGGAGCAAAATGCACTCTTGCAGTCGGGTAGAGATGCGGAAGACGCCACGCTCTATGTTAATGCATTCCCCTGTAAGATCTGCGCTAAGCTTATTATCAATGCGCGGATCAGGCGAGTCGTGATATCCGGGGAGTATAGCGATAAAGAGGGCCTGGACTATCTGAATAAAGCGGGTATAAAGCTCACCTTTCTGTAACGCTGTAAGATGAATACTAATAACCGATCAAATCGAATACTGGTGAAGCAGGATTACAAAACGTATACCGAGTTGGAAGATGTAATGCAAGAGATGGACAATTTTGTCGATGCGATCGTCGTTGAGGGTGCACATGACAAAGAGGCGTTGGAAAAGCTGGGCATTACCAAGGAGATACTGCTCTGTTCTTCAAGGCCGCGTACCGACTTCGTTGATTACATCAGCAGCAGACATAAGAAGGTGGTTATACTGACCGACTATGACCGAACGGGAAAGCGGATTAACAAGAAATTGTCCTCGTGGCTGGAGCGCGCGGGGATAAAGGTCGAGAAACGGTATAGAGACGACGATCGACTTATCTTAGGGTTCCGGGGCATGAGAAGCATAGAATCAGTGAACGCACTCAAGAAGAGGATTATTTGAGCATTAATCGATCCAGGATGCTCCTCAGCTCCTTCACGCTGAATTGACCCGGTGCTACTTCCTCCTCGCCTTCTATAAACCCGTAGGTCAATACAGAGCCATACAATGGCGCGACCACGCGCAGATGTCTCCCAATTGGTCCCATCCCGATGGCTGCGAACAACTTTCCTTCGCGTGCAATCTCGTCGGTGAGATTGAGCATCAGCAGCGCGTCGCTGAGCGTCTGGGGTGTTACTGCGATCTTTGCAATGCTCCCGCCTTCCTCATACATGCTCGTAACGATCCTTACCAGCTCGGCTCGAGGTGGCATACCACGGAAATCATGGAACGAAAAAATTATGGGTATCTGGAGACCCTGAGCCAGCTCGACGAGCCTGGCTCTCACTGCTGGGGGCGAAGAAAGTTCGAGGTCGACAAAGTCCACCTCTGCCGTTTCGAGAATAGAACTGAGCAGGGCAATTCGCTCTTCTTCCGTGCCGGTGAACGAGCCACCCTCCGCTCTTCGCCGGTTCGTGACGATCAGAGGCATATGGCGCATCGAGATGAATTCCTTTATCTTTCCTCCATCCCGCTCCTTGTCGTTCAGCAGATCAATTCTCAACTCGAGCATATCAGCACCGTTTTTCTTCGCGCGTTCCGCATCACGAACGGACAGAGCGCGCATTACAGCTACGATAGCCGGTGCTTTTCCCCTTAATTCCTCGTCTCTCATTTTTTTGATCATTAAAAATCCACATTGAGCGTGTAATTTATAAAGTGGGGCTACAGATTTTATAAAGTAATTTATCCTACGTTCGAAGCACAATGCCGGGGTGTGGTAGCGGCTATCCCTGGGGACTGTGGATCCCTAGACCTGGGTTCAAATCCCAGCCCCGGCCTAAACCCTATACATATGTTCTGCCGATTTTGAGCGGATAGATACCCGGCGATTTTTTTACCCACCATTTTTTGCTTGACGAAGTCAATAGAAGGAACCATATAAATTTATAAACCAAAAACGTATCGTGTGAATATGTACACGTTCATGAAGAAATGGGGATTGGTATTCAAGGTATTGGCCATTGTTTCCCTATTGATTCTAATAAAATTTGGCATTGACTTCTTAGACCTCAATTTTGCATCAAAAAGTGGTGAATGGCCGAGAGCGATATCAGCTCTTGTAGGGGGCGTAGTCTTTACCATCGCGATTATATTTGCCGGTGTTCTTGCGGATTACAAAGAAAGCGAAAAGATACCGGGCGAACTCGCTGCTTCGATTAAAGCCCTCTACAAAGACAGCAGAGTTGTACATCTTGAGGATAAAAAACTCACCGAAGACCTGCGCTCCCATACGCGCGAACTCCTCCGTACGATCAATGATAATTTACGAAATAATATCTGGGACCTCGGAGCGATAAACGCTGCTATGGATGCACTGAACGAGGATATCAGTCTTTTGGCAGCAAAAGGTGCCGCGCCTCAATTCGTGGTTAAGTTGAGGACAGAGCTCACCAACATCGATAAGATTTCGAATCGCATCAAGACTATCACCGGGACCACCTTCATTCTCGCGGCATACGCACTTGCGCAACTGGCGGTCGCCGCTGTTTTGGCGCTCTTGCTTTTCATAAAAACCGAACCGTATTACGCAGGGCCTGCGATTATCGGCGCGACTTCAACCCTGCTTATCGGGATCTTGATGCTGATAAAAGATATGGACAACCCATTCGAGGTTGGGAAAAACACGTACGCAGATGTGGATCTGAGCCTTCTCTGGCAACTTGAGGAGGATTTGAAATAAGGGCGAGTAAAACAACCCTTCACAAATCAGTGCTCGTTCTCTCCTCTCCGCATCAGAACGGTAAGATCTTGAGCAGGTAGAGGAGATAGAGCGTGTAAATCCCAAGATAGGCTACGCCCTCGTAGTTGCCTATGCTTTTCCTTACGAGCACGATAAAAAACAGGACGGTTAGCATGCACAGGAAAACCAGATCACCCCAGATCTCTTCAATTGATAATGATAATGGCCCTAAGGCGGCAGCGAAGCCAAGAATCCACAGAATGTTGAAGTAGTTCGAGCCCACTAAGTTTCCAAGCGACATGCCCATCTGCCCCTTCTTCGCGGATATCACGCTCACCACGGTCTCAGGCAGGGATGTTCCAGCTGCCACGATGGTCGCCCCTATAAGCCATTCTGAAACCCCTGCTGACCTGGCTGTCTGAACTGCAAAGTGGACCGTAGCAGATCCGGCTACCAGTACGCCTGCGAGCAGTAACGCACACCAGCCGATTTCCTTCCAGGGTGACTCATTCTGGCTCTTTACGAGTCCTTGATCAGCGTGCGCTCCCTTACAGCTCCGTATCACATAGTAGGTATAGCCCGCGAGAGTGATCGCCATCGCGACACCTATAAGCGAGGATATCCCGCCCCTGAACGCGAAGAGTACGAGCGCGAACGTGCTCGCAGTCATGAAAAGGCCATCTCTTCTGAGATCATCGCGCCAGGAGAAGGGCGCAAGAACCGCAACAAGTCCGAGTACCATTGCAATATTGTAGATGTTAGAACCGATTATATTGGAGACGGAAAGCTGGTCATGGACCTGGATTGAGGCGATCGAGGAGACTGCGAATTCAGGCATTGAGGTTCCGTACGAGAGGACCGTGAGACCTATCACTGCTTCTGAAACCCCGAAGAGCGCGGCAAGTTTCACAGAATGATCAATCAGATGATCTGCGATGAGAATGAGCACTGCGAGGCTCACTATGAGCAGTCCGAAATTCACCAGAGGTTCAACTACCATGTGGATTATCTGGTTCTGGATGCTTAAAAATGCAATCCCTTTTATTCCTCCACGCAAAGAGAAAGAAGGATGCTGCAAAAACTCTCTCGTCAGGTTTGAAGCAGAGAGTTTATTGCACGTAGTTTTTATGCAGCTAATTCAATCATCAGTACTAACCCCCTCTCTGAGTGACGATGGATGGGGGTGGAGGGTGGAAGGGATGGACGTAGGGAAGAATGAGCGAAGGGATAGATTTGAGATATTATCAGACATCCTCTTGGTGGCGAGACATGGTGCGGGCAAAACTGAGATTGTATACAAAGCGAATCTTAATTTCAAGCGAGTAAAGAGTTATCTTAACGATTTGGAAGAGATGGGATTGTTAGAAAATTCTGGCTCGGTATACACGTCAACGGAACGAGGGAGAGAATTTGTGCACAGCTATCAAACGATGAAGGAGCGGTGCACAAAGAGGGATTAAAAGAGGGAGGTAAGACAAAATTGGAATTTTCCAGGTCTCACTTCTTTAATCTATGCAAACGAAAGATATAATTCTTCGGAACACGACCATAAAAATGGTTTTAGTGCTTGTGTCTTTCAGTATCCTGCTCGATTATCTCAATGTTAGCCGCACGGGTATTTTTATCTCCTCGGCGATTGCGCTCATTTTTATCTCCAAACTGCTCGGGCACGCTACTGAAGAGCTGGCAAAACATACCGGCATGACGCGAGGTGCGCTGATCAATCTAACTCTTGGTAACCTGACCGAACTGATCATTCTCTACTTTGCACTCAAAGAGGGGCTTATAGACGTTGTAAAAGCAGCGTTAACCGGCTCGATAATTGCCAATCTGCTCTTCATTCTGGGCATTAGCATATTTTTTGGCGGTATAAAGTACGAGTCGCTCAAGTTTAACATCGAGAATGCGAGCATGAATTCCACGATGCTGACACTGGCAATTATTACGCTTGCCATACCGACCGCCTTTTCATTCCAGGCTATGGATGCAGCGGGGCTCAAAATTGACGTAGAGCAGATAAGCCTGGTAAGCGCAGTGATTTTATTTGCCATTTATCTCTGCAGTATTCTGTTTTCGGCGTATACGCATAAGCATCTCTTTCTGGAACGATACCAAAAGGAGATACCTGTCTGGTCAATACAGACCTCGCTTTTCATCGTGCTTGGTGCTGCAGTAGCAGGTGCATACATGAGTGAGTTGCTCATTATCTCTCTGATGCCCTTTGCCCAAACCTTCAATCTGACTGATACGTTTATGGGTGTGATTTTCCTGGGTCTGATCGGTAACGTTCCCGAACAGGGCGCAGCGATTTCAGCAGCTATGAAGAACAAAGTTGATATTAGTCTCGGCATATCGGCCGGCTCAAGCTCCCAGATCGCGTTGTTTGTCGCGCCAATCCTGCTCTTTCTGAGCGTTCCCCTTGGAACCCCGATGACGCTGGTATTTTCAACTATGGAGCTCGTCGCGATTTTTGCTTCTGTCCTGATTTACGATGTTATAGCAACAGATGGGAAGTTTGTATGGTTTGAAGGCGTCGTATTTTTGAGTATTTACCTCTTGTTCGGATACGTCTTTCTCCTCATACGGTGAATGAGGAGCTTTTCCTTCTGCACGTTTCCTACAACTTTTTATAGTTCGCTGCCCTATTACTGATTAAGACGTGATAACTACTTTGTTCGAGCGGGTAAAAGAGGTAATAGAGAAAGAGATTCGCCCCTTTTTAGTATTCGAAGGTGGGAATATAGAACTGGTGGGCATCGAGAACGGTGTGGTGAACGTGAGATTAAAGGGCGCTTGTGCGGGCTGTCCCATGAGTCAATACACCCTGGTGAACTTCGTTGAGGCGACGCTGAAAGAGCGAGTTCCTGAAGTAAAAGAGGTCGTGGCCGTCGAGGACATTAGAGCCAAATGGGGCGCGAAGAAGATTTGTTAAGGTGAGGAGGTGAGGAAAATGGAGGATAAGGAGCTGGAAGAGCTCATCAAGAAGATAAAAGGGAAGGATTTGAACGCGGAAGCGAAGAAGAGGGGAATAAAGACCCATTGTGTGAAGAAGATTGATATTGCCAAGCAATTGCCCCGGGACGTGCTGGAAAAACTTGCGGCTGAAGCATGAAGAATGAGTTTTGTGTGCTCTTCTGCACCACGCGGATGGAGGAATCCGAGAAGATAGCGAGGATTCTCGTTGAGGAACGGCTGGCGGCATGTGTGAATGTAGCCGACGTGCACTCGTATTTCAGGTGGAGGGACGAGTTTTGCACTGATCGAGAAGCGTTACTGATCATAAAGACCGAGAAGGGGAAGATTCCGCGGATTATCGAGCGAATCAAAGCAGTGCATAGCTATGAACTCCCGGAAATTATCGCGCTCCCGATTGTAGCAGGATATGAGCAGTATTTAGCATGGCTCGAAGCTGCACTTGAATAAGGTGGTGGAACATTCACTCGCGAGCACACCAAACGCATTATTTGAACCCTTCTTGATCTTCTTAGTGTAGAAACGTGAAAGGATGGATATATGGTTCGAGTTGGCGTGCATGTCTCAATTGCAGGCTCGATCGATAAGGCGGTGGATCGGGCGCAGGCGCTGGGCTGTGATACGTTCCAGATCTTCTCGCGGAACCCGAGGGGGTGGAAGATCAAGGAGCTTACCGGGCATGATACCACGGGCTTCATCGAGAAACTGAAAGATTCCAGGATATTCCCCGCGGTCGACCACATGCCGTACCTTCCGAATCTTGCGGCATCTGCAGATGGGGTATATACGCAGTCGGTAGCGGCACTTATTGAAGAATTGAAACGATGCGACGCGCTCCACATTCCGTATCTCGTCACCCATCTTGGCAGCCATCGTGGCTTTGGTAAGGCAGAGGGATTTCAGCGGATAATCGATGCGATAAATCACGCATTTACTGAAGCGGATAACCGCGTAATGCTGCTTCTGGAGAATACCGCAGGGACGAAGAACAGTATGGGCGGGACGTTTGAGGATATCCGGTGGATTATGGATCATATCGAGCGGAAGGAACGGATAGGCATCTGCTTTGATACCTGTCATGCCTTTGTTGCGGGCTATGAATTGCGGACTGAAGAGAGCCTGAACGCCGTGATGGAGCATTTTGATGCTGTATTAGGACTGGACCTTTTGAAGCTCATCCATCTCAATGATGCGACCGGTGATCTGGACTCGAGATTAGATCGACATGAGCATATCGGGCTCGGGTGTATTGGTGAGGCTGGATTTCGCGTGATCCTGAAGGACATACGGATCAGGGAACTGCCATTAATCCTTGAGACGCCGGTTGATAGCCGAAGAGGTGATAAAGCGAATATCCAGAAGGTAAGAGAACTTGCCGGGCAATCGTAAGTAGATTGAGACTTCTTCTGGTGCTGTTTTAGTTTTACACTGCTCCTACTTCGTCTTCAGGGCGCTCCGTCGGATGAACGGAGTGAACGTGAGCTTGTGCTAGCATGACATAAAATTTCGCCATATCCTTATGGGGAAAAAAATGTTACGAGTATAGATATTGCCAATTCCAATTTATTCTTCCTTCTCTCGCACCTCGCACGGGAGAGAAGCGAGCGAGAGAAGGTGGTGAGTTGGATACCATGACTCGAAATAAGAGGAGGGTTAGGATAGGGGCGCTTGCAGCGACCGGACTTTTTATCACTGCTCTACTGGTCGCCTGTGCGGCGATGGGCGGTGCCGGTGATGAAGCGGCTCCGGATCGTATAGCGGCTATAAGGGGAAGTGAGGGCGGAGAGTTCGAGGCAGCTTCTGCGGTTACCAATAAAATCAACTACCAGGGGAGGCTGACTGATAGTGGTGGCAACCCGCTCAGCGGCACGTACACGATGACCTTCAAGCTCTACGAAACGGAAACGGGCGGAACGGCACTCGCTACTGATACGCATTCGGTAACAGTTACAAATGGGTTGTTCAATACGACAATCAGCCTTGGCATTGGCACGAGTTACTTCGATGGTCGAGCGCTCTGGCTCGGCATAACAGTTGAGGCTGATCCCGAGATGACGCCGCGGGTGGAGCTCATGCCGGTGCCGTATGCGCTGAGCCTGCGACCGGGCGCGGTGATTAACGGTTCGGTCGGTTCGGTCAGTGGCGGGCGCATTCTGTATGTTAGGAATAATTATAAGGGTTTGTTCTACGGAGATGGAATTAGGGTTGATGTCTATGGTGACAACAGCGCTGGAATTAATGCATCTACTACTGGTAACAACGGCAAGGGAGTTTATGCATCTACCTCTGGCTCCGGCAGCGAGGGGGTTTATGCATCTACCTACGGTGCCAACAGCGATGGAGTTTACGTAGTGGCTCGCGGCATCGAAAGCGAGGGAGTTTATGTAGAGACCTACGGCTATTATAGCCCCGCGGTGAGAGGATACAGCCAAAAGGATATCGGTTTAGTCGGCCAGGGTTCAACTGGAGTTTGGGGGCAAGGCACCTCGGTGGGCGTGTACGGTAAATCTGCAGGCTATGCCGGGAAATTCCAGGGAAAAGTAGCCATCAGTAGTTATAGCACGGGCAGTACTGTTTTGGAGCTGGGCGAAGGGCTTGACTATGCGGAAGGTTTTGACGTCTCGGACCAAGAGGAGATTGGGCCTGGTTCAGTGCTGTGCATCGATCCTTTAAATCCCGGCCTCTTGACGGTTTGTGATATGCCTTACGACCGGAAAGTTGCTGGGATCGTGACGGGGGCGCAAGGTCTTGGCTCGGGCGTGCGGCTCGGATCGGACGAATTCGATTATAATGTAGCTCTAGCAGGGAGAGTATACTGTAACGTGGATGCGACAGAATCAGCAGTGAAGCCAGGCGATTTGCTGACCACATCCGCGACACCGGGCTATGCCATGAAGGTCACCGAGTATGAGCGCGCTCACGGCGCTATCTTAGGGAAAGCCATGGAGCCGCTGGAAAAGGGCGAAAAAGGGCAGATACTAGTGTTGGTCACGCTGCAATAGCGAGGCTGGATGAACATGAGATGGCTAATGATGTTAGTCTTGATTGCATGCCTGGTAGTTCCGGCGCTGGCATCCCCAGTGGGGGCTGAGACAGTGACCATGGACGAGGCTCTGAACGTTGCTAAGAATTGGATCACTCTGACTATCAGCCAGGAGGGAAATTGGGGCGGGTCAGAGACCGCTGAAGTGGTGGAGATAACAGAGTTCAAACGTGGAGATCGCGTTATAGGGTACTTCTGCCGTGTGGAGCCACAGGGTTTCATGGTGATCTCCCTGCGCAAGGAGCTGGCTCCAGTGAAAGCATATTCGGAAACCTGTGATCTTGATCCAGAGTCCGAAGAGGGCTTGGCAGACCTGATAAAGCTGAAGATGGAGAGTATCTT
>RXIE01000149.1 GCA_004212135.1 Candidatus Methanophagales archaeon ANME-1-THS | reverse complement strand
CATTTCTTTAATTTATACTGTCCTTGACCGGTCGGTGACCACGTGACCAGGGTGCTCAGGCCTTTATCGTGTATTCGGTACGTCATCGGTGCGCCAACCCTCGCCCTCCGTGAGACCTGTTCGAAGTCGAAGGCACGCCACTCAGGTCCGAGATCCACGATGTTCTCAGCAACTACCAGGCCACAATGAGCGCAAAAAAGCTCCGCACGCCCATAATCTCTGATGAGGTTCTTAGAGCCGCACTCAGGGCATTCCTTGATCTCCTCACCATACGCTGTTTTTGAAGGTATCGCCTCTTCTCCCCCTTTGTGCTTCCCCTTCTCCTTATCACCCTCAGGGGTTTCCATTTCTCTTTATTTGTAACCTTTTGATATATATAAATCAATTGTCCGCCAGGACTGCCGCACATAGCGAGGAAGATCTTCCATCTCACCTTCTTTTAAAAGCTCTTGCAGGAATCGAATGGTTCGTGGATCCGCGGGATAGCCACTTCCAATTTCTGTTCCGAGTTCCGCCTCGAGCTCCCTGATTGATCGATCCCGCTAGCGAACTGTATCGATCGATGCTGCGCTGACCAGAGGATACCGAACATCTGCTTTCCATTCAGCAATAATCTCGATCTGCTCAGCTCCTTCTGCCCGGCACTTTGATCGCAGATGTGCGGCGAATCGCTCGGGCTTTACATCTGCCGCATCGACAAACGCCCTATCGGGCCGAAAATGAGTGAGCACTTGTGAAAATAGTTCGACCGTGAGCTCATTTAAGGTCTGCTCTTTTCGCCGTTCGTCGATCTCGCGTGCGGTCATCTCGACGAGATAAATGTCAGTCGCTTCTTCGATACAGTTCGCTAGATATTCGCGTTTCGCGGGGCTCAACTGTTTGGAATCCTTCACCCCGAGCTCGTTCAGTCCCTCGAAATTCGCGACCCCCGCGACGAATACCGAGCCTATTACCGGACCTCGACCCGCTTCGTCAATTCCGATCTCCCTCAACTTACTTTGAGCGTTCCCCATCCCTTCCCGCTTTCCCGCTCTTCCCATCAACGTGTTACATCCTCGTACGCGGAAGTAGCGGCTATAGCGCCTTCTGCACAGGCCACCACGATTTGTTTCACCCCACCGGTTATATCGCCTGCGGCATAGACCCGTGCAATGTTCGTCCGCTGGCTTTTATCCGTGATGATATACCCGTTCTTATCAAGCTTAACCCCCAGAGGCGTTGCCAATGCAGTGGCGGGCTCCTCGCCGATATAAATGAATACACCATCGACCGCGAGCTCATCCTCAGTATCCCGCACAGTATCATACCGAACCACACGTCTCACCACGTCATCCCCCTTGATCTCACGCACGACTGAATTCCATAAAACAGGTACACCTGATTTCTCCAGGCTCTTCTGTAAATACCGCTCGGCCCTCAGCTTGTCTCGTCTATGGATCAACGTCACCTCACAACCGAGGTTCTTCAGGTACAGCGCTCCTCGCACTGCGGAGTCCCCTCCACCGACCACTAATACCGATTTATTTTTGAAGAAGAAGCCATCGCAGGTGACGCAATAAGAAACGCCTCGTCCGAGAAATTCCGATTCGCCTTTAACGCCCAATTTGCGTTTCTCAGTGCCCGTGCAGAGTATCACGGCATTGGTGCGATAAGAAGCCTTGTCGGTGGCGAGCAGCAGCTTCTCCTCGTTTCCCCGTGATTCTATTGTTTTGACCTCTTCCAGCTCTTTAATCTCTGCATATTGAGCTGTTTGCTCCTTCATCTTCTCGACCAGTTCCATGCCACCGATACGATTGAATCCCGGAAAGTTATCGACCACCGTTGCCTCGTTTGACAGCCCGCCACATATCCCTTTCTCAATGACTAATGTTTCTAAGCCGCTTCTCGCACCGAATATCCCCGCGGTCATCCCCGCCGGACCTGCGCCGACCACAATTACATCGTAAGCGTTCTCTTCTTTCATACGCGCGAATGCCGTGAAACCATCGATCTACTTAATTTATAAGCACGTGTATGAGATATAAAAACTGCCGTGCCCACGGGCCCGTGGTCTAGTTGGAATGACGTCGCCTTGACGAGGCGGAGGTCATGCGTTCGAATCGCATCGGGCCCATTGGTTTTGGGTTTTGAGCACGTGTGAGCGATTTTTGATATTTTAACAGCGGATTAGCCCGCTATCAGAGCTTCGATTACCTGAATACGTGCTTGAATATTCTCGATGGCCTCTGCGATACTCCACTTTCTTTATTCCGCCTCGCGCTCTCTTTACGACTGTATGCAGCCCTTTTGAGGTCCTTACGTACGTATAATCCCCAGTTTTCATACCCGAGACGAAAATTAAATCCTATTTTAAAAGAAATCAGCCAGGGTCTTTTGGTTTCGCGCTGTTTCTCCCTCCTCTTCCTCGCCTCCCTCCTCGGCACTCACTGGTTCCCTGTACTTACCTGCTTCTTCCTTTTTTATACTGCGTATAACCACACTGGCTTCTGGTTCTTCGTCCTTACCTCTGCTCGTTGCTACTGTACGCGCATCATGATAGATCCGTTCCACTTTTTCTTCCCTCGTTCGAGCCTCAGTCTCGGTCTCTTCCAGTAAAAAGGCGATCTGGGGCATATCGAGCCCCAGTGATGCGGTAATATCCACCGCCTTCCGCTCGTCTTGAAAAAGGATCGGCAATAAAGGAACAATACCATATCGCGCATAGCTCACGGGTACTTTGGAATAGGTAGCCACCCGTTTCGCGATCTCCTCTTGTATCGGTGCGGATCTCCGCTCTTCACTGCTTCGCGGTTGTCGCAGCCATGGCGGGCGGAAATATTGAGGTCTTCGCTCTTCCCGGCTCTTCCCTCTCGCGCCCTGCTTCTCCTGTGCCGAACGCATGCCACCCGCCATCAAACTGGACGCGTACCGCCAGAACTTGAAATTCTCACGCTGTCGTGCTCGTCCTAAGAACATATCCGCCCTGCTCAGGTACTGTAATCCGTGCAAGAAGCTTGCGGGATCATACTCATACGAAAAATTCTTATAAATCCACTGTATGCTCTCCTCTGGTGTCTTGTCGAGCGTATAAAGAGAAGAAAGCGTTTCTTGCAAATCGCGCGCCTCCACACCAAAGATCTTTTTCAATACTGCAAAGATATCCTCCTCAATATCCCGTTCCCCAAGCACCATATCCCGCCCATTTGCTTCCTCTAATCTCGTTTCAGAGATTGCAAGCGCCTGCAGATCGTTTATTGCGGACCGCAAATCACCATGCGCTTTTTTAGCGAGGGTAAGCAGTACCTCGTCAGCGATTTGTAACCCTTCCTCGTCGCTGAGCCGCTTCAGGACACGAAAAATCGTTCCCGGTTTTATCCTCTGGAACGGAATGAGCTTGCAATGGTGCAGCAATGTCCGTCCGATCTTGTATTTATCATTGGCCGTGAGGATGATGGGCTGTGTGCTTTTCTTCACGATCTCACTGATCGCCTTCGTTCCTCCTCGGTCTTCGGTGCCATGGAGGTTGTCAGCCTCGTCCAGAATGATCAATCGCGTCATTTGACTGAACGTCGTGCTTGTCGAAGCGGGTCCGACGATCTTTTTTATGACCCCTTCACTTCGCTGGTCTGATGCGTTGAGCTCGATGACCTCCCAGCCTTTCTCGGACGCAAGTGCGTACGCGGCTGAGGTCTTGCCGCAGCCTGCGGGCCCGATGAGGAGCGCGGCTTTCTTTGCCTTAGCTTTAAAAAGTTCCTCGCCCCATTCGGCTAACTTTTCTATCGCCTCCTCGTTGCCCACAATAGCATGCAAGGTCTTTGGGCGATATTTTTCGGTCCACTCCACGCTACTTCCCTGCATTATGATGTCATTGGTGCCCGTTCCTTAAGAGGTTTAGGTTCGCTCTAAAAACGAAAAGTTCTTATTTGCGAAGGAGAATGCTGAAATGGGAATTATGAGCGAGGCAGGAAAGAGGAGCAAAAAGGAAAAGGCTGCGGAGACCGCAACGAGCTTGATTAAGGACGGGATGATCGTCGGTCTCGGCACGGGATCGGCGGCCGAGTTTGCGATCCGGAAGCTGGGCAAAAGGATGGAGGATGAAGAGCTTGAGATTCTGGGCGTTCCTACCTCGCTGAGAACCGAAATGGTGGCTATAGAATGCGGGATTCCGCTCACTTCACTTTCTGAGCATCCCTCGTTAGATATCGCTCTCGATGGCGCGGATCAGGTGGATGCGCACCTCAATTTGATTAAAGGCGGCTGGGGCTCGCATACGAGGGAGAAGATAGTCGCCTATGCGTCAAAGAAACTGGTTATCTGTGTTGAAGACGAGAAAGTGGTCGATGTGCTCAATAAACCCGTACCGTTAGAAGTGTTACCCTACGCCGTCAAAATAGTCGAGAAGCAGGTGAAAGAGCTGAAAGGCATGCCGGTTTTGAGGAGCGACGGACTGAGAGGGGGGTATTTTATAACCGAACAGGGAAATGTTATCCTCGATGTGGATTTTGGCGTTATACGCAATCCGAGAGAGATGAGTATCACCCTTTCCGCTCTGGTCGGTTCTGTCGAGCACGGGATATTTACCAATCCGACCGAGGTCCATGTAGGGCATGAGAAAGGGGTTAAGGTATTAAAACGAGCTTAAGAAGAAAGAAGAGGCTGGAGTGAGATGAAGTTGTTGGTGAGCCCGAGGGATATAGAGGAAGCAAAAGCGGTGATTGACGGAAATGCGGATATTATCGATGTAAAGAATCCGCACGAGGGTTCACTGGGCGCGAATTTCCCCTGGATTATCAAATCGATACGAGCATTGGTGGAGAAAGAGCGAGGAGAGCGTGTGAAAATAAGTGCGGCAATCGGTGATTTCGATTATAAACCGGGAACTGCTGCTTTAGCTGCGTTAGGCGCGGCATCAGCCGGCGCGGAATACATAAAAGTCGGGTTGTTCAAGATCAAAACGAGCGGGGAAGCGATCGATGTGCTGCGTGGAGTGGTCAAAGCCGTGAAGGATTTCGAGCCGACCAAGAAGGTTGTTGCTGCGTTTTATTCTGACTATAAACGGATACAGTCGATCTCACCATTTGAAATCGCCGAGATCGGGCGAGAGGTGGATATCGACGTGGCGATGGTCGATACTGGAATAAAGGATGGACGAACAACCCTGGAGTTTCTCACTGAGGAGGAACTTATGACGTTCATTTCGGATTCACGAGCGCTTGGATTGGAGACTGCACTTGCGGGCTCGCTGACCTTTGCTGATCTGCCCGCGATAAAAGCAATAAACCCGGATATACTCGGTGTGAGGGGCATGGTCTGCGGTGGTAACCGAACGGATCGAGTTCGAGCTGAACTGGTGCGAGAGTTGAAGCGGATGGTTGCGGAGTGAGTCTTGTTTAGATTGACATCATGAGGCGTATGTATTATCTCACCACGTGAACCGATGTCGCTTTGAAGGTTGCATAGACTTCAGCCCCTTTTCGCAGCCCGAGATCCTCACGTGATTGTTTGGTAATGAGCGCGACAAGCCCGGTATCCAACTTCACCTGAGTTAACGGGCCCATATCATGCAGCTCCTGTATTCGTCCTCTGATAACGTTTCTGGCACTGCTCTCACTACTGCTTTCAGAGACTATGATGTCCTCGGGTCTCACAAAGACCTTCACCGATCCATCCTGGTACTCTGAAACGGCGAATATCGTACCGCTATCAATCGTTATCTCCGCAATGCCTCGCTCATTGTGGCGAACAACGCCGGGTATAATATTCTCGACGCCAACAAAATCTGCTAACTCCTCGGTGCGCGGCTTATTAAAGATCTCGTACGGAGTCCCTACTTGCAGGATCCGCCCCTGCATCATCACCCCTATGCGATCTGCGAGCAGCATTGCTTCGGTCTGGTCATGGGTGACATGAACCATGGTAATCCCGAGCTCCTCTTTTACTCGCTTCAGTTCCGCACGCAGATAATTCCTCGTGCTTCGGTCCAACGCGGATAGAGGCTCGTCCAGCAATAAGACTGAAGGTTCAATGGCAATCGCACGTGCAATCGCAACCTTCTGCTGCTCCCCGCCGCTGAGCGTGCCGGGATAACGGCGCGCAAGGTGTGAGATACCCAGCCATTCCATTATCTCATTCACCCGCTTCCCGTTCGTCTCCGCTGCTGATTTCTTCGCCTTCAATCCAAATGCGATATTCTCTTCGACGGTCAAATGGGGAAAGAGGGAATAATTCTGATAAATAAAGCCAATTTTTCGCTTCTCCGGAGCGGCAGGGGTCACTTCGTGACCATCGATCCAGACTTCTCCCCGGTCAGGCATGTGAAACCCCGCGATAGTCTCTAGAAGTAACGTCTTCCCGGCACCCGTAGGGCCTAAAATGACAAAGTACTCCTCCTTCTTTACCGCAACATTGATATCCTGAAGCGAGAACTCCTGCCAATCCTTGTACAAGCCCTTAACCTCGATCATGTTCTTCTCCGGTGCTGATGGAGCACTCGCAACGCAATAAATATCACTAAACAAATTGAGATCAGCAGAACGGAGATGGGTCGCGATGCGCGAAGCCCAAACGAGGTGAACTTCTCGTAAATTAAAATCGGCGCGGAGATCGGATGGTACGCGAGAATGAGCACAGCGGAGAACTCGCTGATCGCGCGGCCCCAGGTGAGTATCGCACCGCTCAGGAGAGAGGGGAACGCAAGCGGGAAGGTTATCTCTCTGAAGGTCCGCCACTGCGATGCGCCCAGCGAACGAGCAACGTTCTCCAATCGCGGATCAACCTCTTTAAAGCCTTCTCGTGCGGTATCCACCAAATAAGGAAAACTCATGAAGAGCATCGCGACTACAATTCCCGGGTATGCATCAGTAACCACGATTCCCAGCGTTCTCAATGGCGCACCGATCAGTCCATAGCGCATGAATACGCCATACAACGCAATTCCGGCTACGATATGCGGGATCATCAACGGTATGTCCACAATCCCTTCTATAATGCTCTTGCCCCAGAACTCCTTCCGCGCAAGGAAATACGCCAGGGGAACGCCAAAAAGGAACGCAATGAACGTCGCACAAAGCGCCATTGATAAGCTGATAGCGATCGCCTTGAGAACCACAGGATCCACGGATACCGAAATGAACCCTTCGAGATCTTTTGCCTGCTGATAAAACAGAGTTCCAAGTGTAACAAGCACAAAAGCCACGAGAACGAGCCCTAAAAAAAGCGAAATGATAAAGATTTTCTCACGTTTTACCTTCTCCATCGACCATCTCGAATCTGATCTCATTTTCTTTCTCTCCCCGCTCTCCCGCGGAGCACCACCGACGCCGATATGCAGTTTATAGCATTTCGCTATAAAAAGGTGCTGCTTTCTCACACTAAAGTTCTTAAAGGGCGACGAATCAGCTCGACGTGATCAAAAAAGATGAGGGAGAAATACGTACCCCCTCTTCAGCTTTTTCAGCTATTGGTCTCTTCTGAGCACCAGATAGGCGATTGCTCCTATTCCCGCAACAGCAGCGACAGCCTCGAATCCCGGTTGTTTCGGCGCAGACGTTGGTATAGTCGTTGGCGTTGTTGGTGGCACTGACGTCGAAGGCGCGGACTCGAGCTGTACCAAACCGTTCAGCTCCTCAGGCACATTCCCGCTCCCCACAGGTGGCACGATGGGCGGTTGCCCGTTATCCGCGAAGATCTTCTGGCCCGATTCGCCGATGACGAACTTCACGAACTCCATTCCCATCTCAGGATTGTCTCCCTGCTTCGGGACGGTGATCCCGTAGACAATCGGCGTAGCTGTTTGGGTCTTCCCATCCATCGTCCTCAATTTGACTTTTTTGTAGGTGTCCACATATTCCACCGCGCTCAGATCAATCTCCGCAGGCAGGTCGACGAAGGGCAGCCGGTGTTGGGCGGCGACACTCCGGTAAATGAAGTAGTAATCGAGCCCGCCTGCTTCCACCAGCGCCGTCAGGTCAACTTCTTTCGGCTTGATCGTCACCTTCCTGGTCTTCGGCTCCAACTGCTCCGGCGTCTGGATCAGGTACGTGCCATTCTCTTCGCTCATTGTGATTGCGGTGTTCTTGAGGATCAAATCATCGAAGATCCGGGCGTCATTATAGCGGAGCTCCGCGAGCTGGCAGACCATCACCGATCGATAACCACAAGGATCGAGATTCGGATTGGAGAACCCAAAGGTAACATCATCCCGGCGAAGAATCTCGTACCAGTTATCAGGGGTGATCTCGGTCGCGTAATGACTCATCTCCGCGTTGTAAGCGAGTACAATTTCATTCGTTGCAAATCGCACGTACCAGTCCGCAAACTCTGGGTACATCATATTGGGTATCAGTGCGTAATCTGCGGACCCAAGCACGTCTCCTGGCTTCCCCACCTCCGTTATCTGCCGTATCGCTTCCGCACTGCCGTGTGACTCGCGTTGGATATCCACGCCAGGGTGGAGCGCCTCGAACTGCTTCTCCGCCTCTTCAAAAGGAAGAGCCAGGCTCCCTGCGTGAAAGACTTTCACGGTTTGGACCTCTGCTGCGTTCACCGCTACGGGTAGGCACACGAATAGTGCAAGCGCTATCGCCGCAACTGCTATCCTTTTCTTTGCCATCTTTTTCATCACCTCGTACGCTTCGATATGCAATATAATACCAGTCGATATAAAAAGCTTATCGGTTTTTTTCTTACCGAAAAGGTTCTTAACGGGCAAAACTGATTATCTACTGGAGCTGAGAGAAATGCCGTTAAGCGCGAGGAATAGAATGAGAGGCGTGGTGAAGGCAGTAGAGAAAGGGGAGGTTGCCGCTCAGGTCAAAATCGAGATATCCGGTCCCGCAACGCTCACCGCGATGATCACCAAAGAGGCGGTGGAAGAGCTCGGGCTCAAAAAGGGCGATAAAGTCGAAGCGGTAATAAAAGCAACTGAAGTAATGGTCTCAAAAGGAGAATAAATCACAACCAAGCCTTTCCATTTTTAGTTTTTGGTTTTTGAAGACCTCCTAAAGCACGAGGGCACCTAAAGAATTCTAACCAGCATTATGCTAGATGAAAAACCAGCGTGGGGCGGTCAGACGCCCCACCCCACGCAGAGCTATGTTCGCCGTATAGCTCAGCCAAAAATGGAGGGTAAATAATGGCGATCGATGTGCATAGTTGTGCAACTCAATATAAATGGCTTTCGGTTTTTTTTCGGTGGTACTTATCAACCTTTATAAATACCAATCATCATTATCTCATTGGGCATAGCGGCCATAGCGACGGGGAAACTCCCGGACTCATTCCGAACCCGGCAGATAAGCCCGCCAGCGTTCCTTACTGTACTGAGTTGCGCGAGCACCTGGGAACTAAGGATCGCTGCTATGCCCTCAACCCTTTTCTTACCAAGAAAAGCGTTGACGGAAAAGAACTCGAACTAAGAAGAAACGTAATCTAACCTGCGCTGGTACTGAGATTGCTTGTCACTTCCATCAGTTTTTTAACACGCAAACCTTCTTGGGTTGTGTCCCCTTTTTGTCGACCTGGAAGAGAAGATGTAACAGAATATGTTGCACAAATTATATAAATGCCACTCGAGCAATATAACCTGCACGTGGCAAATTGATTGTAAGATATGAGAGCTCACGCTAAACAGACCTATCGCACCCCTGCATATTCCTGATATTCACCTGCTACGGGGGTGGTTTAAACCGTAACAACTCTTCTAAGGTCCAGATGTGGTCGGTGAGGTTAGCAGCCATTGCGGGTGTTCTTTGTTTCCAACGCCGTCTACTATCCGCACTCTCGATTTTTAGTGCATCGTGTGGTTTAACGAGGTTGAACCATGCGAAGAACAGGCACAAATGCATCATCAGTGGG
>RXIE01000148.1 GCA_004212135.1 Candidatus Methanophagales archaeon ANME-1-THS | reverse complement strand
TCGATAAGAGTCGTCAGGAAGATCGAGGAAGAGATAGTACGAGCTAAGGTTCTTTATCGGCTTCTCCTTTCTCCCCTCTAGACCTACCTCTACGTGGCCTATCGGTGTTCCCCCAGAATAATCATCGAGCAGAGAGGCTGCGAATGCAAGCTTTGCAGTATGCCGTTCAAGTAAGATTTCACCCTTTTTGGCTGTCATCTTCCCCTCTAACCAGGTAGTTCTCAAAGTGGCGTTCGATTACTCGCTTCACTTCCCGCTCACGCAGTGAGGCTATCCTGAGGGGCGTAACCTCGTACGAGGCAGAAAGCTTGAACGGTCTGGATTTAGATATGACATTCCAGATTTTATTGAGTTCATCGATGGAAAGGGGATTCAATATTATTCGTAACTCTTCGCCGGCTAATCTCCCTTGAAGCACAGAACCTCTCAGTATCGCATTATCATGCAAGATCTGCATCACTTTACCCAGTAAGATATGGTCATTCTCCCGCTTTTGGGTGTGAGGAGTGACGAGATAAAAGAGACTCAAGGCTAAAGGGGGATACTTGAGCCTGGTTGAGTTGATACGCTGCAGCTCTTCATTCTTCAGATAAGCATTCTCCGTAACGTGATACAGGAATAAGGATAATCTCTTGTCGGCTTCCAGCTCTTCCGGAGACGAGAAGGTTATCTGCTCTTCAGACTCAAGTATCGATTTGGCGACCGGATCATCTTTTATATGACCCCACAGCAGCTTCTTTAGGGTCTCTCCTACATCCGCTATCGCGGTATACTCACCCACTTTGTATGCTCCACGCTGCCCTCTTCTCTGCTACCCTACCTTTATCGATACCTTCTTTCGTACCTTGGGCAGGGTTATTCTGAGAATGCCGCTTTTAAATGATGCTTCTGCTCGTTCCGGCTCTATGGGCTCTGGCAACTTGATGTGTTTCCTGAACGCCTGGAACGTTATCTTCTTCTGAAGTACACCCCAGTGCTCCCAGCACACCGCGTTGCTCATCTTCGCGGTTACCTCCACCGTATCTTCGGTCGTCTGTATCGTTATGTTCTCTTTCCTCACCCGCGGCAGGTCAAAGGTGACCAGAATCTCATCCCCTTTATCTTCTACCTCGTACAACGGTTCTAAATTGCCATTATGTTCCCATGTCGCCTTTAATATCCGTCGTTCTATCTCCATTTTTTACCTTCCTCCTCTCCTCTTTTTTCCTCCTCTTATCGATACATGATGGGCATATCCTGCTCCAAGCCCTTCTGCATCTCTGAGGCCGAAAGCGCGGTCTGCGCCATAAGGTCACGAGCTTTGAGTTTGATCTCCTCGGCATTTTCTAACAATTCACCGACATCTACCGTGAGCTTCGGTGAGAACTTCTTCACAGATTCTATTGCTGATGCCGCCGCTCCGGGATCGGGATATACCGGAAAGCACTGAGCAAGTAACGAGATCGCATTTAATTTCCGCTTCGTGCATTCCCAGAGCATCATGGCATACGTACCTGCGATGAACCCTTCTTCCAGAAAATCCATCTGTTTGTCCTTGAGCACCTGTATCGCATCTTCCGTGTTTCCAACGGCAAAGACCTCCGGCTTCTCGATATCCATCCGGTTCTTCACCGGCAGCCCCTTGATCGAGATGACGAGCTTCGCACCGATTTTATGAAACCACTCAGCCAGAGCAGTGGTCAGTGGATAAACTGCCTTTGGTGGTACGGCTACCTCTGAGAGCACCACGATCACGCTTCCGTCATCATCGCTGTATAATCGAAACGGAGTCTTCAATTTACCCTCATGGATGACCATAACCGGCACAAACAAGTCCGATTCGATGTAGCCGATCTCCTTATACCCCATCTTCTCGACGATGTACGAGGATGCAATTGTTCCTACGAGACCCACATCCGGTAAGCCCTCGATCACGATCGGCTGCTTATGTTCAACCCCATCCACCTCGACAATCCTCACTTCTTCCTCCATTTCTCTGCGTCCCTTTATACCATACTGTTCTTGCTGCGACTTTAAAAATCCTTCAGTTTTTCTTCTATTGTCCGCCCTGCACGCTCTAAAAATCTCATTTATCCCTATGCTTCGGTGCCACCACGCTTCAGCATTTTTTCTTGCATTTCTTCGCTCGAATAGGCTCCCTTATCCGTCTGCCGGCGCTCGCCTTAGGGAAGGCGCGATACATCGCCCTTATCACGGTGCATAACCCGCTGTTCAGATCCTCGGTTGCCGTGTCAAAATTTAAAAAGAAAAACCTTTAAGATTATTCCAGCACCAA
Source organism: Candidatus Methanophagales archaeon ANME-1-THS (assembly GCA_004212135.1). GTDB lineage: Archaea > Halobacteriota > Syntropharchaeia > Alkanophagales > Methanospirareceae > ANME-1-THS. The sequence continues at coordinate 7,696 of RXIE01000148.1, read as the reverse complement.
AAATTACTGGTATGAAAATTACATGTAATGGCGAGCCCCGCGAAGTCACGAGCACGAGGTTAGGAGATTGTATCAGAGAAGTAGATGCACCCTACAAGCAGGGATGTATCGTGGCAATCATCTCAGAGAAGAAGGGCGAGGAGTTGAAGAACGAATTTTCTCTCGAGACTGCGAGAGGAGAGGCGAGGATAAAGATCGCCCGCGAAAAAGAGACCGAAGCCATCTCTTTGTTCCATGCGGTGTATAAACAGTTCCACAATGACGTTGGTCGAATCGGATGGGTGAGTGAGGATATAACTGCTATTGGGCCGATTCGAACAAATCTAAGCGTTGAGAGAAGCGAACAGAGCTACAAGAAATGGGATGTCTTCTTTGGCATGGGTGGTTTTGACCCGGACCTGACATACCTCATGATCAGCAAGCATGATCATCAGGCTGCCTATGGGACCGGCGCCGATGCGCTCATTGGGAGGCTCACGAGGGGGCGGAGCATTGTTGCGGACTTGAAGGAAGGCGATACGATAGAGTCGATACGACCTCTGGTGACCGAGGCGGAGCGGATCGGCTTCGTCACCTCGGATTTGAACACCGAGCTCGAAGAGGGACAGGAGATCTTCACGTTCATCACCGTCAAACTCTCTCCGGACGCGCCGATGTCAAGTGAACATTTCTTATCGCTCACCAGGGACGATACGTTCCATGTCGATGCCCACACACACACCTATATCGCATCAGAAGCACACAAGGGTCTTGGCCTCCCCGGTGAGAACATTCTGTATAGGTCAAAATATACCCTCTCGGTACGGAATATGGGGACCGAGCAGGGCAAAGTGTATGCGTATAAGGAGAGCAGATTGCCGAATCCCGCCCATAACATCTTTGGTGAGGTGATCCAGGGAGGGGATCTGATCGGACACGCGCGATTGGGTGATACGATTTACGCGGTAACGGAGCCGAAATGGATGATGCTCGTGGGGAAGACGCAGAAGGAAGCGGAGGAATTCTTCGAGCGTGAGAAGATTGAGCAGGTACGGGAGGGGAATAAAGATGATAACGCGGTGGTGGTCGACCAGATACCGGCACTGACCATGGAGATTATGGAAAAGGGGACAGTTCGGACCGTTGGTGTGGAAGAAGAAGCGGTCTTTGATGTGGTCTTATTTTATGAAGAGGCGCCGAGGACGGTATGGTATTTCAAAAAGATTACCGGCTTGATAAACCGGCCAATAGGCTATTTAAAGGTATTTTTCGCCGTCCCGGGGATGATGGTATTATTTCAGGGAAGGGCGGATGAAGCGGGGACGCTCCTTCCCGAGAACGCACCGAAGGGGGTGGTCGAAAAGGGGATGCTCGGCGTGACCAACATGTCGAGGTCTAATCGCGGGATGATGGGCATTCGACTGGATGAGAGCAAAGAATACGGGCCAACGGGAGAGGCCTTTGATGGTACGAACCTTGTTCTTTCAATTCCTTCGCTCACCCCTTCAACCCTGACCTTCCTGAGCAAGCTCAAAGAAGGCGATGTCATTTATGTAAAAGAGAAGCAAAACTAACGGTGAAGAGCGTCAAGAAACCAAACCGAGGCATCGATCTTCGTACCACGACCACGGACACCATTCACTTCTTTCCGGCGCGATGAAAACGCGACTCACGAAAATACGGAAAAGGAATGGGCAGATGGTGAACTTCGATCAGAACAAGATCACCACTGCGATTTACAAAGCGATGGCGAGTGTTGGCAGGGGAGAGGAGGGCAGGGGACGTGCACAAGAACTTGCTGAAAAGGTCGTCGCTGCGGTTGAAACCGCGTTTGCCAGGAGATCAGCGATTCCTTCGGTTGAGGCGGTGCAGGATATCGTTGAACGGATCTTGATCCAAGAAGGCCTGAGCGACGTTGCAAAGGCGTATATCTTATATCGGCAGCAGCGCGCGGATATCCGTGGTTTTAAGCACTTCATAGGGGTCAAGGATGACCTGAAGCTCTCACTGAATGCGACTGAGGTTTTAAAGAGGCGGTATTTGGTCAAGGATGAACGCGGGCAGGTTATCGAGACGCCAGGTCAGATGTTCGCGCGTGTCGCACGAGCTATAGCAAAGGCGGAGCTGAAGTATGGCAAAAGTAGAGATGAGGTGAACGAACGTGCACGCAGCTTTTACCAGCTCATGAGTGCCTTAGTGTTCCTGCCCAACAGCCCCACCTTGATGAATGCAGGCACTGAGCTCGGTCAGCTCGCAGCGTGTTTTGTGCTACCGGTTGAGGATTCGATCGAAGGCATCTTTGGGGCCGTGAAGAGCATGGCGTTGATCCATCAGAGTGGTGGTGGAACGGGCTTCTCGTTCTCGCGGCTCAGACCAAAAGGAGACACGGTGAAATCAACTGGTGGAATTGCCTCAGGGCCCGTCTCGTTCATGCGCGTCTTTGACGTCGCAACCGGGGTAATCAAGCAAGGGGGCAAAAGGCGAGGCGCGAATATGGGTATATTGAATGCGAACCATCCGGACATTCTGGAGTTTATCCGAGCGAAAGAAGGCGGGGGATTTGCCAACTTCAACACCTCGGTAGCGGTTACTGATGCGTTCATGCGTGCGGTCGAGAAGAACGAAGCGTATGGGCTCGTCAATCCACGTACGAAGGAAGAGGTGAGGAAACTCAATGCTCGCGAGGTGTTTAACGAGATGGTGACCTACGCCTGGAAGACCGGAGACCCGGGAATTATATTTATCGATGAGATCAATCGACACAATCCGGTCCCTGCAGTTGGAACGATTGAGGCCACGAATCCCTGCATAACTGCTGATACGTGGATAATGACAGCGGATGGTCCACAGCAGGTTGAGGAATTGATTGGAAAGAAGTTTGTTGCGATTGTGAACGGAGCTGAAGGGGAGAGTTCGAGCGAGGGATTTTTTGAGAGTGGAATAAGACCAGTTTACCGATTGAGGACGAAGGAAGGGTTTGAGTTGCGTCTAACCGCGGACCACCCGGTTATGAAAGTGGAGAGAATGACACGATATAGCGTTGATACGAAATGGAGCACTGCTAGGGATTTAAAGCGTGGCGATAAAATCGTCTTGAATAATCATAGAGCTCGCAATTGGAGTGCTAAAGATAAAGGCGAGTATGCAGAAGGCGATGGTTATTTGATTGGTTTGCTCTTGGGGGATGGGACGATTAAAGAAGATAAAGTAATTCTGTCCTCATGGGGCGAGGAGAAGGGGGCGGAGGCTGTCAGGTCTCTGGCATATAAATACACGCACTATCTACCTCATAGGTCTGATTTCTCAGGGTGGATTGCTGTCACGGGTAGAAACGAGTTCCGCCTCTCCGTAGGATACCTGAAACGATTATCATACGAACTTGGTTTAAGGCCGGGAATGAAGACAATAACCAGGGAAATGGAAAAACTATCACCGGATTTCTCTAAAGGGCTGCTAAAGGGGCTATTTGATGCTGATGGCTCAGTCCAAGGGAACCAATCAAAAGGTATCAGTATACGGCTTGCTCAAAGCAACCTTGGCATTCTAAAAGCGGTTCAGCGTATGCTTTTAAGGTTAGGGATCTGTTCGAGGATTTATGTAAATAGGCGGAATAAGGGAAAAAAGGAACTTCCCGACGGTAAAGGCGGGGTCAAAAATTACGTTACAAAATCTCAACATGAACTGGTAATTTCGAAAGATAACCTGCTGTATTTCACTGAAGAAATTGGATTTGGTGACGCGGAGAAGATGGAACGACTTGAGAAAGCTATAAGGAATTACAAGAGGAGCATGAATCGAGAACGGTTTGTGGCAACCTTAAAGGACTTAGTCCTCGATGGTGTAGAAAAGGTATATGATGCTCAAATTCCGGGGATAAATGCTTTTGATGCCAACGGTTTTGTTCTCCATAACTGTGGCGAACAGCCGCTCTCGGCGTATGAAGCGTGCAATCTCGGCTCGATCAACGTCTCGAAATTTGTAAAGCCTGATGGAAGTGATGTAGACTGGGACCGGCTCAAAGAAGCGATATGGATCTGCGTTCGGTTCCTGGATGACGTAATCGATGTGAATCGCTACCCCTTGCCCGAGATAAAGAAGATGACGAGGGCAAACCGGAAGATCGGACTGGGCGTTATGGGGTTCGCGGAACTGCTCATCAAGCTCGGGATCGCCTACAACTCGAAGGAAGCACTTGCAACGGCTGAGAAGCTGATGCGCTTCGTTACTACTGAGGCACGAGCGTGCTCAAAAACGCTCGGGCATGAAAAAGGCTCTTTTCCGAACTTCGAGTTGAGTGTATGGTCGAACGACGAGTCGATGCGCAACGCGACGGTGAGCACCATCGCACCAACAGGCACGATCAGTATCATAGCAGGCTGTTCGAGCGGTATTGAGCCTTTATTCGCCGTTGCATTTCTGCGCAATGTACTGGGTGGAATGCTGGAGATCAACCAGCTCTTTGAAGCGATGGCGAAGGAACGAGGGTTTTACAGCAAGGATTTGATCGTAGCGATCGCAAAAAGGGGTTCGATCCAGGATATCGCAGGTATTCCTGAGGATATGAAACGGTTGTTTGTTACCGCACTGGATATTCCACCGGACTGGCATGTCCGCATGCAAGCGGCATTTCAGAAATACACGGACAACGGCGTCTCGAAGACGGTTAATCTCCCGCCCGATGCGACCTGGAGCGATGTACGGGATGTGTTTTTATTAGCGTACACCCTCAAGTGCAAAGGTATTACGGTGTACCGGTATGGGAGCAAGGAGCAGGTTTTGTCGCTCGATATTCCCAAGCTCATGCTTGAGGAGTATGTAGCCGCGGATTCGGAATATACGGGCGAATGCAGGATTTGCTCGGTCTAACGCACGTGCTTCTTATGACGTGCGAAGGATCGATTCGGGCAATAAATCGAGCTTACGAGGACAGTGTGCCTTTTAGATCCGGGAGACGAACGTTGTGGCTCAGCAGCATTTATATGCGCTCAGCCCTTCTGCATATAACGGGGACCGCAGCGATAGAAGAGAAGTGTGGAAGAGATGAAGGAAAAAGGATTGCTCAGGGACATTCGGGTGATCGCACTGGTCTTCTGCGTATTAGCAGCTCTGGTGGTCATCTATGTGTATCCTCGCCCGTCTCCTGATGCGGGAATAAATGGCAATTTACAGTTCGGTCTGGATTTGGTGGGTGGTTCCTGGCTGCAGTTGAAGTTAAAAGGCACCCTGGTGGGTATAACAGCACCGGTTAACGAGAGTGAAGTTGCCGAATTCCTCGAAGAGCAACTGAATGCCGAGGTAGTTTATTACACGGGCGATGATATCCCCGTGTATGAGATACGGAAGAGTGTTGCGAAGGATACTCTGGCGGATGTTTTGAAGCAGATTAACGGCAGTATTGCCAGGAAACCGACTGGCGAAGATTTTTATGAAGAAGGCGTAACGCCCGAAACGAGGGACGAAACGCGCCAGATAATCGAGATCAAGCTCAACTTGCTCGGTTTGGCGGGAACCAACATAAGGACGGTTGGGAATAATTTTATCCTCGTTGACCTTGCGGGTGTGGATATCGGGTCTGCAAAGAGCATTGTGGGCACGCCCGGGAAGTTTGAGATACGAATTCAGACAGATGGGCGAGGAGGGGATATCCAACGATGGCAGCGATTCGAAGAGATTGAGAATATCACGGCGCATGTCGTGTACGGCGGCGAGGGAATCAAGAGCGGGAGTGTGGGCACGGTGCCCGTGCGGGAGAAGGAGAATGCGCCCTGGGGTGCTTCATTTACGTTAACCGAGGTGGGAGCCGGTGCATTACGAGATGCGGCGATAAACTACGGTGCGACGGAGAACCCAATGGATCATGAGCTTGCGATGCTGCTCGATGATGTGGTGATCTACAGCGCACCGTTATCTTCAGAACTGGCGGGGGAACTCAAAGAGAAGCTGGTTTACGGATTGCGTGCCGAGACGGGATTGGGAGACGAAGGATTAGAACGGGCGAAAGAGCTCATTGTGCACTTAAAGGCGGGCGTGTTGCCAGTCAATGTGGAGATCATAGGCTCGGGCGAAGTCCCCGCTTACTTAGGTGCGAAATTCAAGGAAGGGGCAGTAATCGCCGGATTAGTTGCTCTCATCCTGGTTACGCTTGTGGTCTTCGTGCGCTATCGCGAGCGGAAGATCGTATTGCCGATCTTTTGCACGCTTCTGAGCGAGATAATCCTGATATTGGGGTTTGCAGCGGCAATAAACTGGCAGTTGGATTTGCCCAGCATCGCGGGGATAATCGCGGTGATAGGCACGGGCGTGGATCAATTGGTGATCATAACCGACGAAGTGCTTTCAGGTGGCCGATCCTCCACGAGCATGTATCGTAAACGGATATCATTCGCCTTTGGTATTATCTTTGTATCTGCGACGACAACGATTGTCGCGATGCTTGCACTCGCAATGATGGCGCTTGGCACCTTGCGGGGTTTTGCGATCGTCACCATAGTGGGACTCCTGATCGGTATTTTTATTACCCGACCGGCGTACGCGCGGGTGATCGAAACGATTGTGTGACTCTAAGCGTTAATGATGCATATCGCTCGAAGCACCTAGCAGAAAAGAGACGGATGTGATACCTGGTAATGGAGCAAGAAACGGAAACCCTATATGTGCATGAAACCTCAGTAGAGATTTGGAGGTTCTCTAGCTAAAAAGAAGTAAGGGGGTTATTACTCATGAAGATCGTGATAACCGGTGGAGCGGGCTTTATCGGTTCGCCTACGGTGGATGCAGGTGCGAAGACGCACGAGCTTGTAGTTCTACATACCCGGCCGGATTACGTGACCGAGAGAATGAGCTTAGATATCCCGGGAGGTGATGGAAAATGGTCCACATAGTCGAAAGTGATCCTGAAGTCTCGGAGATATTAGAACGTGAAGAAGAGAGGCAACGATTCAAGATCAACCTCATCGCATCCGAGAATTATGCAAGCCGCGCGGTCAGGGAAGCACAGGGTTCAGTGATGACGAATAAATATGCCGAGGGGTATCCAGGAAAGCGCTATTATGGTGGATGTGAATATTACGACCTGGTCGAGAGCCTGGCGATAGAACGTGCAAAGAAGCTTTTTGGTGCTGAGCACGTCAATGTTCAACCTCATTCGGGCACACAAGCCAACATGGCGATCTATTTCGCTATGCTGAATATGGGCGATACGATTATGAGCATGAGTTTATCACACGGTGGTCACCTATCACATGGGAGCCCGGTGAACTTTACAGGGAAGTACTTCAACATCATCTCTTATGGGGTGGATAAAGAGACTAAAACCTTAAATTTCGATATGTTACGAGATCTGGCAGTGGAGCATCGACCAAAGTTGATTATTGCGGGAGCCAGTGCTTATCCTCGGGAGATTGATTTCGCAGCCTTCAGAGCAATAGCGGACGAAGTAGGAGCATACCTTTTAGCTGATATTGCGCATATCGCGGGATTAGTTATTGCGGGATTGCATCAGAGTCCGATACCCTATGCGGATTTTGTCACCACGACCACGCATAAAACACTGCGAGGTCCCCGGGGTGGTATGATTATGTGTAAGAGCGAGTATGCAGAAAAGATAGATAAAATGGTATTTCCCGGCATTCAAGGTGGGCCGTTGATGCACGCGATTGCGGCGAAAGCTGTTGCATTTAACGAAGCGCTGAGCGCTGATTTCATAGTATACCAAAAC
>RXIE01000147.1 GCA_004212135.1 Candidatus Methanophagales archaeon ANME-1-THS | reverse complement strand
CCTTACCCAATATCTTTGGCATAATTATTCGGGTTAAAATACCATTTATCCTTGCCGCCGGCATGCTTCTTACAGAATTCGCACATTTTCCTTAGAAATTACCCTTGAAAGAGTTTATATTTCATAACTTATAAATACTTTCCTTCAAAAGCGGGAAAAATTTCAATTGCTTCTTCTCGTATCATAGCAGTCTTAAGATATTTAATGACTAATTCAGTGTTTCCACTTGCCTTCAGTCTAGTTAATGCACCCAGTAAGGCTTCCCAATACTCATCCGTTGGAACTTTAAGCAAATCACTGGCAACTTCAAATGTTTCTCTTAGATATTCCCCACATTTTTGTTGATATAGTTTTAAGTAATCTTCTGATACATCATTGGCATTAGTTGCCTCAACTGCCGTCTCTGCTGCTCTTTTTCCAAATTGGAGAGCATATCGTATTCCTTCTCCTAACAATGGACTTGCCTGGGATGCGGCATCGCCTGCAACCATAAGCCCGTTTGAATAGGGTTTGTCTAACATCCCACTTAACGAATAGACTCCTGAATGCACCTCGAACGGTTGAGCATCTTTAACTCGATTATAAATAGGAGAGTTTTCCCCAAGGAAGCGGTTCAGGTAATTTATCATATCTTTTATTTCCAAGGATTCAGTAGCACTATGAACGGTGTCTAACCCCACTTTCGCCCGATCCATACCCGTGGGAAGTACCCAGCCATAACCTACGGGGACTATTTCCTCTTCACCAACGTAATACTCTATAGTATTTGGATTCCTTACCTTATAATTAAGCATTTCATATTCAAATCCGATTCCAAGTTCTGCATTCCAATCAGGCGATATTAAACCCGCTTTTTTGGCAATTACTGCTGATGGACCTGAGCAGTCAATAACTATTTTAGATCTTATCTCGTCACCACTGGCTGTTTTGACCCCGCAGACAAAATCGCCATCCATTAGTGGTTCAGAAACACGCTCGGCGAGGATAATTTTTGTGCCATGTCGAATTGCTTGGAATGCAAGTTCTTGAAGAAAGATATGAAAGTTTAGTGTTCCACCTACAATCCTTCCAAAATCGATTTCCACTTCTCTAGTAGAATGAGCGGAATAAAGGTAAAAGGAACTTGTCCATTGAGATATTACCCGACTGGGCAAATTCCAGTCATCTACAACCTCTTTCCAAGTAAGTCCAGAAGATTTTGCAGGGTATCCTATCTCTGAACTTTGTTCCACTACTATAGTCCTTAATCCCAGTTTTGAACTTGTAATCGCAGCCCCTAATCCCGCAGGTCCCGCACCAACCACCAGGACATCGCATTCACGTTCTTGCATCATTCTTAAGATTCAGATGCGATGCATATAAGGTTTTCTAAATCAGTTTGAATAGGTGGAGTGCCCCATGCTTGTCCCCTGAGCATCCAGGCGCACTCAGTTCACCAGTGCAGATGGATGACCGATTTAGGGGGTGTCCCGTGGAACAACTTCTCGATGATGACCGAAGCCTCCTTCTCTCCGCCTGATAGCACCATGATATTCTCAAAATCCTTCTTCACTTCCTCCTCACCTTTTCGTTTGAGTAAGTACGAACGAGGCTCAAGTACGATCACGCTGGTGCAATTCCACCGTTTCAAGCCCTCTACTTGCTTCTGCAGGATCTCAAAGATCTCCTTGGGAGAGTAATATTTCGAGAAGTCATCATACACATCAATAATCACGATCTTTGCGTGCTCCTTGGGCAGGCTCTTTATCGTCTTCACCATGCTCCGTTGGAACATGATCCTGCTCAACGGTGCGATTAATCGATGGTCCTCCTCGACCAGCTCAGCACAACGATGGTCGGTATAAAGCGGTTCGTAGAAATCGATGATTACGATATGATCCAATGACTCAACCTCCACGAGGAGTTCACCGACGAGCTGCTGGAATGGGCGTTTAGACGTGGCATAGATGATATTCATTCTCTCTGAAAGCCCTTTCTTAATGAAGAAGAGAAGAAACTTCTGTTTCGCTTTCGTCTCTTCCGTGATAAGTAACGTTGTGCTCCCTTTGACTAATCCCCCGGCCATTGCTCTATCCAGTTCCTTGATGCCCATAGGCACGATAGGAAGTACATCACCAACCGCTATGGTAATGCCCAGATCATGTTTGAACTCCTCTTTCACCAGTTCGCGGAGCAGACCGCGTTTGAATGGGAACTGTTCACCGACCGCGTCAAGATACCATGTGAAGATCCTCAAGAACTCATCCCGATCAAGTCTCGTTCCTTCTACTATTTTTATCCTCTCACCTTCAAACTGTATGCAGGTAAAGAGCGCATCCCTTCGCTTGAGCTCGTCAAAGATCATCTGATGCTCAGCGTCAGGAATAAAGGTTTGTAAGTGCGTGAGAAGATCATTCATCGCCCGCTCTATGAGGAACGGATAATACACGTGTTCATCAAACTCGGCGCGCAACGCTTCTGGCAGCAGTAAGAGCTTCTCTCCTAAGATCTGCACAATCTCTTCTTTCGTCTCTTTTAAACTCTTCCGGTGCACCACCATTTTATCCACATCAGGTCGGTTATGCATCATGAGCAGGAGCTCAACGGCGATAGCCAATCTGCTCTTCTCATCCACTGCTTCCAGATTAAATTCACGTCTGGTGGAATCAAACCCGATTTTATGATGCTTGTCCCGAGCCAGGTATTTAGATATGGTCTTCTCCCAGAACTCTTCCAGATAATCAGTCCTCAAAAAATTGTGCGCCTCTGCATTCAAAAGACTCACAATGTCCTTTTTGAGCGCTTTTTCGTATCTCGAATCCATCTCTAAAGCCCTCATTGCCGCTATCTCGAGTATGAGAACGGAGAAGTAGCCCAGGAAGAAGGAATTATGGTACGGGAATCGTTGTATCGTGCTGCCGAGCGAGAAGTAGATGAAGTAGACCATTAAAAAGGCAATATACGTCGCAAAATAGGAGAGCTCACTCCAGATACCCCGTTTCATAATCTCCTCGAATCCCTTGTGCGTGACCCCCAGGTAGGTGCCGAACGCAATCAAGAAAAAAGCAATGAAGAAAAGCATAACCGGGTAGGAGATGTACGCTATTCCGATGAATTCAGACGATCTCCCGTACCTGAATGAGATCCCAAAGAAGAGCATGAAGAACCATGCGTAGAGAGAGACGAGGTAGTGAGCGAGGTCCACTATGCGAAAGTCAGGCTCGATATCCTGGTCTTTGAGAAGCATACGCAGGTCCAATGCAAAAAAGAGATAAAAGGCAAACGAAGCGAGTCCGAAGATCGTGCATAATATCCTCGTGCCCCCTGACGCCTCGTGCCATGAGAGGAATATCAAACTGAAGACATAGGACGAGACGGTTATGTGAATGTAAAGACCATAGCGCAGATATTCCCAGTATCGCAATTTGGTGACGGCTGATAGCGTTTTGAGGTACGTGAGGATCAATATAGCGCCCAGGAAGAGGGGCAGCATGAACAGGACCACAAAAAGGTACGGGATATGGTGATAGAGAACGAAATTAGGATGGTCTTGTGCGGTAAAGTAAAGAGAGAGCGCTAAGACGGCAAGTGTTAGGGCAGTGGTAACCTGTGAGAGGTCCAGGGGCATCAGACCCTTCCATTTGGGCTGAAGGAGCGAGGGATATTCAACGCCAAAACGGAGATAGTAGATCAACCCGAAGATGCTGGGGATTAACCAGATGAGAAGATAGTAATACGCGGAATAAAAATCATGCTCGATGAAAAATAGCAAGAGCGAGGAGATTCCTAATGCGATCGCACCCGAAGCAGCGAAGAAGAAGGGTTTGGTAACAAAGCCCAAGGTGGCATAACTGCTCGAGATTAACAGCATATTGGACACGAATAGACCGATGACCAGGAGGTAAACGAACAGAAAGACCCAGAGAAGGAGATAATGCTCGAAGGCCGGGAATTGTACGCGCGAAAGAACAGAGCTAAAGAAAGACCAAGGGAGCAGGATCGAGAAGAGAGCAATAACAAGAGAGTCTGGTCTCAGCAGATTCAGCTTCTCTCTGAAGAACGGTTTGATGAGTGTATATGCTGTCAGGTCTACCATAAGGAGGGCAAAGGTTGTGGAGAGAGCAATAATCATAAAAATAAGGATATTCAAACGGGGATAGTGCCGGTATACGATCACGGTCAAGCCCAGTATATGGAAAAGCCAGAAGAAATGAGAGCGCGTATTATTATTCCAAACCGTAGAGTGTGAGACGGTTTTTACGGCACGCATCATCACCATTGCCAGTGAAATGAGAGAGAGGTTCAGCAGCAGGAAAAGATGGATAGTGAGAGGAATCTCAGCAAAGCCGCTATATGGACTCCCAACCGCGCCTTTTATACTTACCACAAAGAGCAGAAAAGACAGGGCCAGGTAGATAGTCCACTTCTTTATTCGTGCTATGCTCATGATACGCTCATCGTAGGTACGATCCACCATAAACCCCACCGCAACGAGCTTACGTTCCAGCTCCCTGATCTCAAGGAGCGTCATACCAGGGGGTAGGTACACTCCAACCCATATGTTCGGGATGTGGAGTTATATAAATCTTTTGATTATCATACATTTCGAATGCTCAACGCCCTCTATCGAAATTCCCCGGACACACCACGCCCCCGGATGCCACCCTGTCCCGTACCACAAGTTATTTATAGCGGTACCGCACAAGGTGCATGTGGAGAATAAAATGGAGCGGATAAAAACGTATATTGAACGGATGGATGAGCGGTTAGAAGGTGGCATTCCAAAAGGGACCGTTTCGTTGATCTGTGGAACCCCCGGTTGCATGAAAAGCTCGTTGGCATACTCTATTTTGTATAAAAACGCACTGGAGAATAACTTGAAGGGGCTCTACATGACCCTGGAACAGGAGAAGGAAAGTTTAAAAGAGCAAATGGGAACCATCGGATTGGTAAAAGAGACTGATCATTTGACGATTGTGGATTACAAGCTGATTAATTCGGAGTTGGGATTGGATAAGCGATTTGATTTCAATCCAATAAAAAAGGTCGGTTATTACATCGACGAACTCATCAAGCGATCAGACTACGATCTCCTGGTAATCGATCCTATTAATGCATTATACTCGCTCGCCGCTATTAAAAATCCCCGGAGCGATATCTATCAATTCTTTTCCGCGCTCAGGAAAACGGGCATAACGAGTTTAGTGATCTCTGAAATGCATCAGGGTGAAAATAAGTTTGGTAAATATGGAGTTGAGGACTTCCTGTCCGATGCGATCATCCATCTGGACTTCAGGAGAGAGAAGGATATATTAGAGCGGTATATAGGGGTTATAAAGATGCGGTTCACCAACCATAATCTGCAATACTTCCCGTTATTCTATAATAAAGATCGATTTGTCATTTACACAAAAGAGGAGCTCGAATTATAAGAGAAAGAAAGAAAGCGAATGTAACCTTTGATGTATCTTTATTTTTTGCCATAGAGGAGAGGCTGTCTATCAATTCACCCTCAGGACCTGATGCTGAGTCCGGCGATATAAGTATATAAGAACGCAGCAATAATTGCTCCAATTACAGGGCCTATGATATATACCGGGAACTGCGCCCAAAGGTTAGGGCCTCCAAATAAAGTATTGCCGACGTAGGGTCCAAAGGTTCTCGCAGGATTAAATGAAGCTCCGGTAATGTTTCCTGTAGTGGTTATGCCTCCTCCTACTACCAGACCTATGATCAAGCCAGCAAACTGCTTTGGTGCCCGTTCATCAACCGCCAATGCCATGATGGTAAGCATCAAAAAAAACGTAATCACAACCTCATTTAAAATCCCCTGTACATAACTTATACCTGGGAATAATGCAGTGGCACCACAACCTCCAACAGTTGCAGCACGTTTACCAACTATCATAACGAATGAAATGCTTGCCAGAGCAGCACCGATCAATTGTGAACTAATATAGGGAATGACCTCTTTTCCAGGGAATCTTTTTACCGCCCATAAAGCTATCGTCACCGCAGGGTTGATATGACATCCTGATATATGCCCGAAGATGTAAATAGATGCTGCTACGGCAATAGCAAAAGCGAGTCCTATTGCGAGCCAATCGCCAAGACCACCAAGCGCACCTATTCCTTTGCAGAGAAAATCTGATTGCCACGTCTCTCCCTGGGCAAGGAGAATAGTGACAGCAGCCGCTCCTGCTCCTATATACACCAGGATGAATGTCCCAATAAGCTCTGCCAAACACTTCTTGAGAAGAGTCCTTTCCGCCTCCATAACCGAATCCCCTGAATTTAGTGCAAAAAATAAAAAGAGAAGCTGGGTATATTCATCTATTTAAATGCCTTTACACCAGCTCCTGCAACTTCTATGTCTTGGGGCACCGTGCCGCCACTGACACCAATTGCGCCTACGAGTTCGCCTCCCTTCCTCAGCGGAGTGCCACCTCCAAATATTACCAATCTCCCCATGTTTGTTGCATGTATGCCAAATAATGATTTTCCAGGCTGCGACTCTTTACCCAAGTCCTCGGTCGTCATATTAAATGCAACAGCTGTAAATGCTTTGTTAATGGCTATGTTTATGCTCCCTAACCACGCTTTGTCCATCCGTTCAAAAGCCACTAAGTTCCCCCCTACGTCCACAACAGCAATGTTCATTGGCACGCCTATCTGTTTCGCTTTTACTTCAGCCCCTTCCACAATCTTCTTCGCCTCTGCTAAAGTTAGTTCCATTGTCATATCACCACCTTTTTTCCACCTAATTCCTTTCTACACATAACTTTTATACTTGTGTGTAAAACTTACTTTCGATTTTCTCCTAACCAAAAACTTTTCGGTTAAGAAACCTTTTTCAGATTTTACTGTTTTTAGTAAAAGCATATAGCTGAAGAGCCGGTGCTCTGCAAACTTTCGCTCCTTTTCCCTCTCCATCATCTCTTCTTCAATCATTTCCTTCTTCCTCAACGTTTAAATGGCAAACGGTTCTCTTCAGATATATACCATGACACAGCGCAGGTGTACCGTTTGCAACGAACTGGCATTGCATCGCTGCACGTACTGTGGCGATTTCCTCTGTAAGACGCATCTCCCGCCTGAGATGCACTGGTGCGTGGGCGTTGAAACATATGAAGGAGACCGTGAAGCCCGGGATATCTCTTCTACTCCCTCGGAGTTCAGACCAGAACGGAAGGAATGGCACGTGGGAACGAGCACGCCTGCACGATCATTCGCCAGTACCTTCTCCGGTAACTATTCGTTCGTGCTCTTACTGCTCATCTCGATCTCCTTTGTCTTGCAATTACTTATCCCCGGCTATGATGAGCGGCTCGCACTCATTCCAGCATTTCTCAGTTCGCGGCCTGAGACGCTCGTAACACATATCTTCCTCCACGGAAGCTTCGACCACCTCTTCTTTAATATGCTGAACGAATAGTTACCGGAGAAGGTACTGGAGAGAAGGATCGGGAGTCTGAAATTTCTCATCATCTTCTTCTGCTCGGGTATTGTCGCGGGAATTGGCTGGAGTTTGACCACCACGAACCTCTTCGTACCCGTGGTGGGCGCAAGTGGGGCATTAAGTGGGATATTCGCAACACTCGCCGTGCTCATGCCGCGGATGAGGGTATACTTCTTCTTCATTATACCGATGGAGATCTGGATGGTACTTATCCTCTTTGCTATCTATGATTTCGTTATGATCGGCTCAGCCGACATGATCGCACATACCGCGCATCTATCAGGGCTCTTCTTCGGGTTACTCGCCGGACTGAGTTTAAAACGAACCGCGCCGTAGGTTAGATCAGATCCCGGAGAGCGGTATAGTACACGAGCGCATGAAAAAATAGTAGTTATTTATATACCACCATCTTATTTATGAGATACATCTCGAAATTGATGCTACCAGGAACGATGAGCGGGGACATCATCTTCTCGTTACGGAAGCTCGCATTGTTAGGCGCTCTGACACAACCGATTAAGTTGTCCTCTGGTCATTTCGCAGCGGCTATCAAATCGAGCGTTCAAACGGCTGCGAGGCGACTCCAAGAGCTTGAACGCGAAGGTCTTGTTGATAGAAGGATAATAGCCGATGGGCAGTGGGTAATGCTCACCAGAAAGGGGATAGAGCAATTGAAGAAAGAATGCTATGAATACCAGGAGCTCTTCTTCGTCACCGCGAAGAGCGAGGTTGAAATCGCCGGACGGTTGATCACCGGGCTGGGGGAGGGTACGTATTATACCACACTGGAGGGCTACAGAAAGCAGTTCGAGGCTAAATTGCGCTTTATACCCTTTCCCGGCACGTTAAATCTCAGCCTGGATTCGCAAAGTGTAGCCGCTCGGAAGAAGCTCGACGTGCGAAAAGGGATCAAAATAGAGGGCTTTGAATCTGATAAAAGAACGTTTGGCGGCGGCAAGTGCTTCTTCTGTACGATTGTGCACAGCGCAGCTGAAGGAATTAAAAGCGCCGTTGTCATTCCCGACCGCACTCATTATCCCGATGATGTGCTGGAGATCATCTCACCGGTTCACCTCAGAGGTGAACTTCGACTGAAGGATGGAGATGAGGTACGAACAAGGGTGATGCTCTGAAGATGAGGACCATGAACATTCCCACCTCGGTACAAAGGGGGATAGAATCCATACAGAGGGGAGAACTCGTCTTACTCTACGATGCCGAGGATCGAGAAGGCGAGACCGACTTCGTTCTACCCGCATCTTTTGTGACTCCACAAATGGTCGCTCATTTCCGAACTGAAGCTGGCGGACTTATCTGCGTTGCTATTCATCCTTTGGCAGCGGAGAGACTCGGTCTCCCACTCATGAGTGAGATCTTGCGCAACATGAATGAGACCTACTCGTATTTACGACGAATTGTGGAAGAGAAGGGCGACCTTTTATATGATAAACGGTCCTCATTCTCACTCTGGGTGAATCATCGGGATACCTTCACGGGCATAACGGATAGAGACCGGGCATTAACGATACGGAAGATAGGAGAAGCGGTAGAGCGAGTATTAAACAGTAAACCCTTATTGAGCCTTTCAGGCTCGCGGGAACGCGGGCAGAGCCCGCGATTTCGGCGTCAACGGGGCGAAGCCCCGTTAGATGACTGCTCGTACAACTTTTATACCGAATTCCGAACACCAGGGCATGTCTCGATATTACGAGCCGCGGATAGACTACTCGACGAACGGAGGGGTCAGACTGAGCTCTCCGTGGCATTGGCCATGCTCGCCGGTATGCCTCCGGCAATGGTGATCTGCGAAATGTTAGACAGCGAATCGGGCGGCGCGGTCTCCAAGGCGCAGGCCAAGGCATACGCCTCGAAACATAACCTGGCATTCTTAGAGGGAAAGGAGATCGTCGAAGCATTCCATGCACACTGCGCACCATGATGATATTCAACTAATCCTTGTTGAAAATCCTTTTATGAGCCTCTCATGGTTTGCTGCAAATATTATATCGTTTATCATAATACATCTTTCTCCATCCAAGTCTGGTATAGACAAAAAACCAACTAAAAGTGAATAACATACCAAGAATCGTTATAACTATGCTGATTCTTTGATTGGAGATAGTATCAGCTCCATTAATACGCTCTTTTATTAGATCTTTATTTAATCCTTTCTTTTCCCATTCTTCACTAGTCCAATTTGTACACCATCATGAAAATAAATTCTCCAAACCAAGTTAGAGATCGTTAAAAGGGTGACAGATATAGCAGAAATTGTCAATATCACGTTAAATTTTAAGGAGGAATCAATAATTCACCTCATCTCAGTCACACTGTACCGCATCCGATCGATCAGCTCCTGCTTCTTGCCCTCGTTCCAGCCGCTCACCGCCTGCAGATAGCCGGTTATCCGTGAGATATAATCGATGGTCTTCGATCCACACTTCTCACATGCCTCGCTCAACCCCATCGTGACATGCGAGCAATCCAGACAGACGGTCATGTCCTTGGTGAAGGCATAATAGCCAGTTTGCGTCTTCATCGCGATCTTCATCGCCAGATTCTTTATCCCCC
>RXIE01000146.1 GCA_004212135.1 Candidatus Methanophagales archaeon ANME-1-THS | reverse complement strand
GATTAGTCCTCCCGCCAACAGTCGCACCCATACAGGTCGTCATCGTCCCGATTGTATTTTCCGGCAAGGATGGCGAGACCAAGAGTGGTAAATTGGTGGAACAAGCCTGTTTCAAGGTGCAGGAGGAATTAACCCGGGCGGGCATGAGGACCGTCGTGGATAACTCCGAGGAGCGGCCGGGTGCGAAATTTTACCGGTGGGAGATGAAAGGGGTGCCCTTGAGAATTGAGATTGGGCCCCGGGACCTGAGGAATGAGCAATGCGAATTGGTGAGAAGAAATGACTTTACGCGGGTGCAAATCCCCCTGAATGAGGTCGTGCACTGCGTGAAGCAGACCTTACAGGAGATCCATGAGGCGCTCCATGAGAAGGCAAAGGAAACGCTTCGCACAAGCATCTATGAAACCAGGCATATCAGTACAGCGGCGAGCGAAGAGGAGCTGGAAGAGCTGAGAAGAAGAGCTGGACATGGCATTCTGTCTCTATTTTTGTGCGGACGTGAAAGCTGCGGGAATGAAGTAGAGGCTCGGCTCGGGGTCAGTGTGTTAGGAGAAGCGGTGCATGGCTTTATTCAGTTGACCCATGCCGAAGGTACCTGCTTGATCTGTTCAGATGGGGGGAAGAGAGTCTATGTCGCTCGCGCATATTGACAAATGTATAAACCTTAAAAGAGGAGGAACGGTTATCTTAGTGTAGCTTATGGCAGTCAATGAAGTGAGCACCGAAGTAGGATATATCAATCGCGTTATAAGAAATGTCCGAAACGTCAAAAAAAGTGAGTACAAAGCCTTTTTTGAGGACCTCAACGCTGCGGATTGTATCATCCTCGCGGGCGAGGGCAGGTCGCAGAGCGCATTATACATCGGCATGGGTCAACTGAATAAAGAGGTGAGAACGATGGTTGACATTGATTTCCCCGGTAGAGACATCCTGGAGGCAGCACCTGTGCTGGAGAAGCGGTATGAGCGAATAGCACTGGTCGTTAATTCAGGAAGTGGCGAGACCACAACGCCCAAGATCATGGTTAAACAGCTTGCTGAGTATATCGAGCGCGAGAAGAGTGACAAATTCACGATCGATGCCATCGTCTCAAATCCCAACTCCTCGATCGGACGGATAGCGGAGAAAGACTATGGGACGAGAGTCGAACTGAAGGGGCGAGAACGAGTGGCAAACGCAGCGAATGCACTGCTCAAGCACGGCATAATGAACGATGTGTATGAATTAAGCTCCTTGTTACTCGTTCAGAAGACCAAGGAAGCGCTCAACGAGCAGCAGGAGTATACCGCGGTATTTAAGAAGGTCGATGAGGAAGCAGCAGTGATAGGCACCATGGTGGATAGATTCGTGTGTTCCGATTTTTACCAGCGTATCATTGACCGGCTTGAAACCAGATGCCGCGTCACGATGGGGGGGTTAGGACCCGGGAGAAATGTTGCAAAGATGACTGCGATACGGCTCCAACATGTGAAGAGGGCGCTTGGCGACGAGGCGTATTTATCCGGTCCTTTTGCACCGCGACCCCGCGCTTGCGATATTTTATTCTTAATCTCATGGTCTGGCGAGACCGAGTCCATCTTGGATTGGTGCCGTGAGCAGAAGCGATTTGGCGCGTATGTGTGTTCGATTGTGGGTAATGAATCCAGTTTATCGAGAGAGTCTGAAAGTTTCATCATCAGATCACAACCAGTTACCTTCTACGAACGCGCGACCTTTGCACTCAGTCCTCTTCCACTCCATCTGGTGGAACGATTGAACCAGCGAGGCTTCAGGCTCCCGGAGTACATTATGGCATGGTGGGAACATTCCGTGACACAATGATAGGATTGTATCCACATAGTTTTTGGAAAAGACAAAATCCCACGCACCAAATCCCAAACAAATTCAAATATCTAAACTCAAGACAATCTCTTCTAAAGACCGGTTTACCCAAGACTGCTCCGCGGTTTTTGTCATTTGGATTTTGGTATTTGGTATTGTTTAGTATTTCGGATTTAGAATTTGGGATTTTACAGCTCAACGATTACATAGCGATTTTACGTCTCTGCATCGGCTCATGCTTGCTGTGCTATGCGAGCTACTCCGATGTAAAAAGAAGAGAGGTCTCAGATGGTGTCTGGCTCGTGATGAGTGCTTCGGGCGTTTTTTTGGCAAGCCTGGAGCTCTTCATGGTCACCTTGGCTCCTTTACAGGTCGTTAAATCGGTACTGGTGGGCGCTCTCTTTGCGTCGCTCCTCTACATCCTCAATTTTGGTGGCGCGGATGTAAAAGCGATGATCTCGATCCCCCTCCTCTTCCCCGCGTTCCCCAGCCTCTCTCTATTTGAGCTCCACCTGCCCGTGATGCAGGTCCCACTGCTCGATATCTTTCTGCTCAGCATGCTTACGAATAGTTTGCTGATCGCACTGGTATCCCCGCTCTCACTCTTCTTCTATAACCTGTACAGGAGATCATTTTCACCGTTGATGTTCCTCGGGTATGAGGTCGAACTTCCCACATTGAGGAGCAAGAAGCACTTCAAATTGATGCATGACCTGGAAGATAAGGGGTCTGAAATCCAGAAGCGGTATATATGGGGTGGCATAGAGCCAACCGAAGAGGTATTACGTCGTCTGGACGATTATGGGCAAAATAAAGGGATCAAAAAGGTCTGGATCACACCTGAGCTCCCCTTTATCATATATCTCACTGCGGGATTCTTCACGGCCGCACTCTATGGCGATTTCATCTCAACCCTTCTCTTTTGAGCACCGCGCTAGAGGTACCAGAGTGTGAGCCTCACTTCGTATACTCTTATTGGATCAACGAGCGTGACCAGCCTGGTCACGGTCATCGAATTCTCAGGCGGATTTCCATGAGGTGCGCTGGACTGCACGGTGTTGAGCGCCCCATCAGACGTAACGTTGACCATTTCAACCTTGCAGAAGACACCACTCTCATTGAGCGTGGTGTTCTGCCACTCCCGGGTAATATTCGCGGCACCATTCCAGCCTTTATTTACCGTACCATTGACCTGGTGAGAGAGCCAGCTCGTGTGGTCACTTCGCTCCATATCGAGCACGCAGAGGAAATCTTCGCCATAGAGCATGAGTTGGGTATCCACACTGCTCTCCCCCTGCGCCCTCCTCGATCCTGAGTACGCAGCGAAGGTTACCACGCTGATAATCAGCATCAACGCGAGCAGTGCTTCGATGGTATGCATCTGCCCCTTTCTATTCTTTAACGCCAAATGCAGACGACGAGTTTTGCACATTGCACATCTCCTATCTTCTCACAGGTAGGTGGAGGATCATCAATTGCAACGATCCGTTCGATCTTCTCAACGGTCATGCGAGTAGCATTTGCATACCGCTTATCGGTTCCTGGTATTGAGTCCCCTATCTCGAGTACCGGACTGCCGTCCATGTGGAGGAGATTGTCGTTGAAATCACGCAGTGAGATATTATAATGGTAGTTGAGGGGGAGAGTATTGTAGGTGACATATAATCCTAGTTTCTGTATGATCAAGCTACTATTGCCCTCCGTACTACTATTTCCATCCTTCCACCACGCCTGAAGTGCATCGATCTTATCCTTCGAGAGATTATTCGGGACGATATCTTCAGAAGAAGAAGACCAGCCCAAAGACGAGGTCGACATCGCGAGTCCTATCCGCTTCACATTGCCGTGATAATTCGTCAGTAAATTACGATTTTCAGTATAATTCCACGTGTTCCCCTCCGGGTCTTCCCACTTCGAGGTGATATTATCCTCTAATTCATAAATCCCCCCATCCTCAACCAGGATTATGCTCGTCCGGTAGGCAACAGGCTGAATGTCCATTGCTACGGTCTGAAAGGGTGCAAAGAGCATGGGTATTTGGGATAAAAGAACGACGATCCCGAAGGCAATGATGGTGATGGAGATGAGGAAGTCCACGCATACCTGCCCGTTGTCCATAGCACCAGGTATACCCGATATGTCTATATATAATTTTCAATATCTTAAAATTATCTCTCAATGTTATAAAATTTAGTTTCGATGCTATAAAATTAATTGTTACCTACTCCATCATTTATATATACATTGCGAGCAAGAATGGTATGATGGATGCGAGAACTGACCTGCTCACCACGAGATTGAAGGAGCTGCAAGGATCGTCACTGGATATCGAAGGCGCACTGATCACTAATGCTGAGGGATTTATGACCGCTTCAGTGCTTCCGGCAACCACCGATGAGAAGCATCTCATCGCTCTGGCTACACGACTCTTCTCGACCGCGCAGCGATCGGTGAAAGAGCTCGATCGGGGAGGGTTGAGTGAGGTTTACGTGATGGGCAGCGAGGGCTATATCCTCATGAGGAGCATTCGTGAGAATATTCTCCTCGTCGTCCTGGCGCGGAAGGATGCAAACCCGGAGCTGGTATTATCTGCCCTGCGTACTGCTGCGGCTGAGCTGAAAGAGGTGGTAGATTATGGCACGGAGTTGATACCCGGGCGTCCTTTGAAGCAGGATATATCACTCGATTTCATCTATGTAGATCCTGACCTCGCACAAATAAAAGATGAGCATTTTATAGGCTACCTTCATATCTTTAAATCCGCCGAGATTTATGGCGATTTCGAACTGATCATTCTCTGCGAACGTGGTAAAGCGATAGGCTGTGAAGAGTTGCACCACGGGTTCGTTGGCTATGGGGAGAAAGTGCTTGAGCGGTTATTTGAGGTAGGGAATGGATATCTGGATATCTTCGAGCTAACAGAAGGGCAACTTGAGGTATCCAAGAAAAAGAAGCCTGAAGCACTTTTTAATAAACCGCTTGCGCTCTCAGAGATATTCATTCCAGAAGTGTACCTGGAGCTGGGGGGCGATAAATATGTGGTTGGTGATAAGCTCGTGGCGAAAGTGAGACTCAAAACGCTGCTATCGGATACTGCGCAGGTACAGTTCTCGATTGTGTCACCTGAAAAAGGACTCCTCGGAGAAGAAAAAAGTGCTCTGCTACCAGGTGAGGGAGAGAAAGAGTACAAAGTTGCACTTAAGAACGCTGGTAGTGCGCGCGTTCTCGCGCGGGTAATCGTAGGGAATTTTGAGCGTATCGTGGAGAAGGAGATAGAAGTTCGCCCGCTTGACTTCCAGCTCACGGCCAAACTCGACAAGGATGCTTTCATGGTTGGTGAGGTGGTCAGGTGTATTGCAACGACAAAAATAAGTAATCCTGAATATCTTGCTGGCAGAGCGCTCTGGATGACGTTCCGGTTATTCATGGATGGTAAGCTCCTGGAGGAGCGTAAGAGGGAAGTCACCATCCAGAAAGAGAGCGTTTTGGATGAGTATTTCAAACTCGAGGTAGAATCCGGGGGTTATGCAATACTGACGGTCACAACCAGTGGTAGTGTAGAGAAATCAGTTGAGCTCCTCTTTGAGATAATAAACCTCAAAGCCGCTTTAGAGCTTGAGAAGAAGGACTATAACGTGGGTGAGGAGTTCCGTGGCATCCTGAATATCGGGATGACTCCGACGACGAGGAGGGACGTCAAAGTCTCGTTCTCGCTGATCGTCGGCGATGAGGAGATATTTTCAGAGGCTAATACCATCGGGGTAGAGGGCAATGCGCGGATGGCATTCCGGCGGGTGGTCGAGAAGGCGGGCAAAGCGAACGCGGTTGCGACTCTGAGCTTTGATAAACTCAAGAAGGTGGTAGAAACCCCGTTTGAGATCCTTCCGCTCAATTTCAAGCTCTCGGCAGGATTGGATAAAGAGGTTTATGTGGTCGGTGAGGAGTTACGATGTGTTGCGAAGCTGGTGATCCCGGAACACTTCAGGGGGAAGAGATTGAAGATCGCATTCAAGCTCTTCTTAAATGATGCGCTCCTTGAGACTCTGGAACGGGGGGTACTGGCATCAGGTTGGGATCACGTTGAGGAGTTCAGAACAGTCCTGAATACCTCAGGCTCCGCACTCGTGGTTGTATCTGCACAGGGACAGACCGTCAAACTTCCCCTGAAAATAAAAGAGGAACTCTTTGAGGTGGATGGATTATCGATGGAGATAAAGAGAATGCTGAAAGATGAGGGTCTTGAACATCTCATAGCCCAGAAAAGCAAAAGAGAGATGAGTAAACCCACAGAAGCACGCATGCATAAAGCCGCAGAGCCGAGGATTGAGCGCCATCAATAAAGTTTACCAGCATTCTTCATCTCTTTCAGCCATTCGACGTCGCTTTCCATTTGCTCGATCTCTTTATCGGTAAACCCTTCCCTCGAGTGCAGCATCTCCAATCCGGACTCTATCGCGTGTAACTTCACACTAAAGATGACGCGCTTATTATTCTTTGAGAATTCAAAGATTAACTCCAACGCATGCAACTTCAAACTTAAGAAGGCGATGAGAAACAAACACGCGCCGAGCACCACCACCAGGAATACAGTTAGCGGAGTCATGTCTTTGCCCTCAAGGACTTCAAGAGCCGTTCGACAAACCCTTCCTTCTTCGTATCCCCTTTTTGCTCTTCTGATGCCTCGGTGTTCGTGAGTTTCTTGACGATCTCCTTGATTTTTTTCGCTGCTGGTGAGTCTGGCTCCTTGACCACCACCGGAACTTTAAGTGCCGCAGCTTTCACGACACTCTTGTCGTTCGGTATGATGCCCAGGACATCGACTTCAAGCAGCTCCTCTATCTTGCTGACTCCGAGCTCCCCTTTCATCCCCATTGACCGGTTTATCACCACGCCTTTCACCTTCCGGCCGACGATTTCAGTCAGGAGCTTGGTCTTCAGAGCATCCGTGATGGACGTGAGCTCGGGATTGATGATCAGAATGGCTTCGTCACAGACCGCAAGAGGAACCACCGCCTCCTTGCTGATACCTGCCGGCGAATCGATGAGTATATAGTCATACTCGTCAACGATCTGGCCCATTACATCTCTCAATTTCTCGGGATCTGCCTGCTTGAAGCCCGCGATTGAAAGCCCACTGGGGAGTACATCGACACCGTAGGGCGTGTGATTGATAGCTTCGTGGACCTCTGCTTTTTCCGCAAGGACATCATGCAATGAGACCTCAGTCCTCGATTCGAGGTTTATCACCAGATTGAGGTTTGCCATGCCTATGTCACAATCCATGATGAGTGTTTTGAGACCTAACTGCGCGAGTGCGGTGCCTGCATTTACCGTGAAGAGCGTTTTTCCTGCTCCGCCTTTCCCCGACCCGATCGTATAAACCGTCATATATTTTATAACCCTTGTTAAGTAAGTGAGGGCGAGTGTCCTTATTTATATTTTCGCATGTTTTCAAAAAAAAAATCAATAATAGATATAATTTTTACAAGTTATGTCTAAAATATATCAGAATTCGAAAGCTTTTATTATTGTTGTGCGTAATTCCAAATAGATTTCTATGAGCTCACCATTCAACCTGACGGAAAAGGCTGTGGAGAGTGGATTAAACGAGCTGAACGCAGCTTTACGCACGTTTCGAAGAAAAACCCCACTGAGATGGATTGCGCTGAACGAGGGAATGGAAAATTCATGGCCATGGTTCGGTCTATCATGCCGATTGGAGGCTTAAGATGAACGAGGATAAGGGGAGGCCAGTCAAATCTCCGGAGGATCGCAGTAAAAAGCTCAAAGAAGTTCTGAGCAACCTCAAGGATACGGATAGCCCGGTGAAGGATGAAAAATTCGATGCGGGACTTGAGGAGGCAGGAGAGATCCGAGAAGCTGAGAATCATTCCGGTTTCCTTTCCGCTCTGGATGGTAAAAGCGGTGATATTCGGCATTTACTCCAGAATGTAGGGCAGGGTGAGGGCGATAAGGAGCTCAAATCATTCTTGAGCGAGCTCGACCTTACCGACGCTGATGTCGTTGTGGAGGAGGACCAAGCCGGAGTGGAACCTGAGGATGAAGGAGAAGCTGAGAGCGTTACGGGTGCAGCTGCTACACGCCCCTCCTCAGCGCCTGTGATGCTCAATGAGGAACTCGAGCCTTCCATGCAGGAGGGAACGGATAGCGAGGCAGATACAGAGTTCAAATCAGTCTTAAGCAGCCTCGAGCAGGTCGTGGTCCCTCTGGAAGAAGCTCAACCGGAAGGCGAACTGGCCGTTGAAGCTGCGGCCGAGGGAGTTGATACAAAGGCTGATGAGAATGCGGTCCTTCTCTCCTCTCTGGATAGTAAAAGCGAAGAGCTCAAGCATTTACTCCAAGGAGTAGAGCAGCTTGACACCGGGATTGAGCAGTTTATGGATAGATTGGAGGCAACGATTAATGAATATTCGATCCCCGAGGGTTTTAAAGAGGTAGAGAAGTATTTCGTGAATAAGCCGTACGCACTTGTCAATATCTTGTACAACGATGAGCAGGATGAGTATCTGTATTTTATGGTAGAGCCCAAGCTTACTGATGTCGAGCGATTCTTTTTGGCTGATATAGAGGATAAACTCGGGGTTGCACTGCTCTTCACAGAGGTGGAGGGTGGGGTAGAAGGGACGGATAAAGAGCGGATTTTGAGGAAGAAGATCGAGGAAGTGGTGGAGCGATACCATATAGAATTTGAGCCTGATTCGTTGAAGAAGGTAAGTTACTATCTGGTGCGCGATCTCATCCAGTTTGGAAAGATCGACGTCCTGATGAGGGACCGGTTTGTGGAGGATATTTCATGCGATGGCTATAATATCCCCATCTATGTGTATCACTGGAAGTATGGTAGCACGAAAACAAACGTCCTGTTCAATGAGTCAGAACTGGATTCATTTGTGGTGAAGATAGCGCAGAAGGGAGGCAAGCACCTCTCACTCTCTGACCCGTTGGTAGGAATTACGCTTGAGGACGGGTCGCGAGCACAGGTCTCGCTCGGTAGTGAGATCACCACGAGGGGCAGCACCTTCACGATACGGCGATTCCGAGAGGTGCTCATAACAGCCGCGGACCTCATTCGCTGGGGCACGTTTACCGCTGAGGAGATGGCATATCTCTGGCTCGCGGTGGAGAATGGCAAGAGTGTTCTGTTTGTCGGTGGAACGGCATCAGGGAAGACGACTTCGCTGAATGCTATGGCGCTTTTTATCCCGCAGACGGCAAAGATCGTGACGATTGAAGATACCAGAGAATTACGATTGCCGCACGAGAACTGGATACCGGGCATTACGAGGGCGGCCTTTATGGGGAGCGAGCGCGGGACTGTGGATATGTACGAGTTATTGAAGGTGGCTTTGAGGCAGCGTCCGGAATATTTGATCGTGGGAGAGGTCAGGGGCAAGGAGGCGATGACGCTCTTCCAGGCGATGTCCACCGGGCATACTTCATTCTCTACCTTCCACGCGGATTCGGTCGATGCCGCGATTCACCGGTTGGAATATCCGCCCTTGAGCATCCCCCGTTCAATGCTCCAATCGCTCGATATCTTCTGCATCCAGGCACAGGTGTTCATCGGAAAACAGCGCGTGAGGCGAAACCTCGAATTGACTGAGAATCTCGGTATCGATCCCACGACGAAGAATATCAAGACGAGGAGGATATTCGAGTGGAACCCTGCGAAGGACACGTTTGAAGGCTTGAGTATCTCGCTCCCGCCGAGTGAGAAGTCCGCGTCACATGTCACGATCATGGTATCGAAGGTCTTGAAGGAGATTGGGCGGTTCAACGGCTGGAGCGGGTCGCAGCTCTGGAACGAATTTGAACGGAGGGCGAGACTGCTTAAAGCTATGGCTGAACGGGAAATCGCGCCTCAGGATTTCATATCCACGATTCGAACGTTCCAAGCGAATCCAGAAAAGGCATTGAAGGAATATGGACTATAAGAAACTGAGTATAGAGAAGATCGCATATGCGAAATTCGGGAAGTATTACCGGGAGAAGAAAGAGAAGTTCACCGAGTTAAATAAGGCGCTGCTCGCGGCGCGATATCCGGTTACCTACGACATCTACATGTCAAATGCCTTTCTGTACTCTGTGATTGCCGGGCTCTTAGGGCTTCTTGTTGGGTTCGCTATTGCGAATATACTCGCTGCGATTGGTGCTATTCCGATAAATTACACGGTGTTTCCCTCCCTCGTACGCACTA
>RXIE01000145.1 GCA_004212135.1 Candidatus Methanophagales archaeon ANME-1-THS | reverse complement strand
GCTGGTCAAGGATGATCTGACCAGTTTCTGGTCTCCTGGGTCATCTTCCACGAGCAATATGATCGCTGGTCTTGATTCTTCCATCTTGTTACTACCTCATATCCGCGTGTGCGGGTTTAAAAAAAAATTGCGGTCAATTTCCCCTGCTCCCCCATTCAGCAGTGCTCATTGAGAAGTGGTCAGGTGCACGCGGCAGGGTGAACCAGAACGTGGAGCCCTTACCAATCGTTGAATACACACCGATTCGTCCACCGTGACGCTCCACAATCTTTTTGCAGATCGCCAATCCAATGCCCGTGCCTTTATATTCATCACGAGAATGAAGTCGCTGGAACATCCCGAAGATCTTCTCGTAATGCTTCTCATCAATTCCTATACCGTTATCCTCCACTTCCACACGGATCATTCCGTCGTTCTCCTGCCTGCCACGCACACTGATCTCCGGCGCGATTCCCTTGCGATGATATTTCAACCCGTTTCCAATCAGGTTCTGGAGGAGTTGATGCACCTGCGATCGGTCTGCTTGAACCGCCGGGAGTGTGTTCGGAACGTAGATGGTTCCACTGGTCTCTTCAAGCTGGACAGCCAATTCGACGTTTTTCAGGTCTTCGATGACCTGCGTTAAATCCACCCGTTCCGCTGGCTTGGCTCTGGTGGTGAGCCGAGAATAGGTGAGGAGATCATCAATCATCTGCTGCATCCGGGTCGCCCCATCAATCATAAAGCCGAGATTTTCTCGCTCGTCCTCATTGAGTCTGCCATTCAGGGATTCCTGGATGAGCTGACCAAAGGAGGATATCTTGCGCATCGGTTCTCGTAAATCGTGCGAGGCGATATAAACAAAGTCCTGCAATTCCTTATTCGAGGCTTTCAGCTTTCGATTCGTTTCTTCAAGCTCATTCTTTGCTTTTTGGAGTTCGAGCCTTTGATCTTCCACCTCCTTGACCTTCTCGTTCAGTTCTTTGGTTCTCTCTTCCACCATCCTCTCAAGACCTTTACTGTACTTTTCAAGCTCTTCTCTCGATCGCCTCAGATTAACGGTCATCGTATCAAATGCCCGGGAGAGCTCCCCAATCTCATCTTTTCCTGCAGTACCGACGGTGTATTCCAGGTTACCGTTCATTATCTCTTCAGTCCCCTTTTGTAATTTCACGAGCGGCTTTGTTAGTGCGCCGGATATCAGGGTGGATGACATGATCCCCGCGGCTGATAGACCGACAAGAAGCGAGAGCATCAGACGAATGAGCTTATCAACCAGTGCAAATGCTTCCTTTTCACTCATATCGGCCAGTAAGTACCACTCCATGCCCGGTATAGAGGTATACACTCTGAGAACATCCCAGCCCAGATAGTTCGTGGCTATAAATGCATGGTTCTGCTCGGGGAGGCCACGCGGCGCTCCAATATCAATCTTCTGTTTCAATATCGCATCATCCAAAAACCGTGACGGTGTGAGCATATAGCCGTCTTTATTCACCAGATATAGCTCCCCAAACGTTCCTAATCCTGCTCTATCTGTTGTAATTAGATATAATTCGGTCAGTGCCATATCGACGATCAAAACGCCCAGGAACTCATTTTGCTCCACGACGGGCGTTGCTATACTGAGAACTGGTTTGCCAGTAACTCTACTTGCATGTGCATCCTGGATGTATGTTCGTCCTCTTCCCGCTAAAAAGAGCGGATCCTCGCTTCTATCATGACCGACCGATGCACCATCAGTAGAAGCAACAACAATCCCCTCTTCATCGAGGAGGGAGAGTTCACCATATTCGTGTTCCGCCTCTAAGATACTCTCTAATCTCGCATTCACCATCTCATAGGTGGTCGTAAGATCACGCCCTTCTTGACGAGCAGTCAGAAAATCCTTAAAAGAGCGACTACTTGCGATTAATTCAATTTTTTCCCGATTCTCCTCCAGAAACAGTTCAATATGTCGCGCTCGTGCAGCGGCGATGACCTCGAGATGATCCTCAACCTGCTGCTCCATAATGGCTTTTGAAACCATGCCGCAGAGCATGATATCCATGCCCGTAATTAAGACGAGCGCGAAGATGATGATAAGAATTTGCGTTTGAATTTTCATCGGCTTACCTCACCACGCTGCGTTATTCACCCCGCTCCTTCATCCCAGGTCCTCATCGTTCCGGTTGCAAATCATGGATCCATGTTGACATAGTTCGTTCTCAAATGCCGATTTATTCGAAAAACATTGTATTATAATTGAAGATATAGAATAAATATCTTCCTTTCAATTTAATTTTTATTACAAACAATAACAGTTTTTTTACAAAAGAGCGGATACAGAGCGAAGATGCTGCTCACCCATCGTATCGCTCACTCGTTCATCCATCAAAGCATCAATCTGCGTCGTTTTGGGGGGACGCAGCCCAAGGATACCCCTTCTCCAGGCAAGTCTCTTATTATACCTTTCTCTTTCAACCGCTCCAGAACCGCCCGTAATGCCCCATACTTGACCGTAATGTTGAAATTACGTTGAATTTCGCGCAGTAAATCATGTTCACTCATGATCTTACGCTCCTCTTCATCCATTGTTGCACGATCTGCAAGGAGCCCTAATATGAGTACATCCAAGCGTTTCTGGAGCTGGTGATCTATCACCTCGGCATCTTTCAATCTCCGGTACTGCGCGAGCAGTTCCGTCAGACTCTCACTTAACTCTTTCTCTATTCGATGCTCCTCCACCACTTCCTCAATATATCTCGCCAGCGTGTCAATGGGACTTGCCGGGCTACTGTCCTTGCAGACATACCTGTTCGCCCCTTTATTTAAGGCCTCCATCGCCACCTTCTCTTCTCCTTTACCGGTGAAGAGGATGAAGGGGGTAGTATTGCCCCTCTTCTTCAGCTCTTCCAGCAATTCGAGTCCATTCATTCCCGGCATTTGATAATCAGAAACAATTACGTCGAAATCTTCACGTCCCAGTAGTTCCAATGCCTCTTCGGCGGATAATACCGGGATGATGTGAAGATTGGTATACACTTTCCGTTTCATGAACAATCTCGTTAGCTCAAGATCTCCTAGGGTATCCTCGACATGTAAAACCCGTATCAGTGGAGCGTTTGTATATGCAGACTGAGTCTTCTGTTGCATGTGCACCATTACGTGAGATGAGGGGCTTCAAGATATAAAAAACTTACAATAACTTTAAACTTTTTTACACATATTGTAAATTTTTTATGTATTCAGGCGATGAAGAGGGAACCCGCAATCATGCTCGAGGAGTTCGCAGGATTAAGCACTTCCAGACGCGGATACTAAGATCTACAAGCGCGGAGGAATCAATTCCGGGGTAGGGTAAAATAAAACGTACTCCCTTCTCCGGATCTGCTTTCAACCCAGATAGACCCACCCAGTTCGTTCACGATCTTCTTACAGATGGCCAAGCCCGCACCCGTGCCCTCATACTCAGAGGGTAAATGCGCGCGTTCAAAGAGTCTGAAGAGATGAGCGTGATAGCGCTCGTCGATGCCAATGCCATTATCCTTAACGGTGAAGAGATAGTCACCTTCGCGCTCTTCAGAGCTGACCGCCACTCGTGGCTTCTCTGACCTGTTGAACTTCAGCCCGTTATCAATAAGATTCATGAAGAGTTCTTTCATCCAGACGCGCTGCGTGGCAAGGGTAGGTAACTTCCCTGCAACAACGACTTCGCCTCCTCGTTCCCTTATGCGCGAACTCAGATCACTTTTTACCTCCTCCACCAGCTCACCAAGATCGACCGTCTCCACTTCAGTAAACTTCCGGCCGACCCGGCTCAACGTGAGCAGGTCTTCGATTAACGCTTCCATTCGCTCGGTTGCTTCTTTCACCCTTCTGAGATATCCTCGCCCGGTCTCATTGAGGAGCTCCGCATAATCGTCCATGAGGAGCGTACTAAACGCTTGAAGGGACCGTAAGGGCACTTTTAGATCGTGTGACACGGTTGAGGTGAAATCCTCGAGATCACGGTTCGCACGTTCTAGCTCATTCATCTGTCTCTTTAACTCCTCCTCAGCACGCTTCCGCCCGGTGATATCCTTGGTTATAGCCACAAAACCGATGGGTTTACCGTTCGAATCCTTTTTAAGGCTTGCGGAAAGCTCAGCATGAAATTCTTCACCGCCCTTGGTCAGGAACGTGTATTCGACATCCCGAACGAATCCCTGCGTCAAGCTCTTCTCAAGATTCGCTACTGCTCTCTGGTGGTCTCGTGGCG
The DNA here is from genome assembly GCA_004212135.1 of Candidatus Methanophagales archaeon ANME-1-THS. GTDB lineage: Archaea > Halobacteriota > Syntropharchaeia > Alkanophagales > Methanospirareceae > ANME-1-THS. The sequence continues at coordinate 5,948 of RXIE01000145.1, read as the reverse complement.
CAATGAGCTGTAAGGCAGTTTTACCGATCAATTCCTCCTTGTCAGCATAACCATGCATTCGCACCGTTGCCTTCGTACAGTCAACAATCGTTGCATTGAGGTCCGTGATAGTAATCGCTTCAGGCAGCGATTCGAGGACACTTCTCATGCTCTCCTCCAAGGCACGATAGTTCGCTTCTGACACCCGCAGCGCCTCCTCCATGCGCTCCCGTTCCACCTGCAACTGATAAACCTCAACGGCCCGGTTAATCACCGCGCGTAACTCCTCCTCATGTATGGGCTGCTCGATATAGGCATAAGCGCCTGCTTTGAGAGCCGCCAATTCGATTTCCCTGGCTGCAAAAGGAGTGATGAGGATCGAATGAGTAGGGGGATCGAGTTCATTGAGCCCCTGGAGCAGCTCTACACCGGTCATGTCCGGAAGTTTCGAATCAATCAGGCATACCGCACAATGCTCCTTGTTTATAAGAGCTAATGCTTCCTCGCCCTTCCCCACAGTCTTTATTTCGTAGCCGTCCACTGACAGGAGTGCACGTAACCGCTCACGCAGTACGGCATTATCTTCAACGAGGAGAATGGATGGCCTCTTCATCCCTCTATCAAAACCACCTCCCGCACCCTCTTCGCATGCTCCCCTGCGCTCGGTACAGATGCAGTACAGCATCTTCAAGCAGATAAAGGTTTCACATTTTTAAACAATCTTCTAAGAAGCGGACAATATTGCAGTGGAAATGAGACCGATACCTTTTTATGAGGTGATTTTCTACTTACTATCCCTTGTGCTAAAGTTCCAACCATGAGGGGATAAAGTAGAATGGAGCTTCAAACAAGGTATCCAAACTCGATACCGAGACCGATAAGGATTTTGCATGTGGATGACGAACCCGCGGATTTGGAGATCACGAGAATATTCCTGCGACGAGCAACAAAGCGTGGTTTTGAGATCGACGGTGCACTTTCCGCAGAGGAAGCGATGGTAAAACTTGAAAGCGAGCAGTTCGACGTGGTGATTGCCGACTATAAGATGCCCGGGATGGATGGCCTCGAATTCCTGCAAGCGCTGAGAAGAAGTAGAAAATATGCGCATACCCCCTTCATCCTCTTCACCGGGATCGGAAATTCAGGAGTAGCAGAAAAGGCACTGGAAAAAGGGGCGGATCGGTATATCTCAAAAGCCGGTAACCCCGCCAGTCAATGCGGTGAGCTGGCACGTGCTGTACACGAGTTAGTAGGGGGTAAAAAGGGAAGAGAAGAACAGGAATGCCTTCAATATAGCACGCACCTGTGGCATAAAGCTCGCTGGTAGTGACCAGTACTGTACACGATCCGAAACCCACCTGAGAACTACCGATCGGGTATGCGCTCTCGTGAACCACGATCAGTGGGGGAATTGTGATGCCTTAAGGATAAGGCTCTCCACCATTCAATGGCAATTCCCGCTTTGTATGCCGGTAAATTCCAGTTCAAGGGCTTTACGCACGGCGGCAAGCGCCCGTAAGTGACTCATGCAATGCCGGCATTCTGGCATGCCGAGAGCTCCTCCACCAGTCGTTCACATTTCGCCCGCACTATCCTCGCCGCCTCGACGATGATCTCATTCACGGGCAGAGAGCCATCACTCTCAACGGTAAAACGTAAGGCATTCGCCGGTCCTTCTTCCTCGGAGACCTCCTGGTAACTACAGACCGTAACAGGCTGCCATTTCGCATGCTCTTTCCCCCTACCGAGCTTTGCTATCGCTTCAAGAGTGATCTTTTGCCGCTCGATGGATTTGATACCACCGATTTCCCGTTCCGTGGAGATCAGCTTCACCACGGGAATATTGACAAAGGCAGGTTCCACGCGGGGATCAGAAGAGATGAGTTCCTTGGAATACACCATGGTATACCCCTCCCGTTCAGGGCTTATTGCGGTTAATGTCAGAGAGACCTGGTCGTCGGCAGCAAAGGTGCGCAGGTCTGTCTTCAACGGTATCAATGCGATCCGGAGCGCTAATTGCTCATCATATAACAACGAGGTATTCTCATGAATCACCACTTCATCGATTGCGAGCTTTGGCACCTCAGCAATCATTGCCCTCCGCAGTGCATTGGCGAACCGCGATTTCATACCTGAGAGCAGGAACTTCACTTCATCTTCCCGATGTTCTATGATCTTTAGTTCCATGTAACCGTGAGACCCGTGTGCTCACCTTGCCTCGTGGCTAAACTCTTCTTCCTCGCTTTCCACCAGGGCGCTTGGTGCCGTCATGGGGTATCGGGGTCACATCCTCTATTCGCCCGATGCGCAGCCCAGCCCGTGCAAAAGCCCGTATCGCCGCCTGTGCCCCGGGAGCAGTAGTTCGCGATTTACGCCCCGCCGCCGCCTTTACACGCACGTGAATCCCGATAATCGCCCGCTCTTTTAATTTCTCCGCAAGTTGCGTTGCCATCAGCATTGCGGTATACGGCGAACTCTCATCGCGGTCCGCTTTCGCGATCATCCCGCCCGAAGCTCGTGCAATCGTCTCTGCCCCGGTCATATCCGTGATCGTGATAATCGTGTTATTAAATGATGAGAATATATGCGCTATTGCCCACCTGTCTTCCGCCATGTTTCACCCCCACTCTTCAATCCTCACTACCACCCGGTCTTTCGGGTTCCGCATAGTAGCCGATCTTCCCTTCCTCGCTCGTATCTACAATATATGAGGGAACGGTAACCCGCCGCCCATTGACGGCAATATGGCCGTGAACGATGAGTTGCCGGGCATGTCTCGCGGATTTAGCCAGCCCCTTTTTATAGACCCGGGTCTGGAGCCTCCGCTCCAGGATATCATCGATCTTCAGCGCCAGGACATCTTCCAATCTCGAGCTCGCACCCTCAGTCTCTTTCAATATGCCCCGCTTTCTCAGTGCGACCAGGATGGCTTCTTTCTTCCGATGTATATGCTCAGTGGGCTTCATCGCTATCTCCGCTAAAATTTCTCTCATTTCTCGTCGGTATTTTTTTATCATGCTTGCCGCTTTCCAGATCTCTCGCTTGTTTTTAAGTCCGTAGAGCTCAGCCAACTCGCTCTCCTCTTTTATCCGCTTCATCTCCCACGGTCTTCGTGGCTTTTCGAATCTCTTCCCCCTTCTCTTTGGATGGCCCATATTATCCCCCTCTACTCACTTCTTTTCTCCAGCTTTTGCTGCCGCAGCCGCCAATACCTTCTTTCTCATTACACCGACGACCGCTCCCTTCCGCCCTGTTGATTTGGTTCGTTGCCCTCTCACCTTCAGGCCACGTTCATGTCGTATGCCCCGATAGGACCGGATCTTACGCAGGAGATTCCCCCACTGATCGTGGTTCACCAAGAGATCTGAACCCATTATATGCCGGTCCTCACCACTCATTAAATCCTTTCTCCGGTTCAGCATCCACCATGGCAATCGTTTCTCGAGGCTGATAATTGCACTCTTGAGCCGCTCGATTTCATCGTCCGAGAGCTCACCCATTTTTAAGCGCGGATCGAGCCCGGAGGAGGTGGTAATCACATTCGCAACTCTCCGTCCTATACCTTTGATCCCGCAGAGCGCATACGCTATGCTTCTTTTACCATCTAAGTCGGTATCCAGAATCCTGACAATGTGCTTGAATTCCCTCTTCTTCTCTTCCTTTTCTTCTGCCTCTCCACTCATTTCTCTTTTATTCTTCTTTGAGCACCGGTTTTCTTTTTCTAAAAAGAAAAAGTGTTGTTTCGCCGAGGAAGGGATTTGAACCCTTGAGTTCCTTGCGGAACACAGGCTATCTAGTCTCGCGAGCTCCAGGCCTGCGCCTTACCACTCAGCCACCTCGGCCCTCCGCCTCCAACCCTTGGGATATATCCCTGGCTTCATAAATACTTTCGTCGTCTCGACGCATATACCTCGTTCAGCTCGGTACATCTCTTCCGAGTTCATTGTTGCTTCGCCGATACCCACCGCCTCACCTTTCAAGGTATATAGTACCACAGAATTACCTCTATTTATTCCTTCTTCTATCCTCGCGATCCCGGGGGCGGTAAGATCCGCGCCATGACAGATCGCATCAACCGCGGTATCTTTTACGATGAGCGCGGCTATATGTCCTAACGCGTACTCCATGGGCATGATCAAATCCCGGAGCATGCGCTCATCCCCTTCCTCATAAAACACATATGCATCTTTCAAATCTTGTAACGTCGTGAGATTATCCTCATCGAAGGGAAAGGACTTTGTTCTCCTCAACTGCGACAGGTGCGCACCCACCCCCAGTGCGAGCCCGATATGATGGCAGAGCATTCTCACATAGGTTCCCGCCTCACAACCGACCCGCATGAGAACATTCTTGCCCTCGACCTCGAGTATCTCAATCGAGTGCACGGTTCTTACCCGTATCTGCCTTTTGACCGCGGACTTCAGCGGCGGCCTCTGATAGATCTCGCCCACAAATTCCCCGCTCAGCGTTCTCAGGATATCCTCGTCAACCTCCCGGTGCAGTTTCATCAGGCATACGTATTCCTTATCGCCCAGAAAGGTATCGGCTAACTTCGTCGCCACCCCGAGCAAGACGGGCAGCACCCCGGTAACTTTCGGGTCCAGTGTGCCGGTATGCGCCGCCTTCTCTATATGCAGGAGCTCGGTTATCCAGGCCACTACTTCATGCGATGTGGGACCAGCAGGCTTGTCGATATTTACCACGCCTCGGTCGAGGTGCGCGGCGATGGAACGCGCTTCTGGTGCAGCCCCATAGCGGGGATCGGTAGATGCGGCGGTCTTTTCCAGTCTGCAGCGCTCTAACGGCTTCTTAATTTGGATCATCGGACTATTCTGCTTCCCATGAGTATTCCACTCTTTGTCTCTTCAATACGCTTAAATTTATTCTTCTCAAACTTTGAGCTTGTTCTTCATTTGAAGCCCGTCTGATCAGAGTAAGAGCGAAGTATAAAGGAAAGGACGAGTACATGCCGATCGCTGCGAGGATCGCCTTTGAGGTGAGCACGCCAGCCAGCACACTGGTGACTCCGATGATAGGTGTCGCCACACGAGAGATTCTATACATCCTCTTAGTGCTCCCTTCACGTTTGTATTATTAGATGGTTTTTTGAACGACAGGATCGTCGCTTGGAGCGCCTTTTGGATTCGCCTCGCTTACTCTGAGGATGCCCGACGCGAAAGAGCTATAATAACTCATACAAGGTGCTTCTCCTCCGGGATATCCTCCCTGCATCCTTGATAAGTCTATCAAAGTCCTCTGGACTCATATACTCGCCCGCCCGTGAACCGGATAACCGTGAGATGTTCTCTTCCATTAACGTCCCACCCAGGTCATTCACACCGAAATCGAGCATCCGCTGTGCATCACGCGGCCCCAACTTCACCCATGACGCCTGGATATTCGTGCACCTGGGATGAAGAATGACCCGTGCGAGCGCATGAACGATCGCATCCTCGAGGACCGAGGGTTTACTCTTCACCATACGCCCCAACTCGTTGTTCTTTCGCATGAACTTCAGGGGTACAAACTCAGTAAATCCCCCGGTCTCCTGTTGTATCTCCCGTATCTTGAAGAGATGAGCTATTCGGTCCCCCAGCGATTCGATATGCCCATACATGATCGTTGCGGTGGATGGAATTCCGAGCCGATGTGCAGTCTTTATGATCTCGACCCATTGCTCAGTTTTGAGCTTCGTGGGGCATATAATCGCTCGAATCGAATCATCGAGTATCTCGGCTGCCGTTCCCGGGATGGAATCCAGTCCCGCCTTCTTTAATTCCTTCAGGACGTCCACCGCGCCCATGCCCGAATTCCGTGCCATATGATAGATCTCCATCGGCGAGTAGGCATGGATATGCACTGCAAAATGCGATTTAATCATCTCAATGATCTCACAATAATTCTCGACCCGAAAGTTAGGATGCAGACCGCCCTGAATACAGATCTCCTTTATTATCCCCCTCAACTCT
>RXIE01000144.1 GCA_004212135.1 Candidatus Methanophagales archaeon ANME-1-THS | reverse complement strand
CAAGGATGCCGAATATAGGAAGTTTGCCGGCGAATTCCTTCACGATATGCAGTGCATTTTTACCCCGTTTCGGGTCGCCGGGTCCGTTTGATAGCAGCAGTGCATCGGGTTCTACAGCTCGTATCTCAGATCCCTTCGCATTTGCCGGGAAGACGAAGATGTCCCAATCTCGTTCTGCCAAGTGCTTGAGCGTGTTCCGTTTCACTCCGAGATCCAAAACTGCTATCCTCTTGCCCCTGCCTCCTAGCCGGTAGGGCTGCGTGCAGGTGACCTGCTCGATCAAGTCAAGCTCCGAGATATCAGGCTGTGTCCTCGCGAATTCCAGAGCCAGCTCCTTTCCCTCATCGTTCGTGTATCCCACCTTCAAGCAGGCTTTCATCGTGCCATATCGCCTCGTCTTTATCGTCAGCATCCTCGTATCCACCTCGCAGAGCGCAGGCACCCCTTCATCCCTCAAAAATTCGTCGAGGCTTCGTCTGCTCTGGTAATGCGAGGGAAAATCACATCTCTCCCGTACCACAAAGCCCTCAACTTTTATGCCATCTGATTGGAACTGAGCTCCGCTCACCCCGTAATTCCCGATGAGCGGATAGGTGAGCAGTAAGATCTGGCCTTTATATGAAGGGTCAGTGAGCGCTTCTTCGTAACCCGTAAAGGACGTGGCAAAGACAAGTTCGCCTACCGCTGTACCCTCGGCTCCGAATCCTTCCCCTTCTACAACTGTTCCATCTTCAAGTGCGAGAATTGCCTTCATGGTGCCAAATACTCATTGAGTGACTTGACCGCAATCTCCCTCCCACTCTTTCTCATGCTCAGTATCGCCGATGCTGCTGCCTTTGCCGCCTGCATCGTGGTTACGTACGGAATACTGAGATCGATACAGCTCCTTCGTATCTGATAGCCATCCTTAAACGATTGTTTATCAGTTGGCGTATTGATGACCAGCTTTATGCGGTTCTCTGAAGAATGCATCAGTTCCACCACGTTAGGCGAGCCCTCTTGCAACTTCTTCAAGGGTTCAGCATCGATCCCGCGCTCCCTCAGATACTCGACCGTACCTGCGGTGCCGAGTATTGAGAGCCCCGCCTCCGTTAACTGGAGGGCCACGTTCACGGCCGCCTCCTTGTCCTCATCACAGACCGAGATAAAAACCGCGCTTGCATGGTCCACCGGCAATGGATTACCTGCTGCGAGCTCCGCTTTGAAGAATGCCCTGTCAAACTCGGAATCTATCCCCATGACCTCGCCCGTGCTCTTCATCTCGGGTCCCAGAATCGTATCAACGCCCCTTAATTTCGAGAAGGGCAGAACGACCTCTTTTACCGCTACATGTCCCAGTTCTCTTTCCTTGCTATCCAAATCGCGGAGTTTGTAGCCCAGCATCACCTTCGCGGCGAGCTTTGCAAGCGGTATTCCCGTTGCCTTCGCGACGTAAGGCATCGTCCTGCTCGCCCTCGGATTCACCTCCAGCACGTAGACCACCTCACCTTTCGCCGCCATCTGAATGTTCAGCAACCCTTTTATCTGTAATGCTAACGCGATCCGCTTTGTATATTCCCGTATCTTCTCAATAACCTCCCTGGATAGGGACTGGGGCGGGATAACGCAGGTCGCATCTCCTGAATGAATCCCCGCTTCCTCTATATGCTCCATGATCGCACCGATCAGAACCTCTTCACCATCACAGACCGCATCCACATCGATCTCAATCGCTTTTTCCAGGAATTTGTCAATGAGCACCGGTTTCTCTCTCGATACTCGGACTGCTTCTTGCATATAGCGAATCAGTTCCTCATCATCATGCACGATCTTCATCGCTCGGCCACCTAACACATAGGACGGGCGAACGAGTACGGGAAAGCTGATCTTCGATGCTATCTCCTTCGCCTCAGTCACCGAAGTTGCATACCCACTCTCAGCTTGTGGAATCCCTAACCGAAGGAGGAATGTGCGAAACCGCGCCCGATCTTCAGCGGCATCAATGTTCTCCGGCTCGGTTCCCAGGATTACGGTTCGTGCCTTTATTCGCTCGAGCTCCTGTTTCAGGGGAACTGCAAGGTTAATCGAGGTCTGGCCACCAAATTGCACCATTACGCCATCATGGTTCTCCTTCTCAATCACGTTCATGACATCCTCGAGCGTCAACGGCTCAAAGAAGAGTTTATCTGAGGTGTCGTAATCGGTGGACACGGTCTCTGGATTGTTATTTATGATGTGTGCTTCTATTCCTTCCTCCTTTAATGCCGTCACCGCATGGACGGTGCAATAATCAAACTCGATACCCTGGCCGATCCTGATCGGACCTGAGCCAATAATCAAGATCTTTCTTCGTGCGGTCGGGTTTAATTCACACTCATCCTCATACGTGGAGTAGAAGTAGGGTGTCTTCGCTTCGAATTCCGCGGCACAGGTATCCACCATCTTATAGGTGGGCCTGATGCCCTGTGCTCGTCTGAGATCGCTTACCTCCTCCCTGCTCCTGCCTGTGAGCTCAGCTATCCGTTCGTCCAGGAAACCCATCCTCTTCAACTGCTTCAGCGACAGCATATCCACCTCTCTCCCGGTGCTCAACTGGTCCTCGGCGCGCTGTATCTTCTCGATCTTTTTGATGAAGAAGAGGTCTATACCGCTCATTCGAGCGATCTCCTCGCTGTTAAAACCTCGTTTCAGTGCCTCATAGATCACAAAAATCCGATCATCTGTTGGTGTTGCTAAAAGCTGCCGCAATTCCGTCTCAGACCATCCGTCATACCCAAACCCGAAGCCTTTATCAACCTCTAAGGACCGAAGTGCTTTCTGCATCGCTTCTTCAAAGGTACGGCCGATCGCCATGACCTCACCCGTGCTCTTCATTGAGGTCGTTAAGGTCCGATCCGCCTCGGGGAACTTATCAAACGGCCATCGCGGGATCTTTACCACCACATAATCGATCGCAGGCTCGAACGAAGCAGGGGTCTCCTTCGTTACGTCATTCCGTATCTCATCCAAATGGAGACCGATCGCGATCTTTGCCGCCACGCGTGCGATGGGATACCCGGTTGCCTTTGATGCGAGCGCCGACGATCGTGAGACACGAGGATTCACTTCGATCACTCTGTACGAGCCATCTTTCAAGGCAAATTGGATATTACAACCCCCTTCGATCTTCAACGAACGGATGATGTTTATCGCTGCAGTCCGCAACATCTGGTGCTCCTCATCGGACAAGGTCTGAGAGGGTGTGACCACGATTGATTCACCGGTATGAATGCCCATCGGGTCGATATTCTCCATGTTGCAGATCGTAATGCAGGTATCCTTCGCATCTCGCATCACCTCATACTCGATCTCCTTCCAGCCCAGCACACTCTCTTCCACTAAAACCTGATGGATCCTCGAGACCTGGAGTCCGTACGATACGATCGTGCGCAATTCTTCAGGCGTCCTCGCCACACCCCCGCCCGTGCCTCCCAGGGTGTATGAGGGTCTGATGATGAGTGGAAGACCCAGTTGATCCGCAACCTCCTCTGCCTGCGTAACGGAATTAACGGTAAAACCGCGCGGTATCGGCTCGTTTATCCGTTCCATCGTTTGTTTGAATCGTTCGCGCTCTTCTGCATTATAAATCGCTTCTAAGGGCGTACCAAGAACTCGTATGTTGTATTCGGACAAAACGCCCTTCTCTGCCAATTCAGCGGTGAGATTCAACGCGGTCTGCCCACCCAAACCCGCTAAGATACCATCGGGGCTCTCCCTTTCCACAATCTTCGCGACCACATCTGCTACGAGCGGCTCGATGTAAATAACGTCCGCCAGCTCAAAATCGGTCATGATCGTGGCAGGATTAGAATTGACGAGCACCACCTTTATACCTTCTTCTCGTAACGCTCGGCAGGCTTGCGAGCCCGAGAAATCAAATTCGGCTGCTTGGCCAATCTGGATCGGGCCCGATCCGATTACCAGTACCTTCTTGATATCCGCTGCTTTTGGCATTACCACTCGTTGCGATACCAAATACCCGTAGAGCATACGAACGTAGAAATACGAGCACCAGCGTGAATGACCTCACCGAAATGCCTCCTTTCGCGTTTTTCCCGGGTATTCCTTATTCTTTGCCTCCTACCCCGAGGTGGCTCAAACTCCTCTTATTAGACTATTTGAGAACCCGGCAGAAGAAGTATGAAAGAATATGAAAGAGGGTATCCTCACAGCGCCTCCTCTCCTTCCTCTCCCGTCCGAACTCGGATAGCCTCCTCGACAGGCAGCACGAATATCTTTCCATCACCGATATTCCCGGTATAAGCACTCTTCCGAATGATCGATACCACTTTTTTCGTGTCCTCATCCCGAACAACTAAATCCAGCTTTGTTTTCGGAATCAGCTCCATCAAATATTCAGTACCTCGCCACGTAAGCTTCGCACCCTTCTGTCTCCCTCTTCCCCGTATCTCGGTGAGGTTCATGCTCGGGAACCCTTCCTTTTCCAGTGCTCGTTTCACGTCATCAAGTTTCTCCGGTCTTATGATCGCCTCTATCTTCTTCATCTCACCCGTCTTTACCTCCTCCTTCAGCCGCTGGTTCTCCGTCACGTTCCGTTCCGCGCATGCGGACTACCTTTGTTGGTCTCGCTGAGAGGGTGTGTACAAAGTCGGGATATGCCGTGATGCCATGCTCACCCACATCGAGTCCCATGAGTTCCTCCTCGGGTGGCACTCGTATACCTATCGTGTACTTGAGGAGCCCAAACATAACCAAACCAGTTCCAAGCGCCCATATGACCACCGTCGCAGCATCGATGAGCTGTGCGATCAATTGTCCGGTATTTCCCGTGATCAAGCCACTCACGCCGCCGTACATTCCGTCCGCAAAGATTCCCACCGCAATCAAGCCCCAGATACCAGTATAGCCATGGACTGCGACTGCACCTACGGGATCATCGACTTTGAGCTTCCATTCGTTGAACCATATGCCAACCATCACGATCATGCCAGCAATAGTGCCAATAACGACCGCTGCCCAGGGTGCAACATACGCGCAGGGCGCGGTTATCCCGACGAGACCCGCAAGTGCACCGTTACACGTGAGCACGATATCCGCTTTCCCGGTCTTGAAGTAAGTCCAGTAGCAGACCATGACCGCACCGGCTGCACCTGAAAGGAACGTGTTCACCGCGATCACCGCGATCCTGAGATCCGTGGCGGCGAGCGTGCTGCCCGCGTTGAACCCAAACCATCCGAAGAAGAGGATGAAGGTTCCAATAATGATGTATCCCACGTCATGCCCGGGTATCGCGTTGGGCTTCTCGTTATCGTTGAACTTACCGATTCTCGGACCGAGCAGCATGATGCCCGCGAGTGCAATAAAACCGCCTATGGCATGCACAACGCCCGAACCCGCGAAATCACGGGCACCCCTGCCATAGGGCAGAGTAGAAAGCCAGCCGCCACCCCAGACCCAGTGCCCATGGATGCTGTAGATAATCGCAGTGACAATCCCACTGTAGATTAAGTATGCCTGGAGCTTGAGCCGCTCTGCGCACGCGCCCGCTACTATGGTCGCTGCCGTGGCTGCGAATACCACCTGAAACATCCAGAACATCATGGTCGAGACATCGTAGGCATCGCCCGCAAGGAACCAGCCACTCCAGCCAATAATGCGGTTGCCCGATTCCAATCCCGCGAAGAGCTTTGAACCGCCGAACATGAGCGCAAAGCCGATCGCCCAGTACGCTATGGCGCCTATCGAGAAGTCCATATAGCTTTTCGCGAAGTAGTTCACCGTGTTCTTGGTACGAATCGCACCTGCACCGAGGAACGCGAATCCAGCCTGCATGAAAAAGACCAGAAAGGCGGCAATCAGGGTCCATGCAACGTTTATCGCGGTCTTCATACCCTCTATGTCGTCCGCATACGTGCGTTCACCGCTTGGATCTCCAGCCATCACACCCGGTATCAGAGTCAGTGTCATGCCACTAACGGCGAGTGCAACGGCAAGTATGCTAATCACCCGTCTCACTGATCGTACTCTATCCAGTTTGACCATCGTACTCTTTTACGTACCTCCACCCCGAGGTTGCCCAAACTCCTCTTATTAGACTATTTGAGAACCCGGCACAAGACTTATGAAGAAATATGAAATCACGCCGCGGTGAATGAAGTGAGTGAACCATAGAAAGGGCTGGTCGAAGGGGTTATAACCGTGAGACACACTGCTGAAGAGACCGAACTCGGTTGTTCAAGGAGCCGCACCATATGGTCAGTCGTTATCCGAAGCAAGGCAAAAAGAAGCGATCAGTGCATCCAACTGGATACGCTCGTTCGCACCTTCGGTGATTCGGTAGTCCGCTTCTCCTATTCGGTCCATCAACGCTACCTTCTTACGAGCGGGAAGATCCAGGTTTATCATGAGCCGGTGCATCTGGGTCAATATCTCGTCACCTGATATGCCCTTGTCGAGTAAGGCATCTAATAGCTCGAGCGCATCGGGAAATTTACCCGCCAATGCGGTGGTTATCAACGCTTGTATCTCCTCAGGCCGCGCCGTTGCGGTTATCTCGTAGATCATCTCGGGTTTTATCTCGCTACTGAGCACTGCCACACTCTGTAAGGCATTGATCGCTCGCCGCATATCACCCATTGCGACATAATTGAGTGCCCGAAGCGCATCGTCCGAGAGCTTCAAACCCTCCTTATTCGCTATAAATTTTATGCGCGCGGCAAGTGCATCGGCGGAAAGCGATTTGAACCGATAGACCGAGCATCGGGATTGTATCGGTTCGATTATCTTCGAGGAGTAGTTACAACTGAGAATGAAGCGGCAGGTGCCCGAATAGCGCTCCATTGTCCTCCGCAACGCGGATTGCGCGGCATCAGTCAACGCGTCTGCCTCATCAAGAAAGATGATTTTGAACGAAGCATTGCCAATAGGCATGGTTCGTGCGAAGTTCTTTATCTTGTTGCGAACCACATCAATGCCCCGCTCGTCAGACGCGTTCAATTCCGTAAAGTTCTCCGCCCACGTATCAGCATAGAGCTCCCGTGCCATGGCGACCGCCGCAGCGGTCTTACCAACACCCGCGGGTCCCGAAAAGATGAGGTGCGGTAAGTTCCTCTGCCTGACATACGACTGGAGATTCTTTATTATCGCGTTCTGTCCCGCTACTTCGCTCAATTTCCTCGGTCGGTACTTCTCAGTCCATATCTCCTCGCGCTGCATCGCTGATTCACATATCTTTGTGTATCTTCATGTGCCATAAAGCTCTATAGCCATTCATCTTAATCATACACCACGGGTACATTTCAATACAGAACGTGAAATGCAATTCTTAGAGGAGATAAGCTCAGAAGGACTGGAAATAGCACGGAATATTACCAAAGAAGGGCCGATCTGTGACCATTGTCTTGGCCGGCAATTTGCACAAATTTCGCACGGGCTTTCAAATGAGCAGAGGGGGATGATACTCAAAGCGGCACTACGGGCAAGCGGCGAGGCGCTCGGCGAGGGTACGTGCTGGGTATGCAATGGCCTCTTTGAGCACCTGGAATACTGGATCTCAACAGCGCTGGAGAAACTGACGGAGTATGAATTTAATTCCTTCCTAGTGGGTACCAAAGTGAGCGGTCTGCTCCTCCAGAACGAGGAGCTGCTCTGGGAGATCGCCGGTGCTTTGTATGCTGAGCCGTTAAAGGCAGAGTTGAATAGAGAAGTGGGCAAGCGGCTCGAGCATGAAACCGGCAAGAGAGTCGAGTTTGAAACGCCTGATATCGTCGTCATTCTCAATTTATGGACCGAAACGGTCGAGTTGCAGATCAAGCCAGTTTTTATTTACGGTCGATACCTGAAGCTCACGAGGGGCATCTCTCAAACAAGATGGTTCTGCCGTGAATGCGGGGGCAAGGGCTGCGAGCGCTGCAATTTCACCGGGATGATGTACCCGGAATCGGTCGAGGGGCTGATCAGCGGACCGCTCCTGGAGGAGTTCAATGGTGAAGACCTGGTCTTGCATGGGTGTGGTCGAGAGGATATCGATGCCCGCATGCTCGGTTCTGGTCGCCCGTTTGTGGTCGAGATCAAGGAGCCGAAACGGAGGCAGGTGGATCTGCAGAGGGCCGCGGAGCAGGTGAATGAGGCAAACCGGGGCAAAGTGGAAGTGAGGGAGCTTCAGTATGTGGGCCGTGAAATGGTAGCGAAGCTCAAAGACGCGCAGATGGATAAGCTCTACCGGGTCGAGGTGGAGTTCCGGTCACCGGTGCGTGAAACCGATTTGAAAAAAGCATTGGATCGGCTGAATGGTGCGCTCATAGAACAACAGACGCCCACGCGGGTACTGCACCGGAGGGCTGATCTGGTGCGGAACAGGAATGTTTATAGCGTACAACTGGTCTCATTCGACGGTAAACAGGCAGCTCTTCAACTCACCTGCCGATCCAATGCTTTTTTCAAAGAGCTCATCTCAGGCGACGAGGGAAGAACCAGGCCGAGTTTGAGTGCGCTGCTCGGGACTCCGGCCGAGGTAAGGGTACTGGATGTGCTGGATGTTAAGGTCGGGATTCATGGAGAAGATGCGGCAGATCGTGAGGATGTATGTTGAATTTGTAAGAGAAGGTAGAATGAGATGGATAAGCAGGCATCAGAACTTTATGCTTTAGTTCCATGCCGATCTTCCTCTATGGTTTTTTTTAAAACCCAAACTCTTCCTTTTAACCCATAAGTAGTCGCGAATGAGATCATCCACGCGGCATGGGAGGTCTAGAATCGGCTTCTCATCACCGAAAAATGCCCGTCCTTCCGTTTTTCGCGCTCTGATCGAGTTTTCTGGCTAACTATGCACCCTCTACGCTCTGTTACGAATGCCCACCGACTACCATCTTTAAATAAACAACCCATATATATTAACACACATGAAGGATGTACCATCTCGGGTGTTGAAGCGCTTCATCCAACTGAAGCGCGAAGAAGCGGGGCATATCGAGCTGAAACAGATACGGAAAAACTACTACGTCTATCGGGCGACGAGCGAATGGGACAAAGAGCGAAGGAAAGTGAGGAAGATCACCGAATACCTGGGCTCGATCGATTCTGACGGGATCTTCACCGCGCGGCGCGTGCGGAACGGGGTCCAAGAGTCGAGTCGAGAGGTTTTTGAGTTCGGCAATGGCGGGCTTGCCCAGTATCTCTTGCAGGATGTGGAGCCGCTTCTGACCGAGCGGACGCCCTACGCTCGGGAACTCATCGCCGCGGCGATCATCAAGGCGATCGACCCGAAACCTCTGCGGCTCGTTGCCTCTCGCTGGGAGAAACTGTACCTCTCCAAGCAGCTCGATATTCGCCTCGCGCCAAAGCATCTCTCGACCGTTTTACGCCATACCGGCGAGGACATCCAGCGCTGGTACGAGCTCTTGGCAGGGCTTGCTACTGCCGATGATCTTCTGCTCTACGACCTCACCGCGGTCTTCACCCAGTCGCAGAACATCAGACTCGCAGAGCGCGGCTACAACGCCGATCACGCGTACCTCGATCAGATCGGGGTTATTCTGGCGTTCTCGTGCAGCACGAAGGTACCGGTGGGTATCGAGGTCTTCTATGGCTCTCTGAGGGATATAACGACCTTTAAGGACTTCATTGAACGATTGCCGAAGAAAGACCTGGGCTTTATCTTCGATCGGGGGTTTTCGTCCTTCTCCCTGCTCGGGAAGCTCAGAAAGCAAGGTATGCACTATATCGTCCCCTTGCGGAAGAATGCAACACTTAGTGACCTCAGATGGCTGCGCTGGAAGGGTACCTTTCTCTATAGGGAGCGGCCCATTCGCTGGGGAAGGAAGGAGACGGAGTATGGCCTCCTCTATGCCTTTGAAGACCCCCAGCTGCGGGGAGAGGAAGAAAAAGCGCTGCTCAAACAGGTTGAGGCTGAGAAACTGACGATGGCTGATTTCGAGGCGAAACGCCGACGCGCAGGGGTGATCTGCATCCTTTCGGATTTGGATAAAGAAGGAATCGAACTATTCGACCTGTATAAGGGGCGAGAAGACGTAGAGCTGGCATTTGACGCCATGAAAAACGAATTAGAGTCGGATAAGACGTATTTAAGGTCTGATGAAGCGGTACGGGGTTATTTCTTCATCACCTTTCTCGCGCTCCGAGTCTACTTTAAGATCCTCCAGCGGCTGCGGGAGAAGGGGCTCACTACCCGGATAGCCGTTGATGAGGT
>RXIE01000143.1 GCA_004212135.1 Candidatus Methanophagales archaeon ANME-1-THS | reverse complement strand
CCTCTCTGCACTTACCACCAGGATCATTGCAGATACTCATGGCTCATGACTTTTTATTACTCAATCTCCTGATGCTGATCGAAGAGGTGGGAGTTGCGCGGAAGGTGAACGAAAGTGCCGGATAAAATTGCGAGTGATATTGAAACGATCGTGCAGATCCTTAAGGAGCAGTATTACGATAAAACCTCGGCATTATTGGATGTCTCAAACTCGAAGGACCCGTTTAAAGTCCTGATCTCGTGTATCCTGAGCCTGCGAACCAAGGATGAGGTCACGGCGAAGGCTACAAAACGGCTATTTGAACGCGCAACGACACCCGAGGAGATGGTGCGACTCACCAAAGAGGAGCTCGAAGCTGCAATTTACCCGGTTGGGTTTTACCATCGAAAGGCCGCGCACATCCTCGAGCTTTCTCGTGTACTGATCGAGCGGTACGATTCACGTGTCCCTGACGAGCTTGATGAGCTCTTGAAACTCAAAGGTGTCGGCCGAAAGACCGCGAATATCGTGATCACGATGGGGTACAATAAACCCGGTGTCGCGGTTGATACCCACGTGCACCGGATATCCAATCGTCTGGGACTCGTGGCGACCAAAACGCCGAATCAGACCGAGTTCGCGTTACGCGAAACGCTGCCCCGAAGGTACTGGATAAGCTTGAATGACCTGCTCGTCATGTATGGCCAGACCATTTGCACGCCGATAAGCCCGAAGTGCAGCATCTGCCCGATTACCGAGTACTGTAAGCGAGTGGGTGTGACTCGTTCCCGGTAAACTGATTTCTCGGCGCTTTTATGCGCTCCAGAGGGGTCTGGAAACCGAGTGCAATGCACGCTGATCGGGTAAGCGAATTAGTGACTTTAAATCCTCCCTCTCTTTATGGTACACTATGAGCAGAATTGGTAAAGCAATTAGGATGGAACGAATCCTCGATCGGAGGACTCACCGAACGGTCATCGTGCCGATGGATCACGGGATGACCGTAGGACCGATTCACGGGTTGATTGATCTACGCGAGACGGTGGACAAAGTGGCGGAAGGAGGCGCAAACGCGGTTCTCGGGCATATGGGGCTCCCACTTCATGGTCATCGAGGATACGGGAAGGATATCGGGCTCATCATCCATCTCTCGGCCAGCACGACCCTGGGACCTGACCCGAACCATAAGGTTCTGGTGACCACGGTTGAGGACGCGATCAGGATCGGAGCCGATGCGGTGAGTATCCACATCAACATCGGAGCAGACGACGAGGCTGAGATGCTGATGGATCTCGGGTGGGTAGCGCGAACGTGTGACCAGTGGGGCATGCCGCTCTTAGCCATGATGTACCCGCGCGGACCAAAGGTGAAGTCAGAGCATGATGTCGAGTACGTCAAGCATGCGGCACGGGTTGGTGCTGAACTCGGCGCGGATATCGTCAAGACGAATTACACCGGCTCGCCCGAATCCTTCAAGGAAGTGGTCCAGGGATGCCAGATACCCGTGGTGATCGCCGGGGGGCCGAAGATGGGGACCGAGCATGAATTGTTCGAGATGGTCTATGATGCGATACACACCGGTGCCGGCGGCGTTGCCATCGGACGAAACATCTTCCAGGCGGATAATCCAACGCTACTGGTCAAAAAGATCTCGAAGATCGTGCATGAGGACTATACCGTTGAGGAAGCAGAGAAGCTAAAGATGTGAAGCTGGGCTCTTCCTGTTATCTCACTAACGAAGGAAGAAGGATTGTTCAGAATTAACTATAACTAAGAAGCCCAAACTGCAGTTGCCGGCCGACTGAGGAGTACCTTAGCAAATTACTGACCCCGGCAAAGGAGAGCTCGATAAACGCTCCGCTTTTCGTTCTTTTGAAAATAGGTTTCGATGCGAAATTAGTGCTACTGACTATAGGTTTGAACCATACGTACTATAAGCTTTATATAGCATAATTTTACTGCTCTTTAAGTAAAGGAGGTGAAAAAATGAAGCAAAATAAAGGTATATTTCTAAAAACCATCGCCCTGACAGCGATTATGCTCGCTTTTCTTGTAGCAATGATGCCAACGGTGAGTGCATTTAGCAACGGCACTGCCTACAATTACATCACTATCTCAACAACACCCCAGAAAGTACTGATCGGGCAGGATTTACAATTTATGCAGGGTACGGGTAATTGGACCAGTGAGCCAAAGGTATACCGGTATGTGGCAGGTATATTAGAGAATATCTACTCCGTAGATGCCAATTATAGGATTTTTAACGTCAATTGGCCAACATCAGGTGCTTATTTTGTATCTAACGTCTCTATGGATCCGAATGATCCAGCAACAACTGGCTACAATGCATCGCTTTCAGTGGAAGCGCCGACGATACCCTTATCTCTGAAAGTCGGCGAAAAGACAGTCTCGACCATCGCGGTGGGAACGAATGTCTCACTTGACGTCAGCGGCATAAATGTATTCCCCGAGGATATACACGATATCATCATCAATGGTCCGGAGGGTCAAATAAAAAATGATACACCGAATAACCCAGTACCGTTTACAAACATAAGCACAGCTAATCTAGCTACGTACTACGCAAAAGGCGCATGGGGTATCGAGACTTCCGGTTGGAAAGTTGGTGCTTACACCTTCCAGATAAAGACCAAACCGGAATATGCATGTGGATTAAGTGCGCAGAGCCTTCCGAGGGAGTTAATAATAAAATCTGGTAAAATTGATATTAGCGCAGAAAAAACATCGTGCGTTGAGCTTCAGACAATAAAACTCACTGTATGGGGCGTGCCGTTAAGAAAGATCACCGTAAGAGCATTCCCCTTAAGTGCGAAGGTCATATTCCCAAAAGGGGTAAATGACAATCCAAATTATGTATTCGCTGACCACTTTAACCACACCATAGATGAGGATAGCACGAGGACTTACGCAGTTTATTTCAATGATACCGGCTCGTATACGATAAAAGTAATAGATTGGGGTGCTAATGGCGTCTTTGATGGAATATACGTTGATGGTGTGCCGGGTATCGCGGGTGGTGACGATTCGGAAGACACCGTTGAGATCAAAGTATCAGAGAAAGCAGTCACCTTTGATGTGCCAGCCACCGTGGTTATTGGACAGAAATTCACGATAAAAGGAACGGCTAATACTGGACAGCGGGTAACCATCGCGGTGGATGACTATGTATATCCGGAATTAGAGCGGCTCGTGATCGGGCCAAACGGAGAATTTGAGAGAGAGATCGATACATCCAAACCAGATATACCGCCATTCACAGTTCCGGGCTGCGTGAATTTGAAGGCATACATTGACCGGCCAATGGGACCAGGCCCTATCTATCCCGGTGAAATTGAAGATGGATCAGCTGTGATAGCAATGTCAGAGACACACTTGAGTGTAACTCTCTCAAAAGCGACAGTCTATCCTAGCGACAGCTTCGAGGTGTATGGCAATGCTTCATCGGATCACGTTGAAATCATAACAATCTCGCCGAACGGTGGAAGTGGCACAGGAACGGGTGGATTGTACGGCACGACTATATATACAGTTCCTACATTTTGTAGTGCGGGTCACAACTTTTACAAGAAGATAAGAGTAGACAGTGAAGCGGATACAGGAAACTACCTGATACTCGTGCTCAGTCCGGATAGAGATGAAATCTTCGGGAATTCATCTTTCTCCTACATTGACAGCCTTTTGGATTTAGACGGAGCAGGTCCCGAGCTTGGTGCAATAGATGTATCATATCAGACACAGAACCAGCTTCTGGAAATACTCGAGGATGCGACTATTGATGCACTGGGTAGCGATGACGTTATGTGGATAGGTTATGTATCAATTAAAACGATTATTTCCTGTGATTCTGCGGGTAACGAAAAAAATCAATTCGCACCCGGCGAGACGGTTTATGTAAAAGGGTATGGCCTCGAAGCGGGCACAAGTTACCGAATATGGATACAGGATGAGCCAGTGAATGAGGGAGATGCACTTAACGCTTCTGAAGATCCTTCAGGAACGCTTGAGACTGTGACCACGGATGGAGATGGTAACTTTGGACCGACACCTATTTGGCCTATACCCGCAGACGCACCGATTACCCATGATGAGCATGATATCGTGGTGAATAAGGGGACGAGTATAGAGAGTCAAACCTACAATGCCGCCGAAGATGGTTTGGATTCCGTTTCTGTCGCTGGTTTTACTGCACCAGTGGTAGAAGTTTCAACGATCATACTGCTCTCAGTGGGTTTGCTCGCACTTTGGGGATATAGTTGGTGGCGAAGAAAGGATAACTAGCAAAAGGATAAAGAGGAGCAGAGGAGAGGAATAAAGTTCCTGATGTGTGATCTTATTTTTCCTTTCCTCTTTTCCCTTTTTCAGCACTTCTAAATCAACGATACCGTAAAGGCCAATGAGCCAATTACATACTGTATACTATTTACTTCTCATCCGTTTCTCCCGCCAGCCCCTTGCTCCTTCATGCCCATGTGAAGCAGAAGTATATACTTACTTCTACCCTATTTAAAACTGTGAAATGGCTGGATAAAATCCGGAGCAAGGATGAAATACCGTCCACAGTCCCCTTTGATGGACTGGATAACTGGTTGGGCAGCGTATCGCAGTCACTATTTCGTGGCCTGAGCACAAAGGCTGATCAGATATACCGAGAGATACGTGATACCCGTGAGAGACTGAAGCAAAACGCCGCCCGGCTTCAGGACGCAGAACCAGATGAGACGATGCCGGATCATATCCTGAAAATAGGATTGCTCAACCGTGACAGAATAGTAAAACATCTCTACTCGGTGACGGATAAAATTGCGATCCCGAGCCAAACTGATTATAAAACGGTTCTGTCATTTTATCGAGGAATGATAGCCACCCTGGACTTTCCTTTTGGCAAATCATCGAAGAATATCTATTGTGTCCGCTCTCTCTTTCCAGACGAGATTAATGAACTGATCTTGGATCTCAATCGATTGAGAACCGCTCTTAACCAACTTATCACACTCATCAAGGGAAAAGAAAGCCAGGTTATGCATTTAGAACACGTGCCAGAGATTGTGCAGGCTCTAAAAAATCTCAGCTCCGGGATAGAGAAGGAAAAAGAGAAGATTTATTATCAAGAAGAGATCAGTGCTGCACTTGAAAAAAAGATTGAAGGAGAAGAGGAGCGGTTGAGAACGATTGAAGCAAGTGACGAGTGGATACAGTTCAAAGAGCTCAAAATCGAATTAGGGTCATTGGAAGAAGCAGTAACTATGCTCGAATCGAATGTCTCCAAACTGTTCTTTCCCGTGAAGAACGCACTCAATCTCTTGAAGAAGCAGGATGAGACGGGGCGGCATAGCCTTACTCCGGAAGTACGAGGCGCGATATCAGCAATTCTGGCATCCCCAATTCAAGCCCTCGGTGAGGATATTCACAAATCTCTGCTCGCTATACGGACTACTCTAGAAGGAGATCCCTCGATACTCAAGGATCGAAAGCGGGAGAAGACACTGAAATGGATTGAGTATCTTCTAAATGCTGATCTCCCCCATCTAAAGACAGAGCGTGATCAGTTACACTCAAGAATTGAAGAGATCAACGGTATGCTGTTGGATTTACAGATTCTCAACGATAGAATGGGAATCGAGCAATCTATTGCTTCCGCAAAGGGGCAACTCATCCACGTACAAGAAGAGATAGCACGATCAAAAAACCATATAGTTTCTCTGGAACAGGAACGTAGAGAGCAAGAGAAGCTTTTGTCCGGTGCTTTAGAAGGAATTGCAGGTAAGAAAATCGAGGTCACCTTCAATTTCGGAACGGAAGCGACCAGGTCTCCATCACACCCCTCTGACGAAAAACGAGGAACCCTCGGGTGAGTCATCATGGGTTAGCTAGATTTTCTTAAGCCGATGTGCCAAAGCATATTAGCCGGTTATCCGTTCGCTCGCTTGATCGTCACTAGCCCCGCCTGAACAGCATCTTCAATTCATACATCCCTTCCGCACTTCGCTTCTCAAGATTAAAGCCCGCCTCCTCGAAGAGGTGAAGCATGGGCCTATTTTCTATCAGCACCTCGGCCGTGAACCCGAGAAGTCCTCGTTTCTTCGCCAAATAGGTGAGATACGAAAGCAATTCCGTCCCGATTCCTTGATTCTGATAATCATCCCGCACCACGAATGCCACATCCGCGGTATACGTCGCCTCGTTCATGGCATACTGGCCCATGCCCACAATCGTTTCTTTTTCTCCCGCCTTTAGTACTGCCAGAATTACCATCTCACGGGTATAATCAATGACCACGAATTCCTGCAGCCGATCGTGCGGCATATCCGTGCGTGATGAGATAAACCGATGGTAAAGACTCTCATCGGAGAGGGAATAGTAAAAATCCTTTAAAAGTGGCTCATCACTTATCTTCACCGGTCTCAAGAGGATTTCGAGTCCCGTCTTCGTGGTTCGATACGTCTCCAGATTTTCAGGGAACTCGCCTCGCTCTCCCGGGATGAATGCCTGATCTTTATAGACCAGATTGAGTTTCTTCGCTTCTTTTATGAGCCATGATCTGAATTTCGGATGCGCAATGGAGATCAATTCCATCGCACGTTCTCTAATATTCTGCTTTGGCACATAGGCGATCCCATACTCAGTCACAACATACTGCACATCGCCCCGATTGAGCGTAACACCCGCTCCTTTATCGAGCAGCGGTACGATTCGTGAGACTGAACCATGCCATGCGGTCGATTGAAAGGCCAAAATTGACTTCCCGTTACGGGCAAGAACCGCACCACGCATAAAATTAGCCTGTCCCCCTATGCCACTATAAAACATTCTTCCAATCGATTCTGCACTTGACTGCCCCGTGAGGTCTATCTCCAGCGCACTATTGATTGCAGCCATGTTCTCATGTTGTGCGATAACGAGGGGATTATTCGTATAGTCAATGGTTCGGAATTCTATCGCAGGATTATCATTGAGATAATCATAGGTCGCTCGTTTACCCATACAGAAGGTCGCCACCGTTTTTCCTCGATTGATACTCTTCTCACTGTTGTCAATAACACCTTGCCGCATCAGGTCAACAATACCATCGCTCAGCAGCTCGGTATGTACCCCGAGATGGTTCTTTTCAGACAGAGCGGACAGGATCGCGTTGGGCACGCTCCCGTATCCCACCTGGATGGTATCGCCGTCCTGAATGAGCCGCGAAACATATCGCCCAATACGCGGTGCAATCGCCTGATCAATTTCCGCACCATATTCCAAGAGCGGCTCATCGTGATGGACGATAAAATCCACATCGTCAACATGAAGAAAGCTATCACCATGAACCCGTGGCATGTGTGAGTTCACTTGAGCAACCACGATCCCGGCTTTTTCTGCGGCTGCCTTGACAATATCCACACTTACGCCTAAGCTCATATAACCATGGGCATCCGGGAGTGAGGTCTGTACCAGCGCTACATCAACCGGTACGATCCTGCGGTAGAAGAGGTCCGGGACCTCTGAGAGGAATATAGGTGTGTAATCTGCAATACCCCGATTTACCGCCTCACGGGTGTGAGTTCCGTTGAAGAACGAGTTATGCCGAAAATTATACTTGAACTTTTCGAACGTATAGGGCGCTACGCCGAGCGTCCAGACCTGAAATACCTCGGCATCGAAAATAGCCTTTGGATGAGATTCAACATACTTGATGAGGGCACGAACGAGATACTGAGGCTCCCCGCATCCCGTTCCGATAAAGATTCGAGCACCGCGGTGGATCTGACTGAAAATCCTTGCTTCGGGCACAAACTTCTCGGGATATCGTTCCCTTATGCCAGCCAGCATTCTGAACTTTTCGTTTAAATCCATCGTTCCTAAAACACCACTCCACGCTCCATTCTACGTTCTCGGGCTGCAGCACGACGTACGCTTTTATATTGATAATGGGGGCGTGAAGTAAATAAAACCTGCGGCCTGGGAGCTGCGGAAGGGGTACTCGTCATGCATCTCTATTGCTAGGAGTCCAATGCTCAATGCTTCCTTCTTCTGACGAGGTGATCAGGGTGAAGCCCGGTGGTGCGCGTACCGTGAAAACCGGAGCAGATACCCCTTCTTGGATATCGCGACTGAGAGGTACAAATGCGACCACCTGTTATTCGCGCCCTTTCAATACCCTACACCGCCTGCACTACTGCATACCCCTTCCCTTCTTCAGCAACCTTAAACAGTTTTATTCCTTCTCAGTTTTCTCGATGGCCGCCTTGACGGTTTCATATGCTTTTGTCGCTTCGGTGATTGCCACTCCATCCTCCAATGTCGTAACATCTCCAAGTGGCGCACCATGAATAACCGCTCTCAGCAATCGCCTCATAATCTTGCCACTCCTCGTTTTTGGAACTGAATCGACAAAGGCTATTATAGCGTCCGAGGCGACGACAGGACCGATAGTGCTCCTCAGATGAGCTTTCAATGCGTGTTCCAGTCCATCCGACGAGGTGTCCTTCTTGAGAACCGTGAAGATGAAGGGTATCTCGCCTTTTATCGGGTCTGGTTTGCCGACACATGCAGCTTCCGCAACGGCAGGATACTTAACCATCGCTGATTCGATCTCCGCAGTCCCGATCCGGTGCCCGGAGACCTTCAAAACATCATCTGCCCTGCCAAGTACCCAGATATAGCCGTCCTTATCCTTAACTGCGAAATCACCCGTGTAGAAGTACACCTTGCCTTTAAACCTGGACCAGTACACATCGAGGTATCGTTGCGGATTTCGGTACAGGGTCATCAACATTCCCGGCCACGGAGACGTGATGGTAAAATAGCCCCGTCTCCCGGGTTCGCAGGGAACACCATCGTCATCCAGCACATCCATAGTAACTCCGGGGAATGGATACCCGTTTGTTCCCGCTTTCAACGGGTAGATCTTACCCAGGCCCGGGAAATGCCCGGTTAGCATTTGCCCCGTTTCCGTCATCCACCACGTGCTCGAGGCTACCACATTCTCTCGACCAATGTTTTTATAATACCACCTGAATGCCGCTGGGTTAATTGGCTCGCCGACCGAATGCGCGATTCGAATAGTTGAGAGGTCATATTTTCTCACCAGATCCTCGGGATATTTCATCAACATCCTCACTGCAGTTGGTGTGGTGTAAAAGACCGTGACCCCGTATCGATGGATGATATCCCACCACCGATCCGGTGTGGGAAAGTCAGGAGCGCCCTCATAGATGATTGACGTTGCACCCACCATCAGAGGTCCGTAAACAATATAGGAATGCCCGGTAACCCATCCGATATCCGCAGTACACCAGTAGACATCGTCATCCCGGATATCAAAGATGAGCTTCAGAGATGCGTAGAGACCGACCGCATAACCACCTACAGAATGCTGAACTGCTTTGGGAGCCGCTGTGGTACCTGAGGTATACAGGATGTAGGACATATCATCCGAACCACGCCGTGCTGCTTCAACTTTGACATTCTTTGAAATTCCCTTTATGAGGTCACTATGCCAGAGATCCCGCTCATCGTTCCACGGTATCTCGTGTCCTGTTCTTTTAACCACAATCACTCGCTCTACATGGTGTCCATTTTCTTCACAGGTCTTGACCGCCTGATCCACAATCGATTTGAGCTCGATGATTCTTCCCCGTCTATAAAGCCCGTCTGCAGTCACGATTATCTGAGAACCCGCATCCATAACTCGTGTGGCCACCGCTTCTGCGCTGAAGCCACTATACACAATACTGTGGCATGCCCCTAACCGCTGCACCGCTAACATATAAAGCGGAAGCTCAGGAATCATGGGTAAATAAAACGTGAGAATCTCATCTTTCTGGACATTGAGCCGCTCTTTTAAGGCGGACGCAATCACGTTCGATTCCCGGTAAAGGTCTGAATAGGTAAATTTCCTGACTTCTCGTGGTTGCTGGTTTGTCTCATCCCATTGTTCACCCTCCCAGATCAATGCCAGTTTGTTTTTCCTGCCCTGGTCGAGTTGCCAATCAGTATCGAGATATGCTAAGTTCGTTTCACCTCCGGTAAACCATCTATCGAATGGACTCTTGCGGTCATCCAGAACGGTATCCCATCTCTTAAACCAGAAAAGTTGTTCTGCCCATTTGCTCCACCACGCTTCCATCGCCTTTTTGTCTTTGACAGTGCTCTCATAGAATTTTTTGAATTCCTCTTTCTTACAAACCCGGTCTTTCCAGCTCGGTGGTATTATGTCAGTTTCAAACTCCTCATAAATCCTTTCCGGGAAG
>RXIE01000142.1 GCA_004212135.1 Candidatus Methanophagales archaeon ANME-1-THS | reverse complement strand
AAGTTACGGCATGGACCAAGAGAAGGAATGACCAGGAAAAGAAGATCGACTGGAAGTTTACGCGGGAGAAGGCTGACAAGAAACTGTCCAAATATTATGTTCCATAATTAAATTGCCATGACACTAGCTGCAAAAATGCCCGTTAAGACGAACGCGGAGATAAAATAGGTAAGCAGTTTCTCAAGAGACGTGAATTCATCAATATCTCTCACGCTACTATGGTCCCTGGCCAATATATAACGCCAGTGATAAATCTGCTTGATTGAATCAATTGCTGTTACACTCAGCCAGGTACAGCCGATGATGGTCAATATGGTGAGCAGTAGTTCGTGGTGATTCTGGGTGAACCAATAGAGGAGGAGGATATAAAAGAGCACGAGTGCGGGTCTCAACAATTTTTCCCCCAGCTTCATATCAGGCAGAAGTCCAAATTTTCTTCGCGCCTGGCGCCAGAATATCGCTTTAAATGCCGCCAAAAATTCTTTCTGTTTCAACTTTGCTTGCTCCTCATCCAATTCCGAGCGGACTTTACGCGTATTAGAGAATGTACGGCATTGCCTCAACCTTGTAGACCCTCACGGTAAGAGTGATGAATCTCAGCGGTTCTGACGAGGTGTTCTGGAGGAAGTGGACCTTTTCAGGCGGTATATAGACCACATCGCCCATCTCGACTGCTTTTTGCTCGTTCCCGATATGCATTAACCCATTCCCTGATAGAAGGTAATACACTTCCTCTGCGTCAGGATGATAATGAGGCTGGATTGTCTGCCCACTCTCAAGCGTGGTCTCGTAGATCGCAGCGATTGTATTCGCAACCCCGGCGAGATTCACTCCACCTCTCAGTCTTTCAACAAACATCGCTATCCCTCGATTTTATCTCCTCGTTTATTAAGCTTACGGTTCGGTTGAGACCTCAGCTCAGGATGCTCAAACACCTTCTCGTTCGTGGTTAGCACTAAAATGCCGGATCTTGGATGATCTTCGAACCATGATCTGCGCTGCGATGAACCCGTTTATTCACCGGACAGGTATACCGTGAATCCCCGGAGATCATGCGTGACTTACAACCACCACACACCTGCGCATAATCACATCCAGTACACACGTTCGCACGGCGGGCATAGCTGAGCCGGAGTGCCTTTAAATTAGCCCATAGGTCGCCAAATCGTTCGTTCCTCACATTTCCTACCGGGATAGGAAGAAAGGGGCATGCCCATACAGCACCGTTCGGTTTTATATACACCATGCCTTTATCCGCCAGACAGCCACCGATGAACTGCCCTAAGAACTTTATGAGTCGTCTGCTCCGCAGCCCATGACGCTGGAGCGCATAGGCCCAATATTCAGGCGCAGCAACCGGTATGAGTATCGCATTCACTTCACGCTGCTTTCTTATGAGTAAGGCTAAAAGCGCATTAAGGTCATCGTTCTCAAGTGCATCCGCGCGAATCGCTTCACCCCTGCCACAGGGCACGAAATTGTAAATGAAATAGGAATAAACGCCGATTGTAGCACCATAATCGATGATTCGTTCGATTTCGCCAAGATTCCGTCTGGATGCCACGATATTCAGGTGTACATAAAGCTGTTCCGCGATACAATGCTTGATCCCTGCGATAACTGCCTGGTAAGCACCCTCAACACCCCGGATCGTATCGTGCACCTCATGATTCATGCTGTCTAACCCGATAACCACGCCGACATCGTACCGTCTGAGCAGTTTCGCAATTGGTTTTGAGATCAGCGTTCCGTTCGTCGCGATGAAGACAGTGAGCCCCTTCGATCGTGCGTAGGCAATCAATTCAAAGAGATCTTCGCGTAATAGGGGCTCGCCGCCCGAGAATACAAATGTCCTGATGGCTAACGATGCGATCTGGTCTATCAATGCCCTCCCCTCTTCTTTGGTGAGTTCATCGACAGATGGCTCGCCACCGAATGCATGGCAGTGGATGCATTTCAGGTTACACCTGCTCGTCATCTCCCAGACTACATGGGGATTCACGCCGAAGCAGCAAATCTGTTTCGCACCGGCACCCGCGTGTATGAGGTTCTGTAATTGGAATGCCCAGCGAATAAAAGCCCGCTTTCGCCAGCCCGTGAGCCACGCATAGACCATAATCGCGGCTGCTTGCTTCAAGACCAGAAAAGGGGGATCAGGGAAGAGTTTTACCGTTTGATCTCGATCTTTTGCGCTCATTGCGAGATCACCCGTACCATGCTATTTTTTCCGATGAAGGGCACATTTCGCCGCGAATGCGCCCGCACCAACACCATTGTCAATATTGACCACTGCCAGGCCAGGCGAGCAGCTCTGGAGCATCGAAAGCAGCGCTGCTGTTCCTTTACCGCCAAGACCATAGCCCACAGAGGTAGGAACGCCGATGACTGGTACATCCACCAGACTTGCCACGACGGAGGGCAGTGCACCTTCCATACCCGCAACCACGATTATTGCAGCCACATCCGCGTTAACCAGCTCCTCAAGTGGTTCGGCCAGCCGGTGTATGCCCGCGATGCCGACATCAGACGCTTTGATCACCTCACAGCCGCATACCTCGGCGACAACACGCGCTTCCTCAGCAATGGGAATATCAGCAGTTCCTGCGGTAACCAACCCTATTTTACCCCGTTTCTCGATGGTATATCCTTTCCTCTTTACAAGTATCGTCCTCGCAACCTCGTTATGATCAATCTCAAAATCCAGCCTTTCTGCTTCAACACGCTTCTTTATCTCCGCACCATCGTCCTCCCTCGCCCGACTTACCAACGCAAAGCCCGTGGCGGCTGCCAGCGCGAGTGCCAGATCAGCCACTTCAGTGCTCCGTTTACCCTCTGCGAAGATTATCTCCGGTATGCCGGTCCGGTGCGTCCTCTGTATGTCGAGCCGGGCGAAATCTTTGAGCTGCCTTATATGCTCTACCTTGAGTTCTTTAGACGCCTCTTCTATACTCAGTTCCCCGCGGGCAACCCTTTTCAACAGCTCTTCCATCAAGAAGCCAACTTTTCTTTTAATGCCAGAAAGTGCAAATAACTACATGATAAACCCCATCCTTGGATGAGGAACAGTGTGTACTATGTATATAGGATTAGGCGTGCATAAAAAGGATAAAGTCGACCTGATGGCGGTGGAGTCTGTTCTGTAAGGATGAGAACCCAGATGAAATTCGACGAGCTCTTTCGGCTGATACACTTCTGCAAAACGATAGAAACGGAAGGGACTGACCCGTTTGATCTCGATGTGAAACGGTTCCTGGAAACCCTGAACCGATATCAAAATAAATGGAAGTCGTTCGACGACTTGCTTGTCGATGCAGAGGCGATCGCCGAATTAGCAAAGATCATCGAATTACAGGGTAAATGGATAAAAGACCGCGCCTCTTCGTTCTATATAGACCCGGTTTTACTTGAACTCAAACTAAAAATGCTGGAGCCCCAGCAGTTAGCCACGGCATTCGTGAAATCCTGGCATCCGATTATCTCACTGGATAGACTGACCCCGCAGCGGCTGAACGAGGGACTGGCCTACTGGAATGCGCTTGCACCGCTCAACGCGCGTAATGAGGAATTTCCACTTCCCGCAGCAGTCGACGCAGCATTCGATCTCGACGATTTAATTGCCTTGAGTATCTTATCACGGAGTGAATTTCATGAATCGATACAGGCAGTCTTGAACGAGCTTGAGAAACGCGGCAGAATCGAATATCACGAGTTTATTTATGAGGATACCTTCGACACCAGTATTATAAAAGCATATTTAACCAGTTATCTGGTAAGCGAGGGGAAGGCTTTATTGGAGATCAACCCTTTGGAAGAGAAAGTCTTCATTGCTCCGCGCACTGTGGAAGATGCTCACGCTCGTACGTCGAGCAGGTCTATACCGATTTCGTTAAGCTACGAGGATTGGCTCAGATGGCGGGAGAAGAGGAAGCAAGGACAAGGACAGAACGGAGACTGAAGAGAGCAGCCCAGTTACTCTTCTTCAGACGGCATAGAGTACCGGGCGTCAAGGGCTGGGAATTAAAAAAGGCGTTAGGGGATGATTATTTAGAAGTACTGGGGGTCCTGGATTCCGCTCTCGACCGGCTTGGCATGGAAGTGAAGCGAATAAGCGAGGAAGGAGAGGCGCGTGGCAGTGGAGGAGAAGGAGGAGGAGAAGGAGAGGAAGAACGAGCAGCGCGTGACCGGTTTATGATCGTGCTCAAAGAGCCGGTAATCGAAAAGGCGTCGGGTGAACGGATCGATGATGTCGCGATGCTCGCTGCCACGGTGGCTTTTATCATCTCGAAGCAAGGCAAAGCGCCGCGGAAAGCAGTTGAGGAGTTGTTAAACGATAAGTTCCCCAAACAGCGGGTTCTCTTCGCGCTCGACCGGTATATCAGGCAAGGGTATCTGGGTGAGGATGAAGGGGTAGTGTATATCGGCTGGAGGACGCGAGCGGAGGTGGATAGGAAATCATTGGTGGATTTGATCCTGTCCTCGTGACTTATTTTTTATTAGAGAATTTTGATTATCGGAAAGTTGGCTGTTTAATTCATTATTAAGTATCTATTCAGGTTTTGTAAGTCCTTTTTACTTTCTCCAAATGACATTCAAAGGATTTACAAGCGATTTCTGCGCATTCATTCATCTATCATGCTGATCGCTAAAACGTTTCAGGGTGCCTTTGCGGTAAAGATATTGAGATAAAAAGGTGAAGAGAGCGCTTATTATCGGCTTTAACGCTATTTTACTAAGCATAACGTTTTTTGACGATCGTATGTCCGTCTATTCCTCTAAAGGGGCTGTATAACGCTTTATTCAAAACCTGAATAAATACCAGGTATAGTAAGTTGCTTCAGAAACGAAGTTTGTAGTAAGACTCATCTATAATTAACTGTTTTACAATGTCTAGCGTATACTGATGTTCCATCATAAATATCATCCCGAAAAGGTTCATTTTTGTAATAAGTTCTTATAACCCACAAAAATCTTGGTAAAAACATTTTTAAAATCTCCATCTTATCTTCTATCCGAGCACCTAGTAATTCCTTCTTGTACTTCCTAATTGTATATAAATACAGCTCATGAGCAATTTCGGATGATTTTACCTGGGTATTCTTTTCTTCTAGAACGCTAAAAATGGCGAAAAAAGTCAGCCTAATTTTTGAATAAACTGGTACAAGTAAATCATAAACCTCACATTTGTCGTAATCCTCTTTTCTAATCCATTCATTATCCCAAAACTTAAAATTACCATTCATCGATTTTACTTTATTATAAGGACCTATTGCATCATCATGCACATATAATTCTTTGATATTCCTCTTTTCATCGCATTTATACCCGCTTATTACAGCTGCATGCCAGTCATAATCTTCCTCATTTTCGCCGTTTTTGTATAATGCTACAAGTGCAATAAGAGGGAGCCTAGCATTTATGTACGCTTTTACGGCGATTGGTATGATCTCCTCATGAGCTTCAATTGGTTCTACATCTAAACCTACTGACTGAATGTAATTTACCATTTGATTTACATCCAATCCAGAGACGGAAGGAAATCTTCTATTAGGAGTAGGTTGAAGAGTAGCTATTTCGGTGATTTCTGCAGGGGATAGTTTGGGGATACCATAAGGATTGACTAGAGGTTGACTAGCCACCCATAAAGCAATCGTGGCACACATACCTACCCCTATATCCTGATCTTGGAAAGGCAATGACTCTATATCTAAAGGTATGCCGAATAAAGATACATGATACTTTTCACGTATAAAATAGCGTTTTAAATTCCCTTCTTCTTTTAAATATGTCTTCAATAAAGTACGTCCTATCAGAGGTTCTTCTTTATCTATATCAAAAAATACGGGCTTTACAATTATGAAACCTAAATAGGATTTGATTAATTGTTTATATTTTCCATTGAGTGCTTTTTTAAATTCCTTCTCAGAAATTTCTTTATCAAAAATATGAATGCGAGTTGTCTCTCTCGTATACTTTTCAAAGGATCTACTGTAAAATTTTTGATAATCAATCATGTAGTCTTTATCTATGTATCTCTCCTCAATAATGCAGGTTTTTGCATCCAACTCATTAAGATATCTTAAAAGATAGTCTCCTGTTTTACTCTTCTTAAGATAGCACTCCAAATTTTCAGCAGAAAAAGGGAATAAAACATTATGCATGATTTTCTCATACACTCATGGTTCTTCTAAGCTTTTTATCAGTGAGGGTCCCAAATTGCTTTCGATATCTCTCACCTCTTTCTCTTACTTTTGGATCATGGTCGATCTTAGAGTAGATATCAGAAAGTTCCTTCCTCAATGCCTTCTTCCTATCCCTTTCTTCCATTTTAACCATCTTCTACCCTCATTTACCCTTACTTAATATATTATTATATTTAATACTATCTATTAAATAAATCAATTTTTATTCTTTTCGGTAATTTTTTTAGCATATGGTAAACACAAACGGGTTTAGCATCCGTCAAAGTGTGTAGTTAAAATAACCCTCCCAAAAACCACTATTTGAAATGTTCGTGGAGCGTCTCTATCTACCTTACTCTATACGCAGATCTCTTTCTTGTATCGAACCAGAGAGGTAAAAGCAGCAATACCGGCGAGCAATGCCCCCGCGACATACGCATCATGAAGC
This sequence comes from Candidatus Methanophagales archaeon ANME-1-THS, assembly GCA_004212135.1. Lineage (GTDB taxonomy): Archaea > Halobacteriota > Syntropharchaeia > Alkanophagales > Methanospirareceae > ANME-1-THS. The sequence goes on along the minus strand of RXIE01000142.1, from coordinate 3,621 downwards.
GCAAACAAAAAGGCGGTATCGCCAGAAGGAGCATAAAAAGGCAGTCGATAGGCAACTACCGCACCACCAGTGGCGATACCCAGGACCATGCCTACATTCCGCATCGTGGCCAATATGCCTGACCCCACGCCTAAATACTGCCTGGGAGTACTCCCCATGACTGCACTATTGTTGGGCGATTGGAACAACCCGGAGCCCAGTCCAAATAATGCAATGCGCCATGCCACATCGAACTCGTGGGTAACGCCAATTTGTGCCATCAGAAGCAATGCAGTTGCACAGGTTCCGGCTCCCCCCCATGCACTTAGTACCTTCGTGCCAATACGGTCTGAAAGAGCGCCACTCAATGGTGCTACAATGAGCACGACCAGTGGAAAAGAAGCCATGACCAACCCTATACGATCGGGGGTATAATGAAGTATTCGTTGGAGATAAAAGGGGGTGAAAAATACCAGCACATAGTGGGACATGGAGATCAATATCACGCTCAAATTTCCGAATAAGAATGTTTTTATTTTGAATAAACTCAGGTCAACCATTGGCTGTGGTACATGCAGCTCGGTATATAAAAAGAGTAGCAAAGCAGTGATAAAAACGAGTACGATGAGCATTCTCGCAGGCATACCCATCATTTGCCCGCGATTAATGGCGAAGAGTGAAGATAAGAGTGCGATGAAGACCGTAACAGCTCCGACTACATCTATCGTCTGCTCTCCCCGTTCGTTATCAAAGCTTGGGCCTGGTAGTACCTTCACACCCAGCAGGAACCCGGCAATTCCGATTGGAATGTTAATGTAGAAAATAAAGCGCCACCCCAGATATGAGGCAATAAATCCTCCTAACGTAGGACCAATAGCAAGACCCGCTGCGATACTGGTCGCACTGATCCCAAGTGCCTTTCCGCGCTGCGAGGGAGGAAAGGCAGCTATAATAATTGCAAAGGAGACCGCCATCATCATCCCCGCAGTCAGACCCTGCAGCGCGCGAGCCGCAATCAGCATTTCAACGCTTCTCGAAAAGCCACAGAGTGCGGAGGAGAGGATAAATCCCGCCAATCCTGAAAGATAAATTGTTCGATATCCAATGATATCGCCTAACCGACCAGAGGTGAGGAGCAAACTGCTGATCATAAGCAGATAGACCATAGGAACCCATTGCGCGGTTGAGAGCTCGGCATGAAAGAAATCCGTAATACTGGGAAGCACCGTATTGACCACGCTTGCATCAATGGGTGTCATAATGCTTCCCAACATGACCGCGGCAAGGATAAGCCATTTTTTATCGCCAGCTTGATTCAATGTTGCTTTTATTCTCTTAAATTCTCTCTTTTTGGAGGTCTCATTCTAAATAGTAACCAGTTTGGTAATTTATAATCCGCCCACTAATCCTTCCATCTCCTCTCCATGATGAAGACGCTTATGATGAACGCAGATATTAAATGGAATGGCTCTTTCAATTGCTGGTTGAGTGAAAAAGTATTTTTCTATACGAATGAGAATAGTACAAGATATGAGTTCAATACCAGCGCCTAAGAAGGCCTTTCTGGATGTCGCTGTCAGTATCTGTCCCTTCTGTGGAACGCCGTATGCCGATGCGAGCTGGTACGTCATCGAGTTGGGGAGCGATGTTGAATGCGGAGTATGTGGACGGACCTGGAACCCCAAAACGTACAAGGTCGATCGAATTTTGCTGGAATTTCGATTGGATGAGCAGGGAACCGTTCTGGACGTTAAGAAAGATAAGCGGATAGCATAACCAGGGTCTGCTCATAAACTTACCGGATTCTTACCCCGGCATTAGAAATCCTACTTTCTTTGACCGCTCCGAACTCGTTCAATGCCTCGCTCTCACCAATAACAAAAACGGCCTCGCCGATCATTGCCACACTGGCAACCTTGCCCTCCGCGTCCAGCGCTTCGATCGCGTCCTTGCACCTATCAGTTATCAATCCGCTCCGTAACGAGAATTCTCGAGAGGCATACATGAAGGTTTCTAACGTCGGCTTCCGCATCAATGCTTTCAGTGCGCTCTTCCCAGCTTCGTTTATCTGCCGTTTCAGCTCCTCACCACCTTCTGCCAATACCCCCTTCGTCAGTTTTGGACCGAAGACGACGTAGCTTATCTTCTCGTTCCTGTGCGGTATCCGATCGATCACCCCTATTCCCGGAGGTCCGGGCTTACTCCTTATCACCACGCCACCGTGCGTCTCAGCCATGACATCGCCCAGGCCCGTGCTGTTTTCAACTTCCGCGCGGTGTGCTACCTGCGCGACCTCGTTGACCGTCAGATTGAGCGATAACAGTTCGTTCAAGGCAAGGGCTGTGCTGAGCGCACCGGCACCACTGGCACCAAATCCACAGCCTATCGATACCTCAAAGTTCGTCGATACACTCACCGCAGCGGTCCCCGCCAGACGCTCGACCACGTACCTCGTGGTAAGTGCCTCTTCCTCTACACCGTTGATCGTTATTCGCGCCTTTCCCTGCCGATTATTGCGAAGAGAAACCTCAGTCACACAACCTGCTGCTAATACAATGCCACTGCCAATCGAGCCCTTGTACAACGGATCCTTATGATCGCAGATCGCAAAGAAGCCGGTGATATGCGACGGTGCGTAGGTCTTAACCAGTCCTTTCTGAAGGCTGACCGTGCTACCAGAAGAAATTTTTTGTGTGTGCAATGCTTTATTAAATATAATTTAAAGGTATCCGCGGTTTTATAAAGCTAAAAGAGCAATGGTCTTTGAGAGGGCGTATAGAAACATGTTAAGAAGCATCTGCAGTGAAGTGGGTAAGTGCGATCCTGAAGTGTTAGAGACCACGATAGAAATAGCGGTAGAAATAGCACGACTGGGCGTGGAGCGATCAAGTGGCACACTGTTTGTGGTTGGGGATGAAGAAGAGGTGTTAAAACGGTCAAAACCGTTGATTTTAGACCCCCTTGAACGGTACCCAAAACGTTAGGAGGATATTCGAGATGCAAACGTCCAGGGCACGATAAAGGAGCTGGCAAAATTGGATGGCGCGTTTGTCATCAGTGAGGACGGCTATGTCCTCTCTGCAGCACGGTATATCCAGGCAAATTCACACGGTATAAATCTTCCCCTCGGATTCGGGAGCCGGCACATGGCAGCCGCTTCGATCTCGAAAGAAACAGATGCAGTAGCGGTCGTCGTCTCCGAGGATGACGGTGGCGTGAGAATATTCGACGACGGTGAGTTGGTTGGTGAGATAATAACCGGCGTCTGGGATTTAGGGATGATCAAGCCGCGTATAAAAGGTGAGTATGAGAAGATGGTAGATAAGGTCTTGAATTTGACGATGATTGTGAAGAGACGCTAACGGTTAGTGTGCCGCCGTAGCCGTTGATGCATCGTCTTCTATAGCGGCAAAAAATGGATTGTGACACTTCTCCGCACATTTTGAGACTTTTAGTGCGCGCAAGGCATAAATATTTATGCAATACGGTTTATACCTACCTTCATGTACAATCCTGCTTCTAAAGCTTTGTCACGATTCATATCCCACCCTCTTTTGAAAGAGAGTGTTATAGAACGAAGAGCGTATCAAGTCGCAATTGCCGAGGAGGCGAAGCGGGATTCGTTAATGGTTGTTCTGCCGA
>RXIE01000141.1 GCA_004212135.1 Candidatus Methanophagales archaeon ANME-1-THS | reverse complement strand
CTTCTTGCAGTTCCCTGATCTGTGATTCTTTATCATCGAGTTCCTTGTGGAGACGCTCGTTCTCCTCCTTTAATTCGCTGTTTTCTCCCTGCAATCTCTTCATAATCATTAGATACTCCTCTTCCATTTCCCAATTTTGGAGAAGAAGCAGCCCCTATAAATAACATTCGAATTAGGAACTAGAAAAAACTTTAAAAACCTGAATAGATACTCATGTATCAACTTATCTCTCATCCCTGCTATTTTTCTCCAAGGTATATCTCGATATTTTTCTCTGATTTCCTGGGACAATCTCTTCGTGGCTTCCCCTATTATCTCAATCTCTCTCTCATCACACCAGCTTGAACCAGGTTATTGCTCATAAAATTCTCGTATTTTTGTTATTACCACCGTGATAGGAAACATGGCTTATATAAAACTTCCTCTTATGTGATGTGAGGAGGAGCCTGAGATGGCAGTATATTATCGCTCAACCACCTTTCAACAGCGGAGATTTCTGTTTGAATTGGTCGAGCAACTTGGGAACGTTGCAGAAGCGTGTAGACGGGCAAAGGTCTCGCAGAAGACCTACTATCATTGGAAGCCCAGATACGAGAAAGAGGGCGTAGATGGGCTCCGTGAGCCGAGGAGCCATGCTGTTCATAATCCACGAACGATCGATCTGCAGATAGAGAGGAGAATTATCGAGTTGAGAAGAGAGCATCCTAATTGGGGAAAGAAGCGGATAGCCCAGTGGATATGGAAGGACTAGGGCTGGAAGAGGGTTGTCGCAATAGAGACCGTGAGAAACGTGTTGAACAGGCATGGGAATGTGGAAGAATGGGAAAAGGAAGAAAAAGCGGAAGAATAGGGGAACAACTGCGGATAGTCCGAATAAGACGATAAATATCGACCTGTGTTTCGTCCATGCCAAAGAGGTGCATGAGCAGAAGATGAAGAATGGTGGAGAAAAAGAGATGAAAGGAAAGAATTAAAGGCTAAAAGGGATAAAGAGGATGAAAAGTGGAGAGATAAACGAAAGGAGATCAAGGAGAAGATGAATGTCACCATCACCTCCCTGGTGGCAATATTGGTGATCATCGATAATTGCACAAGAAGATGCCTCGGTTTGCCTGTGTTTATAAAAGGGAGGAAGGTTACCGCAGATGATGTAATTAAAGCACTGGAGAATCGGTTACCACCAGAATTGAAGTATATCATCTCTGATAATGGAAAACAATTCGTTGCTGAGGCTTTTCAGCGACTATGCACGGGTAAAGGGATTGTACACGTGAGGATTACACGACCTAGACCTGCTACAAATGGAATCGCGGAGAGGTTTGTAGAAAGATTAAAAGAGATGCGGCAGAGAGGGAATGGAAGGATGTAGAGGAATTGGTGATGGCTTTGGAAGAGGTTATCTCAGCATACAATGATGCTCCGCATCAAGGGTTGGCTGCTCTATCTCCAAATGAGTATGAGGGGAGGTTTATGTGTGTGGTATCTGGTTGATCATAAAAATTTTTGCCTGTTTTATCCTCTTCGTGACGTGGGTGAGCTCCCTACACTTATCATAGTAGCTTGAACAGTTCGTCTTTAGCAATATAGGAAAAATTCAGCAACGCAGAGGTTAAAGAAAGGGCTAAATGAGCTTCTCGGGTTTTTCACAAGTGCAGGAGCATCTAATCCGTGGCATGGAACACCGATCTGCTACCTGAACCCTCTTCCGATCACGTACACCTCCGAACTCCGTTTACGGGAGGCGGCCGGCGAGTACGCCCTGGTATCCCTGAACTTCTCCTTCACCTGGTTATAAAACTGGGTATAGTAACTGCCCTGGAATATCTTCGCCACGAAGTTACCTTGTTTCTTTAACAGTGCCGAAGCAACGGCTAACGCGGACGCGCTCAGTTCAAACGAGCGAAACTGGTCGAGATCTTTATTCCCGGACAACTGTGGCGATGCATCTGATAGCACGAGATCCACTGCGTTTCTTCCTTTGCCTGCGAGCGCCACTCTAATCGCTGTAATCGTCTCTTCTTCGTTGGCAATGTCATTTATTAGTATCACGACATCGCCTAACTTCGCGATTGGATGCACATCCACGCTTATAACCAATCCCCGCTCGCCAACCAACTCGCGTGCCACCTGTGACCAGCCACCGGGTGCTGCACCCAGATCCACCACGACATCACCTCTTCCAATGATCTCGAACTTATCCGCTATTTGCAACAGTTTATACGCTGAACGAGACCGGTACCCTTCCCGTTTCGCAGCCTTATAAAATCCGTCGCGTTTCAGATCTGCCCTTTTTACCATCTTGGACGTAGGATATGGATACCGTTGATTCGGTACTATCGTTCACCGCATCCTTTTCGCGTGTACGTGCTGCGGGTTAACCGACTTCTTGTATCCCGTTATTTCGCTCTTCTCACGGTTACTGCGATCTTTGTCCACTCCCCTTTCACGCCCTTTAATGCGGAGACCGCACCGGCAATCGCTTTCCCTATCACGTTTTGCACAAATTCATTCGCGTCGATCTCTTCCTCATCCACCTTTATCTCTAATTCTACCTTTTCATCCATCGTTCTTATCTCCTCTTTACGCCTTAGGAGCAAAAAAAGGCGCTCTATACCACATGGCGAGCTTCAATTGGTGCAGTATATGCTGCTCGTCCACCTGCTCGATGGGCACGAGATTATCATTCCTCAGCAAACAGGTCTTGATCTTTCCATCCGAAGTTATTCTCAATCGTGAGCAATTCGCACAGAATTCCGTATTATCCAGTGGATGCACAACTTCTACCTCAGCACCATCCACCACATATTTTCTCCTGCGGTGCAGCTCCCTCGTTTTTACTGTGGACGCCTTCGATTTGAGTTCGTCTTCGACCTCAGCAAAGTCAGTTTTATAATTGAGCAGAGACTGGTCAAACGAAGGGATCAATTCGATGAGCTGCAGGATCGCGACTGGGCCGCCGCCCCGGGTATTACATTCCTGCACGAACCGCACGATATCCGCAATCTCATCCTCATTTATCCCTTTAAGGAGAACCATGTTGAGCTTGATCGGCGTCAGCCCTGCATCAATCGCGGCATATATACCCTCAATCACCTGTGGGAGATTGCTCTTTGAACGCGTGATGAAATTATATCGCTCCTCTCGAAGGGAATCCAGGCTGACATTCACCCGGTCCAGGCCGGCATCGGCAAGGTCAGCGGCATATGCACTCAGGAATAGACCATTCGTCGTGAGTGAGATCTCATCTTCAAACGGTCGCATACCCTGCACGATATCCACAAGATCAGTCCGCATTAGGGGCTCGCCACCTGAAAATTTTATCTTCCGGATATCAAAATGAGCAGATGCAACTCGTGCAATCGCAATGACCAATTCGGCACTGATTTCCGCCTTATCCTTCTTCTCCCGGCTTTCACCCTCACGATGACAATAAATACAGTTCAGGGTACACCGGTTTGTAAGCGCAAACCGTAAACTCCTTATCTCCCTGCCGTGTTTGTCCACCAATCGTTCTTTATCTCCAGACGCTCCTCTTATTGGTTCCATCACCAATCCTTCAGGTTACGACCATGCTCACCACCAGCATACTAATTGCAATGCCCATGGTAACACCATATATGCGTTTATCCCACGCTAACACCTTACTTCCGTCCAGGACACCAATTGGAATCAGATTAAAAACCGCGAGCCATGCATTGATCATCACGCCAAAACTGCCGATCCAGGAAACTATGCCGGTAGGAACAAGTCTGAAGAGGACGAGGAAAAAGAACGCCAGGATCAGATTCACGATCGGGCCTGCGAGTGATATCTTGCCGTTTTCCTCCCTCGTGAGATAGGGATTGAAGATCATCACGGCACCCGGCGCCGCAAATATAAACCCAAAGAACGCAGTAAGTATCGCCAGAAGCAACATAGAAGGCGCCATTCTGAATTCAGACCATGCGCCATAGCGTTGCGCGACAATCTTATGGGCGAGTTCATGGAAGATGAATGCGAAGCCCACGGTGACCGCGGAAATAATAAAGATCAAAATCGGGTTGAGCGGGTACCATCGCCGTAAGATAATGGTAAATGCAAAGGCGATTGCAAGCCACGCAATCACCAGATGCTTTATCTCCGTTTCGCTTGTCTCTATCGTCATTTTTTTCCACACCCTGAGGTATAGCCCGGGACGGATTCGAACCGACGTCCCGAGGTCCAGAGCCTCGGATGATTGACCACTACACTACCGGGCTATTTTCTTCTTGCAATCGTCGCTATAAAAAACTTTAAAAAAGTTCCTTTGAATTTCAAAAAGAACGTGAGCAGAGCGAATATCAAAATCATGAGTTCGATGCCACTTTCAATGATCGGTATTTCAGGCACTGAAGGGCGCGGGGTAATTACATACATGAGTTCACCGACCTTACCGGGCACAATCAAGGTGAAAAAGGCACTCAAACCCGTCTCCTTCAGCCCGAACCAGAACTCGAGATTATAGCTCTTGCCAGAGAAGGGATAAAAGAGAAATACGCCGTTATAACAGGTATCTAAGCCTATGTGGAATGCTAAGAGTAGTGATGCGAGGATACCGGAGCTGTTCGGTATCCGGGTGAGCTTTAACCGCCTGAGGATACCCAGCGAGAGGAGCGGAATGAAGGGAATGAAGAGGTTATGGAAGGTCGCTCTATGCACGCCGATGAGCGAGTCCAGGTCGCTCAGGAGTCCAAAAGGGAGCAAGAGCAAGGCAGGTTTAAGAGCATCATCCTTCACGCATGAAGCGAGCAGGAAGAGTGTGAGCGCGAGATGGAGTCCGATACTTGGCATTGTTGTCCTTCACGTGGTTACTACCGTAACCCACATCTTTTTAAAAAATTTGGATTGCGGGGGCTTTTCATCCCCCTTACGTACAAGGTCCTCTCCTATGCCGACTTTTTAAATGCGGTCTCCAGTATGTCTCCGATGAACGTGCCGAGAATGAAGATAATGACGAGAATGACCACGCTGATGAAGATGCCAATGACGCCCGCGGCGAAGACGACGAGTCCAGCTCCGAGGCCCCTTAAATAGGTGCCCGCGAAGAACCCGATGAGCCCGAAGACGATGCCGATAATAATGCCATAGATAATTCCCTTCTTGAGCAGTGCCATACGATCTTCCTTCCCCGGTTTCACGTAGCCGTAGACCAGCCCGATAAGGAATGCAAGGATATAGAGTATCATTTCTTTTCACCTCCTAACCATTTTAGGTGTGAAGCGGCTATATAAACCTTGAGGGCCTCGACCGCTGAGTTTGAATGCTCATCATCATTTCTTTCTTCTTCAAGGCACGTTTCTTTCTAGTTAGTGAACGATGATTTCGAGTGAAGAGGAGGAACAACAAAGGAGCTATAACGCGGAGTACATCGCGTGGTTGCAGATCGCAGCGAAGGTGATAGCCGCATCGCTCAAGAAGCTCGATCCGACTCGAATTACTGAAATCCTTGCATTTTATGAGGACTACCTTGAGCATCCCGCGTCCATGCACGTCCCGCTTGAAGCCGGCGAGGAGGAGAGGATCGGGCAGCTTGTGGGCAACGATCGTATCAAGAACATCATGCTGCTGAAGACCGGGGCATTTATCTTCGCGCCCTCGATCTTGGCACCTTATGCAGGCTCGTTGGATTACGGAACCGCGATGTACCGTCGCTATCCGCTTCACGGCCTCTGGTTTTCCGTCATAGCGCTGAATGAGCTGTATCTGAAAGCCGCAACCAACTCTATGCTCCGCTATATGCTCGAGCATGAGCTCGCCCAGGGTGAAATCTATGCAGAACTGGCGATGCACCAGATCAAAAACCTCAGTTTGGAGCTGAAAGGTGTGATCCACGAAGAAGCGCGGATGAAAGCGATCCAGTGGTCCTGCATCTCGACCGAAGAAGTGAACCAGGAACGAGCCTTAATCCTTGAGCTTTCTGCTCGAAATCCAGTGGTTCCTGTGCATCTGGCGTCCGCATCCCTCTTTCGCTATCTGGAGGAGCACTGGGAAGAGATAAAGCAGTTCGGTCTCACGAGCCGGAATGAACGTGAAAAGGAATTGGAAATCCCCCTGGAGAAACTCTCAGAATGGTCTGATTTCTCAGTTTACGCGTTTAAAATCTTTTTAAAGGACTTAAAGAGAGAACTCACAGCGACCGGGGCAGAATACGGGATCGAAATTGTATAGCGTATCTCTCATACCGTTTAAGCTGCTCTGTCCACGGGTGTCACGCTGACGATGAGAAGAGGCAGAATAACCTTTTTATGCCTTCTTCTTTTATTTCTTTTGGTACCCGTTTTCGTTGTACGAACCCGTTCTATGCTGCGAATAACTTTTATCGGAACCGGTGGCTCGACCCCTACGCCGAACAGGAACCCTTCAGCGATAGCCGTGAATCGCGAGGGAGAGTTACTGCTGTTTGATTGCGGTGAGGGTGCACAGCAGCAGATGATGCGAGCAAAGACCGGCATGAAGATAAAAGCTATTTTCATCACGCATTTTCATGCTGACCATGTGCTCGGTATCCCGGGTCTGTTACAGACGATGGCGCTCCAGGGTAGAGAAATGCCTCTGGAGATCTACGGTCCTCGATATGTGGATAAGTTCCTCTATCATCTCCTCTCGCTCGGTTATCTCGGCAAGGGTTTTGAAGTGAGGGCGATCGAACTGAGGCCCGGCGAGGTGGTCAGGAGAGTAGGATACAAGATTCGAGCGATAAAAACCGTACACAATGTGGTAAGCCTCGGCTATGCACTGGAAGAAGATCTGCGTCCCGGGAGATTCAATCGAGAACGAGCACTTGAGCTCGGCGTAAAGCCCGGCCCCTTATTCTCAACACTTCAATCAGGGCATTCAGTCTGCGTTGATGGGCGGGAGATCCAATCGGAAGAGGTTCTCGGTCCACCGAGACCGGGCAGGAAGATTGTGTATACGGGCGATACGAGACCGTGCGAGAGCGTGATCGAGGCGAGTACAAATGCTGATCTGTTAATACATGATGGCACGTTATCAGAAGAGACCAAGGAATATGCGATCGATTATATGCATTCAACCGCGTTAGAAGCTGCGGAAGTGGCGAAGAAGGCCTCGGTCAAGAAACTCGTCCTGACGCATATCAGCGCCCGCTATTCAGATTTAGACGGTGCGATGAGGTTGGAAGAAGAGGCACGACGCGTCTTCGAGAACACTGAAGTTGCGAGAGATCTCATGACCATCGAAGTTGGGTATAGCGAGTAGCCATCACGGTCAGAGGGAGTGAGGAGAGTAAGCCCCCTTCTGTTTCGGCAGCATTCATCTTCGCGCCTTGCTCAGGCTTGCACCCACGAGGATGGTCGTTCCATCCGTGACCATAAGACCTCATCCTTGCGGAATCATCATCGAGCTATGGCACGGTATCGTTTCTATACCAGAGCCAAGACTCTCGCCTTATGCCCTCTCGGCATTCGTGTTTTTATGGTGGGGGGACTTTCCTCAGCCTTCGTATGAAGACCGGCGGCTGCCCTTCCTCTCTCCCCCTCACCTTATACATTATCAAGCTACGAATATATAGGTTTCGCGCCGGATGGAAAAATTACAGGCTGGGATAATTTTAGCGTTTCACCGTCGGATAATCGGTATGATATCCCCAAAGATTCCTTTCTCCACGCCTGCTTTTGACTTGAGCACTCCTTCTCGCTCTTCAGAGATTCCGCCGAAGACCCATTTAGGCTCTACACCGGTCATTATCGCGGTTACCCTCGCCTTTCCATTGAAATCGTCGTTTATTCGCGCACCCCAGATGACATTGGCCGTAGAATCTAACTCGTAGGTGAGTAACTCCACGATATCATTGGTCTCCTTCATCGTGAGGTCCGAGCCACCGGTCACGTGTATCAGTGCGCCTTTCGCCCCCTTATAATCTGCTTCTAACAGAGGATGACAGAGCGCATCTTCAACCACCGCTTCGGGCTTGTTTTCTGACCTTGAGGTCTGACCGACGAGCATCACGGCTACATCGCCCGCCTCCATAACCGCTTTAAAGTCGGCAAAGTCAAGATTGACCAGGGACGGTTTTGTGATCGTCTCGGTGATACCCTGGATCGTCTCTGCAATTAACATATCCATCGTCTTGAAGGCGTCATTCACGGGCAGATTGCCGGCAAATTTTAACAACTTGTCGTTCTCCAAGACCACCACGGTATCCGTAACTCCTCGTAATCGCTCGATTCCATCCATTGCTTTTTTTCTTCTTATCCGCTCCGCTTCAAATGGGAACGAGACCATCGCGATTACGATCGCACCCGATTCCTTTGCCAGTTCAGCCACAACCGGCGCGGCACCCGTACCAGTGCCGCCACCCATGCCCGCGGTGAGGAATACGATATTCTTTCCCTGTATTAACCTTCGTAGTTCCTCCTTATCCAGTTCTGCCGCTTTTCGCCCTATATCCGGAGAGCCCCCCGCGCCTAATCCTTTGGTCAGCGATTTCCCGATCAGCATCTTCTTTCCGGTCTTTATCGAATCCAGATGGAGTTTGTCCGTATTGATGGCGATCTTTTCTACGGTCTCTAGCCCGCCTAAGCTCTCCAGTCTATTCATGGAATTGTTACCCGCACCACCGACACCGACTATCGCGATCTGTGGCACCCCAAACCAATCATCCGCGTTTTCGGATATTATATCAGCCATTTTTTTACCTTCTCCTCCTTTACCTCAGTAATCATCTTCTAAAGAAGAAGGGGTTATATAAACTTTTCGATCACCCGCGGTGGGTATCCAAGTCAAAGAGCCTGATGCGTCCAGGGTCTATGCTATGACCTGCATCTCAGAGACCTTGAGCGAAGGTGAAACGAGATTATAAATCTGGCGCGTATCAGTTCCAAGCAGTTCGATATGCTTCAGCAGCTCTTGCATGTTGCCCGCGATCATCACGTGCTTAACCGGAAATAAGTCTCCTTTTTTAATGCCAAAGGCGTTCTGCGCCACCACGGAGAAATCACCAGATGCTCGTGAAGCGGTATGCGCACCTATAACATCGGTTATGAACAGTCCTTCTGGAATCTCGGCGAGGATCTCGTCCTTTGAAGCGCTCGCCCCACTCCCTTTGAGGATGAAGTTCGTCGATCCAGGGGTTGGCAAATTGTCAAAGCTCCGTACTGCGTTTCCCGTACTTTCGACCCGGTCCTTGGCTGCGGTATAAGAATCGTAGAGGAAGTTCTTCAGAATGCCCTCTTCGACGAGCGTGGTCGATTGGGAAGGAACACCTTCGCCATCCATTCGTCTGCTATTCACACCCGCGGGCATCGTGCCATCGTCCACAATCATGAGCATTTCCGACGCTATCAGTTCTCCCATTCTGCCATGATAGGGCGATTGCTTGCGCTGCACGTTCTCTGCGCTCAGTTGTGGTATTAAGGTGTACGCGAAGAGGCTCTGGAGTGCCCGTGGAGAGAAGACGACAGGCAGCTTCCTGGTCTTTAGCCCTCTACCGCCCAGGCTTTCCGCTGCTATTCTGACTGCCTCACGACCGATCCATCCAAAGTTTATATCCGCGAGCATTCTACGTACCTCACTTTCATAGCCCGGTACCTCTTCGCCGCCATCTTCGCTCGCTACCACGGTTAGCCCGGCCGATACATACGTGCCGACGTTGTGTGTTTCGATCCCTTCTGAATTGATGATATAGGTCTCATCAAGAGCTGCGGCGAAGCTCCCTTCCGTCGGCCTGCATTCGATCCCTCTTCTCAGCTTATAGTCCCACATTCCTGCGAGCATCTCAGTGCAATAGCGGATCGCATCCTCGCTCCCACTCCGGAGAAGCTCAACGATTTGTTTATCAATGGTTTTCTCCGGTTTCTTGTAGGTCTGGCGGGACGTTGGCAAGCTGGTAAAATACTCGTCTTGCTCGGATACCCTCGCTTGGGTTATCGCATGCGCCACACATTCCTCTATCTTCCGGTCCTCCACTGCCGTTGTGTATGAAAATCCGATCTTCTTTGCAATGATGACGCGTACACCGATGCCCGTGCCTCTGACATGCTTCATTTTTTTCACTTCCTCACGTTCAAGGTCAATGGTCATGATATCGCTCTGTTCTCCGTAAATCTCAGCCTGATCGCAGCTTTCGAGCGCTTTTGTTAATCCTTTGTACAGGAATTCAAACATTTTATTTCCGCCTCCCGTTACGTAACCGAGATGCCGCCCTGTTAATTCGCGCGTGCGTATCCATATGATTTAGGATTAAAATAAATGGTGCGTTTAAAGTGACACCT
>RXIE01000140.1 GCA_004212135.1 Candidatus Methanophagales archaeon ANME-1-THS | reverse complement strand
ACGAGACCAGAAGCAGGGATTAAAAATCGGTTATCTCCTCCTATAACCATACGGCTCATGTGAGGTGCAACCAAACAGATAAATCCAATGGTCCCGGTGAAGCATATGATAGAAGCGGTCAGGAAAGAGGAAACGGTCATTATGAAGATTCTGCTTCGCTCCACATTTATGCCGAGGCTCTTCGCAGTCTCGTCTCCCGCACCCATCGCATTGACATCCCATGCCTTCCACATAAGGGGGAAGAAGCAGCCTGCAAGAACAAGAGATATAGGGAGTAGAGCATCCCACGACGCCCTTCCAAGGTCCCCAACCATCCAGAAATAAGCAGCCTTCATCGCATCTGATTCTGAGAAATACATCAAGAGCGTTGTTGCCGCACTGAAGATGTACATCATGGCAATACCTGCGAGGATCATCGTTTCAGGCGTTGCTCTCCTGAAACGCGTCAATCCGACGATAATGAACGTGGGGATCAATGAGAAGATGAATGCATTTCCGATTATTAAATATTCACCGCCGACGATACCTTTGCTCAAAAGAATGGCGATAGCAGCGCCAAATCCAGCGCCTGACGCGATGCCTAAGGTAAATGGACTGGCAAGCGGGTTTCTTAATATACCCTGCGTCATCGAGCCTGCGATCGCGAGTCCTATGCCCGCTAAAATGCCCAGTATGATGCGAGGCAACCGCAAGTTCCAGACGACAATCTCTTTGGTCGTCTCTGGATTGTGAAAGAGGCCACGCCATATTATCGAGTATACCTCGGTGACCGTAATGGGATACGAGCCGAGCGTTGTGGATATACCGGCGATGATGAAAATTAAGATGAGCGAAGAGAGAATAAAAACGATTTTTCTCCCGATAAATCTCTTATACTCCTCTCTTATCTCTGATCTCTTTGTTCTCGTTCCAGATAGAGTTTCTGTACGCGCGTTCATTTCATCCCCAAAGAGCCTGCAAATCATTCAATACGCTTCGCTCTCGCTCCCGGATAACAATATCATGCACTGCCTGCGGTGTTAAATCCGCGAGGGGATAATATCTTCCCCCTGAATAGCGCGCTATCTCTCTGCAATAGCCAAGCTGCAGCTGTATAAATGAGTTCTTGACTACCTCGGTATCAATCACAATCACCTGTATCCCCTTAGCTCGTGCCTGTTCCGCGAGCGCTAACAACTCCATTTTAATCTCTGCGGGTCCTCTCGAGACATTTGCACGACCATCGGATATCAACACCAGCACGGGTATCGCACCCTCATCCTTCTTCTTCTCGCTCATCAGAAGATTCAGTCCTCTCTCCAGACCTGCTGAGAGGGGTGTTCTTCCGCCCGTGGGGAGTTCCTTCAAGCTTTTGTATGCTAAATCCACGCTTGAACAGAGCGGAAGCAAAACGTCCGCCTGGCTACCTCGAAACGCAACCATCCCAACCTTGTCTCTCTGCTGGTACGAATCGAGTAATAATGAGAGAGCAGCACCTTTTGCACTCTCCATTCTTCGATTCGCACCCATCGAACCCGAGGCATCCACAACAAAGATCGTCGCTGTTGATACTTTCCCTACCCGGATCTTCTCCCGAATATCCTGCGATTTTATAACAATTGCTGTGGGGCTCCGCCCCACGACCCCGCAAGCCCTATAAGGGCTTAAATCAGAATCACCCCTTCTCTCTTTCTGGTAGGGTGCCGCTGCACGTATCGTAGCATCAAGCGCAACATCCTTTATCTCTCCTCTCGGGAATCCATAGCGCGCATACTTCCCGTTATTGCGAAGAGAGAGTGTGGGAATCCTCCTTCCGGATAGCTTCCTGCGATATATTCTATCTCTCTTCTGTTTTTGTCTTACTGCTCCTGTATCAATCGGGTCGCCTATGTCAAGAACAAACTCCTTCTGTGGTTCTTTTTCTTTTTCAGTGTCCCTGTTGTTAGTATCTTCAGTTTTTGGATTCGAGGGTGTGTGTTCTTGTTCATGTTCGTGTCCTTTCCTTTGCTGGTGCTTATGCTCCTGTTTCTCCTCTTTATGCTCCTTTTTCGTGTCTGAGATCATTTCATCGAGTTTCTCGGTATCCAACTGCGGCGGCTCAAAGGGCTTTCTTCGCATCCTGTGCGGGAGTGCTAATTCCATCGCCTCTTTTATGTCCTCGAAGGTGACTTCTTTCCTGCCATCAAAGGCAGCAATCGCTTTTGCGGTTCTATCTATAACGATCTCCGCTCTATGTGTCCTTACGCCGAGTTTAATGCAGGTATCTGCGGTTAGTTCCAGTAGCTCATCGCTAATCTCCACCTCATTAACAATCTGTTTCGCATGCTCAATTCTCTCTCTCACCTCTTCTTGTTTCTCCTCGAATCGTTCTTTGAATTCAGCAGGATTTTTTTCAAAACTTCCCACAAGCTTCACTATTTCTACCCTCTTCGCTGCTTCAGCTATACTTTCTACACTCGCTTGAAGACCAAATCGATCCAGGAGTTGGGGTCTGAGCTCGCCTTCCTCGGGGTTCATCGTTCCCACCAGGATGAATTTAGCGGGATGAGAAACCGAGACACCTTCTCGCTCAACAACGTTTATTGACATCGCAGCCGAATCTAAAATGACATCGGCGACGTGGTCATCAAGAAGATTTACCTCGTCAATATAGAGGATGCCTCGATTTGCAGCCGCCAATATTCCGGGCTCCAGCGCCTTTATTCCTTCTTTTATCGCCTTTTCAACATCTATTGAGCCCACGACCCGGTCTTCAGTCGCACCAAGCGGGAGGTCCACGACCCACATCCTTCGCTTCGCCACCCCAAGCTTTTCTCCATTCGACTTTTTAGCGCAGCACAGGTCGCACATCTCCCGCTCGTCATAAGGATTGCAATTGAATGGACACCCGTTAACCACTTCGATCTCCGGCAGCAGTTCTGCAAGTGCCCGAACAGCAGTGGACTTCGCAGTTCCTTTCTCACCTCGAATGAGCACTCCGCCTATTCGGGGGTTAATAGCATTCAAAATGAGCGCTTTCTTCATCCGCTCCTGCCCAACGATCGCGGTAAAAGGCAATATCTCCCTTCTAATGTGATGCGTCATTGCTCCTCTCCCTGCTCGTTACCTCCCGTTGTTTTTAACTATTTAAGATAATATAACAACATTTGCTATTATATAAATTTTTCGATATTTTTTGTATCTCCTAAAAAATTTAAATGTATCGTTTTTTATTAAAAAATATTTTTTCTTAAAATTTTCAGTTACCAGTAATAACATTATTATTTATGAATAACAATAAATCTGTTGTGTTGCACAATTATTTGAAAAAAACCGTTATTTCTTCCTCCTTTTGCAATCAGAGACATATGAGTTCTTCTTGATGCGAGCTCCGAAGAAGCAATTATAATGTTTATTTAGGCTTTTAAGGCTTATGCTGCCGTTTTAAATGAGTTATGCAACACAGCAACTACAGAGGCAGAGTTCGGACTACAAGCCCCTATTCCTTTTTATAGATATATGACCTGAGTAATTGTTAGGAGGTGATAAGAAATGAAAAAGGCTATAATCCTGTTGGCTGTTACAGTGCTCTTGATATCAATGGTCAGCGGGGCAACTAAACCAGATGTGAAAAAGGTAAGAGAAGAACATGAAGCTGAGCTATTT
Source organism: Candidatus Methanophagales archaeon ANME-1-THS (assembly GCA_004212135.1). GTDB lineage: Archaea > Halobacteriota > Syntropharchaeia > Alkanophagales > Methanospirareceae > ANME-1-THS. The sequence goes on along the minus strand of RXIE01000140.1, from coordinate 6,638 downwards.
GCCATAGAAGGTGTCTCCGGCGTCTCGGTAGACGAAGAAAAGAAGGAAATCATCGTCTACATTGAGAGATCGGAAATAAGCAAAGAAGTCCCGAAATTCATAGATGGCTTCCCTGTTAGGCACGAGGTGATAGGAAGAATAGAAGCTCTACAAGCCACAACTGCAGCCGAAACACTCATAACACCATATCAAGCAACTACTTATTCAAGAACCGCAAGAAATAGGCCGGTATTTGGTGGAATAAGCGTAGGAAATCCGAAAATCACCGCTGGAACTCTCGGGCTCATTACCTACGACAATTACGTTCTAAGCAATGCGCACGTCCTTGCTATGGATAGCAAAGCGAACTTCCTACCGATAGGCACTCCAACATTACAACCCGGACCATACGATGGCGGAACTTTAGATGAGCAAATAGGAGCGCTTTACAAGTATATTCCCATCCAATTCAATCGTATCACGGCAAATAACTATGCAGATGCAGCAATCTCTACTTTAACTGTTAGTGGCGATCAGGGCAAAGTTCTAAATAAGACAAATGATGGTTTCTACACAATAAACGGCACTACTTCGGTATCAAAAGGTGATGAGGTAAGGAAGAGCGGAAGGACCACCGGTGTTACTGAAAATACCATTGTGGATACGGAAGCAACAGTAAAAGTCTATTACACAAAGAGTAAATGGGCAATATTCAGGGATCAGATACTCGTCAAACAACAGTTTTCTGAAGGAGGAGATAGCGGTTCAGCAGTAGATAAAGATGGTCAATTTGTGGGCTTGGTATTCGCGGGTTCTGAGACTGTAACAGTGGTATGCAAAGCAAAATATGTCGTTAGCGGTTTAGGTATCACAATCTAAACGTGGTAGCGGGGAAGATAACAAAGCTCAATTCCTCTGCTACTTAAGATTTTTTTCATACCCTATGCTAATGTGGTATTGCGAAAAAGGTCTATGAATCAGTAGCTGTACGGGATTATTACGCATCGGGAAAATAGTGTTATCCGCTGAAACGATAGATGCTTATTTTTTACCCTCTATTACTAATTTTTGGATGGGCTCCCATCGAAGAGAGGTTATTTATGCACTCACTGCCACTATTATCACGATTAGAAATGGGGCATTCAAGGGTAGAAGTTGAAATATCCGATCTCGAGAAGAAGAAATCAACCGTGGTAAAAGCCTTGGTCGATGCTGGAGCAAGTTTAACTGTTTTGCCCAAGAGACTGGCGGCTGAGCTGGGAATAGGAGCTGTAAGCGAGGAGAGAGTTTCGATGGGAGCGGGTGAGATAAAGGTAAAGCGTGGTAGAGCCTGGATAAAGCTGAAGGGCAAGGAAGATGCCTTCCCCGTCTGGATTTCTGATTTCATAGACAGGGTTCTGCTCGGCGTCGTGGTTTTAGAATCCCTTGGCTTTGATGTAGACCCCACAACAGGAACCCTGAAGGAAAGACCTCTGCTTTTATATTGATTAATTCTTGTATCCCTCTTCATTCTCACTTCTCTCTGCTTTCATCTAAACGACTTTTTCACCCTTATTAAAGGGTTTCACATCGATCGCCCCTCCTTGAAAATCTCCTTTCGCCTCGCCCATCTTCTCCTCTATCCACCCTTCCATCTCAAGGTATGCGCTCTTTAATCCTTCTATCACTTCTTCGTCTGCATTCCACAATCCTCGCTCATAAGCTTCCAACAGCCTCCTTCCAATCTCCTCAAGCGCCCATGGATTATTCTCCTCAAAGAACTTCCTCATTTCGTTATCTAAAACGAACGTCCTCGCAATGTCATCGAATATCCAGTCATCTACCTCCTGCGTCGTCGCTTCCCAACCGTAAACCCTTCCTATTCGTTTTGAGATGTCCCCGGCACCCTTGTAGCCATGGCGCTTCATCCCTTCTATCCACTTTGGATTCAGCAACTTCGTTCGAACAATTCTTCTCATCTCGTCTGCAAGGCTTCTTACCCCTATCTTGTCCTGGTCCCTCGTATCACCATAATATGCTGAAACCTCATGCCCCGAGAGCTCTCGTGCAGCAGTTGTGAGTCCACCGTGCGTCCCAAAGTAGCAACAACAGCCGCACAGGTCGTATTCATCGGTAACCGTCTTATTGAAGGTCAGGTCAACGGTTTTAAGCTGTGATACAAAACTATCATGTGCTTCAATACCAAAATCCTTCTTCCCGTAGGCATATCCGTTCCACTGCACGAAGACGTCTGATAAATCCTTCTCCTCTTTCCATGCCGATGCATAGACCGCTAAATTCACCCCATTCCCGTAAGTTCCGGGCTTGCTTGCGAAGATACGTGCATATCTCCCCTCTTCTGTTCTATCTTCATCACCCATAGTATCCAATGCCATTGCATGCTTTCTCAAATAGTTCTTTTCTAAAGGCTCATCAAGCATTGCGACCTCCTGTATCGCCTCGTCTAAAAATTCGATGCAATTGTAAAAGCAATCTCTCGTAATCCCACTCACCCTTACGGTTACATCGATCCTCGGGCGACCGAGCTCTTCCAGAGGAATTATCCGGTATCCTTTTACCCTCCCATCTCTCCAGACAGGCTCCACACCGACTAAATACAGTATCTGAGCGAGTTGCTCTCCATCTGTCCACATGACGTCGGATGCCATCCAGTACATTGCGATGTTCTCGGGAAGCTTTCCGTTCTCCTCCTCATATCTCCTTATCACAGCATCCGCAAGTCGCTTCCCAATCTCCCAGGCAGCCTTTGTTGGTATCTTGAACGGGTCGAGGGAATAAAAGTTCCTGCCAGTTGGAAGTATCTCAGGCTTACCCCTTGTGATGAGCCCAGAAGGTCCTGGTTCGATGTATCCGGCATCAAATCCATGGAGCAAACTTCCCAGCTCATCCGATGCTTCTATCCTCGATGAAATATCCATTATCTTCTCCCAGATCAAATAGAGCTTATCTACATTTTCTCTCTTCAATCTATCGCCTAATATCCTCTTCGCTGCTTCCAAAGGCTCTTCTTCAGCTAAGAACGCGGCGATAAACGCCTTTGCAATGCCATCCACCTCGGCTAAAAACGCGCTTTCTGCCTCCGAGGGCTGAATATCAAGTCCCATGAGCTCAAAAATCAATTTCCTCAGCTCTGAATCGTGTCTCAATATCGAATTGATGAACTCAACCTTCTTATCACCTCCGGGAACTTCTCCGAAGATATGCATCCCATCAGGAATCTGTGTGTTGTATATGCGCGTGATAGCCTCATGTGCTATTTGTATTATTTTCTCAAAGGGATACTTATTCTCGATTTTATCAAGCTTTATCTCTTCTGACAGTTTCGTTTTCCGTATAAGATCAATAATAATGTGCTCTAAGGTATGTGCCCTTGCCTTATCCGATGTTTTTGTCCTGTTATATTCGGCAATCTGGTCTTCAAGCTCCTTCAACTCGCCATACAAGCCACTTTCGGTCATAACGGTTTGCATGTGATCTACGAGCGTTGCATAGCTCCTTCTCTTTGCGATTGTCCCTTCTGGTGGGTTATCGGAGTTATATATGTAGAGGTGAGGTAGATTTCCGATAGCAATGTCTGGATAGCAGCTTCCAGAGAGTGCAACCGATTTGCCGGGCAAGAATTCCAGGTTGCCATGTGTTCCTACATGAACGATCATATCTGCACCGAAGGTGTTTTCTAAATACTGATAGGTTGCGAGGTATTGATGAGGAGGAGGCACTTCAGGGTCGTGAAGGATCTTGCAGACCTGCCCATCGCATCGTGAACCAGCACAGCCACGCTTCGGCTGCACGCACACCACTGCATTTCCATATCGAACGCCGGTTATTACGATTTTACCATTATAAACCATTGCTGCTGGAACGCCGTCCATCGGTTGACCAGGCGGATTGCCCCAGGCTTCACGTGTCCGTTCCTTCACCCTCTGGTCAAGGGTATTAAACCACTTTTCATAATCCTCCTTGCTTATGAGCGCAAGTGCACCTCCTTTACTTACAATTTCATCCACCGTTGTCCATCTGAACTCAGTAATTGCTTTATGAGTCATAATCTTCTCGATGAGTTCTTTTCCATCTCCTGGAGGAGCAACCGAATAACCAGCATCTTTCATCTTTTCCAATATCCTCGCTACGCTTTCCAGGGTATCGAGATGTGAACCGCTTCCCACGGTTGCCTCGACGCTCGCACAGGGATTGTTGTGGAGGATGAATGCAACTCTTCGTTCGGATTTCGGTTTATCTTTCAGTTCTATCCATTTTTTCACCCTGTTCACAATCTTTTTCACCCTCTCTTCTATCTGCGCATGCCGCTCAAATTCGTCATCGCGCTCTCTTCTTAACGCTCCTCCGATAATAGGTTCGATTACGCCCTCTAATTCCGGCATCGCAACACTCCAGCCAACTTCCAGGCTGCTCAAGCCCTGATTACCTTCCCTCCATTCTTCTTCTGTCGTGTGGTATGCCATCAGTGGGTGGAATACCGGTACATCGAGCTCTCTCAGTGCATTGACCGATCCAGACTCACCTCCCGCATGAAATACCGATTGAAGGTTTATTAGCGCATCAACCCGGTTCATGAAGAAGGCTTCAATGACTTCACTGCTCGATTGAGCACCTAATTCTTTATCACCCATTCCATAGCAGAAGGCAGGAATCACATCAAACTCGTTTTCCAATTCACGGATTAAAGCATTCACGATCTCAAGGTCTCTGTTTGCCCAATAAGTTCGAAAGAAGAGAATGCCAATCGTGTGTTTGTGCGCAGGCTTATACCACGCGAAATAGTCCTCGATACTCTCAAAAGCAGTTTCGGCATCTGGATGATATATCCCCTGCCACATTGTCTCCTTTGGATGCTCGTAGTTATAATCCAGCCCTAAGACCTCTTTTCCGATGTATTTCAGCATGTTCTTCGTGTTTTCCAACCCGCCATATACATGGTAGGCATTGACCGTTGCAACAACCTCTAAAGGAACGTTTGAAAGCGACCAGAAGGACGAATCATGCCCGAACGAGATCGTTGGCACATCTCTTCTCAGGCTTTCGATTAGCTCGTCCCAATGTTCCTCATTTGATGGATGTAAGAGGATGATCTCCGCCCGCTCAAACGATCTTATGCACTCCTTTCGCATCTTCTCATCTTCTACGTCATGTGTAGGCCACGCATGTAACTCTATTCCGAGCTCCTTGCATGCGTTGATGAGAAGAGGCATATCGCTTCCCCATAGCACGGCTGTTACCTTCATTTTTTCGTACCTTACCACCTCACTTTATTTATTTTATAACTCTTTTTATAAAAGTATTATCTTTTAAACCTTATATCTTTTATGATATTAAAAAATAGATCATAATTATGGTAAATAGTGTCGTGCCAATGAAGATAGAGAGCTCGATAGTAACCAGTTTCGAGGCGAACTTGACGCCATAGATGGAAGTGAAGATCGGGAAGATGTTCTTCGGGAAATCCATTATCGAAACGAAGAGGAGCAAGCCGATGAATAGAGTGAGGAGAACCTCCTTAGAAGTAAACAATCCGTTCCTGAACATCTCTCCTGCCATGACCATACCTGCCGAAGGGCTTGCAATCTGCGTGCTGATGACAATAATGGATTGAGGAGAAAGCCCGACGGGATGTAAAACAGGAGCGATATGCTCTCCCAGTGCTTCAAAAGCACCAAAATGCATCAATATCATCAAGAGGATAATAGTTATCCCCAGCCTCAGGGATATCTTTTTCAATACTTTTAGAGCATCTGCAAAGGATTTCTCTATTGCTTCTTTCTTTGATTTATTTATCACTTCTCCATTCGATTTATTTTCAAAGTTTGCATTCACTCGTTCCCCCCTGTTGACGTTCAGTCTTCCATAGAGAAATCCTATCATCACTGTTACGAGAGCGCTGATAAAAGAGAAGGCGATATACTTCGCGGCAAGCATGAATCCAAGTGCAGGCACTGCTATGGGCAGGTAATACTGGAATAGGGTTCTCGTTCGCATTGCAGCAGAGGATATGAGCACAGCGGTTATCGCTTCTTCTTCATTCACCAGCTTCTTGTTTAAGAGAGATGCTAACGTTGCATGAGCGGCTGTCGCGTTGAAGAGGAAGATAGCGGGTATCACCGCGGCATCGCTGGGGAGCTTAGCAGCCTTCGTCAAAGGCTCCAGAGGCTTGCTGAAATATTTCAGTAAGCCTAACTCCATAGCTGCATTTGCCAGGGATATGCCCAAGAACATGAAGAGCATAAGCCGGGCATACAAGGTGAGATAATAGAGCATTTGTTTTCCCTTTATCTTATCTTTATTAATAAAACTGAAAGAGGTGTTTTGGGGAGACAAAGTCCATCTCAAAGCATCCGTATCCATTAGTGAGACGGAAATGGCTTCCAACCTTCTATCTCAGAGAAGATATTTTTACCCCCTGCTTTCTCAATAACGTCGTTCTGGAAGATACCTCCGCCAGCTACCCAGAGGGGTTCCTATGCAGGTAAAGATGTCTTCCACCGTTTTTATCTTCTTATGGTCAATTACAAATACACAGTACTTCCGAAGACCCTTACTTCCGAAAGAGATTTATAGGTACCACATCTTCTCCACAAGAGAGGCCAAATGAACCTGGTTATGTCGAGTTTGGTGAAGTTAGGGATTCGCGAGGGCTCCACCGA
>RXIE01000139.1 GCA_004212135.1 Candidatus Methanophagales archaeon ANME-1-THS | reverse complement strand
GAAGGGCTCACATAGGTAAATCGCAAATTCAGATCAGTGGTCCAGATAACATCCCGCACATTCTCTGCTAAGAGTCGATATCGTTCCTCACTCTTCCGCAGCGCCTCTACGGCTCTCTTTTTCTCTATTACCTCTCGTATCGTATGCGCCAACGTTCCAAAGAGGCTTTCTACGTCCCCATCTTTCTGCAGATAGTAGTTAGCTCCTTTGTTTAATGCCTCGATCGCAATCTCTTCTCTTCCCCTTCCCGTGAGCATAATGAACGGAATCGTGTCACCACCTTCACGAAGGTGCTGAAGAAATTCCAGACCATCCATCACGGGCATCTGATAGTCTGAGATAACCACATCGTAGGTAGTATACCTCAACCGTTTCAGGCCTTCTTCAGCCGAGGTTGCAGTATCCACGTTTAAATCCCCATTATTTCTCTTCAAAAAGACTTTAGTCAACGCAAGGAAATCAGGCTCATCATCAATATGTAATACTCGTATTTCCTTTTTTTCTTCAGCGCACATAGGTTAGTAAAGGGAAAAAGCGATGAATTGATATTAAAGTTCCGATACGTAATATTTTTTTTACATATCGCATCTTCAAGAATTGGTACCTATTCTAACCCTGATACCAGATCTACCAATGCCGCCCTTTGATCTTTTGCCTTCACCACGCCCGACGCGAGTAAGACACCATCCGCACCTAACTCGATCGCAGCGCGGACATCCTCGCCATTGGTAACGCCCGCACCACAGAGCACCACACAGTGCTTAGCAATGCGTTTCACTTCTTTTACGGTATCCTCAACGATTGCGGGATCCACCTTAGAAACTGCCCGGCCCGTTCCGATAAGTTCCGGCGGCTCGACTGCGATGGCATACGGCTTCAGTTCTGCAATCGCCTTGCTCACAGCTATATTATTCGTGCATACAATAGTGAGAAGGTTTAAGCTCGCCGCCCGGGATACGATGAAGTCGATATCCGCAATTTTCAGCCGGTGCTCAGAATGATTCACCAGCGAGCCGACCGCACCCGCTTCTTTTACTGATTCTAACGTTACAAACCCGGTCTGACTGCCCGGTTCCACAGGATCAACATGCTGTGCGAAACAGGGTATCTGCACCTGAGATGCGATCTTTGCAAGCTCCACCTGCTGCGGGCAGATCGCGATACTTACATTGTGCTGAGCTGCAACCTCCTCGCAGATCTGAGCGAGACCCACGCCCTTTTTTCCTACTGATTCCACATACGCCTTTTCATTGAGCACGATTACCGGCGTTTTTATTCCCCTTCCCGATCCTGATATCATCTCTTTCTCCTCACCTACTATCTTAAGGTTCTTTCTACCGGTTGATTTAGTTTATCCTCGTTATAATACGCTCTTTAACTCATTGAGGTTTCTTATCAAAAATGTAGGTTTCTGTTCGCATTTTAACAATTTCTCATCGTTGCTACAAATGAGCACCGAATCGATACCCGCCCTGTGGGCTGCAAGGACCCCCACGGGGCTGTCATCGACTAATATAGCCTCTTCTTTGTGCGCGTTTAATTCACGCAGTACCTTATTGATGTAAAAAGGATTCGGCTTCCTGTTACCCAAACTCTTCAATTCGCTCCTCCGTCCATACCAGATCGCAAAGTAAGGTTGCAAATTGAAATGCTCGAGTGCATAATTCACACATGCCTGCTGCGAATCGCTCACTACCGCGAGATAAAAACGGGTGCTTAGATAACGTATTACCTCTTCAGAACCTTTACAGAGTTTTATTACACCTGTCCGAATTGCTGTTATCTTCGCTTCGATCACATCCTTCTCACGTCTGCTCCAGAACTTCTCGCAATCCAGGCCAAATCTATGACAAAAATTTAATACCCCTTCTTCGCCCCGGGCATGGAGCGGAGCGAGAAAGAGCTTATTGATCTCATCTATAGTGAGCGTTAGTCCATAATGCTGCAGCGTTTTTTTGAACGCCTCGTATGCCCATTCGTTGGGGATCTCGCCCGCCCCTCTTGAATCCAGAAAGGTTCCATCCATATCAAGAAGGACAACCTTATATCTGGTTCCCATAGCCCATAACCACAGGTATCACGATGTATAGTGATTGCACATGAAAAGTTTAATAAATATCCGCTCTTGCATCCATATCGTAAAACGAGAACAAAACTGAAGGAAGGGGGTGATAAGAAAAAAATGAACGTTGAGACGAAGGAACTGCAATTGAATACCCGCGGAGAGGTGGAACTAATCGATATAACCGTGAATGTGAACCGCGCTTTGAGCGAATCAACGATCAAGGATGGGATTGTCACGATCTTTGTGCCTGGCTCCACCGGTGCGATAACAACGCTAGAATATGAGCCTGGACTGCTGCAGGATTTACCCAACGCGTTGGAGCGGTTGTTCCCTAAAGGAATAGCCTATGAACATGAGTTCCGATGGCATGATGGGAACGGGCATTCGCATGTACGAGCCGCGTTTCTGGGTCCATCGTTGACCGTGCCGTTCAAGGATAAGAGGCTCATGCTAGGAACGTGGCAACAGGTCGTATTCATCGAACTGGACAATAAGCGAAGATCCAGAAGAATAATCCTGCAAATACTCGGATCATGAATGCCGTTAAGGGAAAATAATCGTCACACTTTCTTTTGGAAAGAGAGGTTCTGAAGAGAGATTGAGGTGCATATCGTCTCTCTCCCTTCGATGACCTCAATTATTCGTTCCGGGACGTTGCCATTCACAATGACGCAACTCATGCTGGTTCGCATTAAGAATTTCGGCAATTCCGCGTCCACACAACCGGTAATACCTTTCTCTATCAACTCGTGCGCGGAGATCTCTTTTATCAGTGAGCCATCCTCAGCCAGTATACCATCCACATCCGTCACTTTTATGAACCTCGTCTCACCTACCGTAAGGGCAATAAAGGCCGCAATCGTGTCTGAAGTAACATCCCACGTGTGCGGTAAGGTATCATCCGCTTTCAGAATGGTATAGGGTAAGACGATGCAGATATGCTTGACCGTGCGTATCTCCTCTATGCGTTCAACCAGAGGTATGGTACGTGTACCATCAGCCAGGAAGAAGCCGTACTGGTGCATGGCAAGCACTGCCATCCAATGCGCAGCTTCATCAGAGATACCACCCTGTCTCGAGAGCGCTCTTATGGGCTCTACAAACGGACCACCGCCGGGGACTATGATGAGGACCACGCCTTTCGTTGCCGCATAATCACTGAGACGATGCAGTATCTCGCGTCCTTGTGCCAGTAAGCTGCCACCCAACTTTATGACTGCGATCATCTCACGATTGAGCAATTTTAATTTCCATTTATTTTATTCTTCTTCTCCACATTAGAAACAAAAATTTCAGTATGAGGGAAGGAATATGAATAACCTTTTTGAGCAAATATTTTTTAATTCAGAGCAATTATATAGATCTAAATTAAATTTCAAGTGTTAGAAAAGCTTTTATAGAGAACCTCGAAATGGGTATAGTATATCTACCAAGCTGGTGTTGAAATGAGTGTCGTAACCGTTACCACTACTACCGTGGTGGTCGCTACTGCCACGTTAGGAACAGCAGCCGCATTGGGTGCGATCGGAACCGGTATCTTGATTTCGGCCTTGATAGCCTAGGAACTGAGCACCGCGTATGAATGTCCTGAACCCTCAATTCAGGATCGACTAAAAACTCTGATAGGCAGTTTTAATCTCGCAATCATGCCCATGCTCATCATCTTCACCTTGATCGTAGTGGTGAAACTTCTGGATGTTCTCGCACTCTGAGGAGGCGCGAATACTACAAATACCAATGAGCGAGAGGATAAAAATCGGGAAGTGGATCTGCATACGCATACTCATGACAATAGTACTGCTTGCCATGACAAGCTCTTCGGTTGCGAGTGCTCTGGCAGCTCCAGAGGAGAAAGAATATCCAGCGCTTGAACCTTTGTTCAGTATGAGCGGAGCTGCAGAAGAGCTCTTGAACGAATGTGTGATCTCGGGAGAACTGAAGCAGAACTTTGAAGCAGAAGGGTTTCCACTTCCGGAACATGCTCGTCTTAAGAAAGAAGTCACGATGCTTAGAAAAGAAGGATGGATGGTGAACCAATTTAGCAAAGAAGCGCTTATTACTGATGAATGGCTGATAATAACCGAAGATAGGGCGTCCATGCTCGAGAACGAAGATCAGATTATCTGCGTTATCAGGAAAGAGAATGATAAGCTCAACGTTTATAATCGTTTCAGACCGGTGGTCATTTCCTGTAATAAGGATGGCGATGAAATAAATGAGTTCGCACCCGGCGAGGAGGTCTATGTGAAGGGGAGAAGGTTCTGGCCCTGTGCAACCTACCAGGTGCTCATACAGGATAACCCGGTAAAGTGGTGGGATGCGTTGCTCATTTCAGAAGACCCTTCCGGCAACCTGGAACAGATCAGAACCACTATCAGCGGTGAATTCGGACCTACGTTGATATGGTCCATACCTGTCGATGCACCGATCACGCACCATGAGTACGATATCATCGTCGATAAACAGGGACTGGGTGCATTCAGGTACAATCCCCTCTTCGATGGCCTGGATTCCGCCACCTGCGCAGGTATTATAGCGCCAGTTCCCGATGCTTCTGCCTTCGCTCTATTCGCAAGCGGGCTGGTTCTGGTCTCTGCTTCTTTTCTCTTTGGGAGGCAGAGGAAAAGAAACGGAGGCTAATGGACTCTCTTTACGCATGAGAACGAAGGAAGGTATCATCCTCTTCTGGTCTGGGCTGCTCGTAGCTCTCCTTTATTCAGAAGTCGTACGGTGGCTCTTCTCCGCTTGGCTATATAATCCATATTACAGTCACGGATTGCTTCTGCTTCTTGTAGGACCAATGCTCATATACCTCAAGCGCGGCGAGATTTATCATCAGGAACCAGCGAACTGGCATATTCTGCCGCTTGGAGTCGGATTTTTCCTGTACCTCCTTGGTATACTCTGGCACTATCCCATGCTCCTTGCATTCTCGCTCCTGCTCGTGCTGGCTGGCTTAGCATTAGTGTTTTTAGGAGAAGGTGCAAAACCCGTTCTCTTTCCTATCTTTCTCTTCGCCACTGCGATACCCCTTCCCTTTTTAGATTCGGTGGCAATTCCGCTTCAGTACCTCTCAGCATCTTCGGTATCCGCGATGTTTAGATTCCTTGGGATGGGTGTTTCAATGACTGGGAACAATGTAAGCCTCGCGGGAAACACGTACTGGATAGCACCGGCATGCAGTGGCTTGAATAGACTTATGCCTCTTCTGGGATTGACGGCGATCATTGCATACCTGCTTCATGGAAGTCCGCTCGCCAGGATAGGACTGTTAGCGCTTGTCATTCCACTTGCACTTGCATCAAACATATTCAGGCTTTTCGTTACGGTACTCATCGGTGATTGGTATGGTATCGAAGCTGCACTTGGTTTTTTCCATACTGTCTCCAGCCTCCTCTTCTTCTTCTTCGCTCTGGCGCTTATCTTTGCCTTTACACGGATTTTTAAGTTGAGAATGCCCGTGCCCGCATCAGTATGAACCAAGCCTTTCGGACAACTATCGGTATAATCGCACTGGTTACGGTTTTAACGCCGTTACTCTCCACGCCAAGCATGGTCTCACCCGGCGGTGTCTCACTGATAGCAACCGAGCTGCGAGGTTCTTCCGGAACAGAGCTATTTGTCCGGACGAAGCTGGATTTCGCGGATCCCGAGCTCATGAAGGTGTTCCCGCAACAGATCGGTGAGTGGCACAGCATAAGCTATAACTGGTCGAGGTTCGAGGAGATACTCGGTGCGGATATCCTGATCTCCCGTGCGTATCGAAATCCCAACTTCTCCAATCCGGTCTTTTTCCTCATTATTCAAAGCACCAATGTCTCTTCGTTCCATCCTCCTGCCGTTTGTTACGCTGCACTGGGATATGAGATAGAAGAAGAAGGAATAGAACCAGTTCAGATTGCTAATGCCTCATGGGCTGAGGGACACTGGCGGTCAGAGCGAGAAGGGCTTATTTTTAAGGGTGAAATGAGCACAGAGAAGTTGGTGGTAATTAAACGCACTGATGGTGAAATAACCGAAAGAAGGGTCGTGCTCTACTATTATGTAAAGGATGAGCGGATGGCCATTCCACGGGAGATAACACTGGTCCGACTATCCGCCCTGGCACCTTTAAACGGTTCATACGCGGATACCTTAGAATCCACGAAAAAACTCGCCGCGGATACATTTCCCGAGATGTTTGAGCTCAAGCCAGAAGAGAAAATGTGCGCTGAAATACTGGTGATGGAGCATGGAACGCTTGGTTTTTTTGTAATTCTGCTCCTGGTCTCAGCACCACTTATATTCATCTTGTTTCCATTCATCAGAATCAGAATCAGAATCAGAATCAGAATCAGAGTCATGAGAACGTGATAAAAATGCTTCCAGAGGTATATAACCAAGCAAAGATAGGAAGGGTTGTTCGCAGCAGTTATGACCGCGGTGGTCGTTCAATGGCTCAGCGGTTGTTACGAGCTATTCTCACGGATATGGTTGACATTCTCTCCTTACACGGGAGGTAGTGCGATGGTATTGAAAGAGGCTGGGATTCAAGATGAAGCAGAGCTCGAATCATTGCTGGTTAAAGAACCAAACCAGATTGCGAAGAACTTCAAAATACTAACACATCGAAATAAAACCTCAGGATTGAACAGATCAGCTTTTTTAGGCGTTGATTCCGAAGGGATAGTGACGCTCATTGCGGTGAAACTAAGGGTTGATAAAGACCAATTAAGGGAGGCTTTAGAGGCTTATGATCGGCTGCTGGAGCTGGGGATTGATTGGATAGCGGATACCTATAAAGAACGATTACAGGGTATTATACTTGACGGGCACATGCCGCACCTCTTTCTCATAGCTCCTGATTTTGATGATACCGTGGTAAAAGAGGCTAAATATATCCGTACTGACATTACGATTAGATTATTTAGATATGTAGCGCTGGAAATAAATGGAACTAAAGAGATAAAATTACTAGAGACGCCGGTCGCACCAGTGCGAGAAACAGACACAAAAACAAAAACAAAACCAAGAATAACCCGGGGTAAGGGGTTCATTCCATTTAGCTACCTCGTGCTTATCATCACCTCAGAGTTAATCACTTCTCTCCTCAATCCCAACTGGGGACTTTTTTGTCATGGTATCGTTATGTTCACACTCTTCGGCCATGCGGCATTTTTATACACTGCGGAAAAGCAGCGTTCATATCTCCTGATGTCCATTGCACTCGCACCTCTGATTCGAATAATATCACTCTATGCTCCACTTTCCAAGTTCTATTTCTTGCAGTGGTTCCTGATATTGAGCATTCCGCTATTCGTCAGCGCCTTCCTCTTGATTTGGTTTCAGCATCTTAATGAACGTGATGTCGGTCTCGTCTTGAAATTGAGACAAATCCCCATGCAGGGGGCAATCTCCTGTACCGGCATACTGTTCGGCTATGTCGAGTATTACATCTTAAAGCCCAATCCCTTGATAGGAGAACTGTCCTTCAGATCGCTCATTGCGCCAATTATAATCATGCTGGTCTACACGGGTTTCATGGAGGAACTTATTTTTCGCGGGATTATTCAACATCATGCAATCGCGTATTTCAATTCCCACCTTGGTATTCTCTTCCCCACGATCCTTTTTACCGTAATGCACATTGGTAACCTGTCAGTCGTCGATATCGCGCTTGTCTTCCTGATAGGCTACTTCTATGCTTACGCCGTGAAGTACACAGGCTCTATCGCCGGCGTCAGTATCTCACATGGCTTGACCAATATCTTCCTATTCCTGCTCATGCCCCTGGTTGTGATGCTCGGCATGTAGTATGGATGAGAGCTCATAATCGCTGAGAACAGGTATAATGTCTCGTCCTTGAGCCAGTAAGCTGCCACCCACTTTTATTATTATTTTCATGACAACAAATTAGAGTGGAGCTATAGGCTAAGAAGGATAGAAGTGAAAATGCTGCGTGATATAAGTAGAGATGAAATAAGGCGGGTATTTGGTGAAAATACATTCTCGAACGGGCTGGAATATGTTGAGAAGGGATATGTGGAAATAGGAGTGAAAAGGGAAATAAACTCATTGGAACAGTGCTCGGTTCGGCACCTAACCCCTACAAGGTGAGGGTTGAAATCACCGATGAAATACACTCTGAATGCACATGCCCGGTTGGAGAGATGTGCAAGCATGGAGTAGCGCTAATTTTGCAATGGATGAAAGGAAGGAGTTCATTTTTAGATGCTGACAATCTTTTAGCTTCGCTGGAAAGATGGAATAAAAGCGAGCTCATAAAAATAATAGGTGCAATAATAGAGGAGGAGCCTGTTTTAGCATCGAAGTTCGCTCTTTCTGAAGAGGTTAGTGAGAAGAGAGTGAACATAGAAGCGATTTCAAGAAGGATTAGCCATATATTGAGGGGTTTTTTGGACTATTATGCGGTGCCTGGAGTGGTTAGTGAGTTAGAAGAAGTGAAGCGGATAGGAGATAAGCTTGCAGAGGGAGGGAGTTTCAAAGAAACGGTTGATCTTTATCTTTTATTGATAGAGAGAGGAGTGGATGCTTTTGAGAATGGAGTGGACGACTCTGATGGAATACTTGGTAATTTTATGATAGAATGCGTGGAGGATTTTAACAAGATTGTGGAGAAGTTGGAAGAGGACGAGAAAAGAGCTCTGGTATCCAAAATAATGGAGATAATCGAGGTTGAGGACTATGGTCTGGATATGGATGAGATGCTTTTTGGTGTGGCAACGAGGGTGAACATAGCGGTTATAGGGGAGGAATTATTGAGAAGGATACCAAAGAGTGGAGAGCGTTTTCATGTTGAATATCACCGAAGAAAAATCCTTGACCTGCTATCTGGCTTGTATGAAAATCTTGGTTTGCATGAGGAGGCATTGAAGGTGATGATAAAGGCAGGGCTAAAGACTAAGGATGATTATTTGAGATTGGCGAGGGCGTTGATGGCGGAAGGCAAGGAAAAGGAGGCTTTTGAGTTTGTGCGGGAGGGAGTGCGACTAAAAGAAGGACGGAATTATGCGCTTGATGAACTCTATTTCAATCTTTTGAATTAGTTTTTAGGAGAAAAAAGGGAGGTGGAGGTGAAAGAGGAAGAAGCGATAAACACAGCCCTGGATTTGCTCTCTTCTCATTTCAACCCTGAGACCTACAAGCTCATAAAGGGGGCATTTGAAAAAATAGGAAGGTATGAGGAGCTTATATCAGCTATAAAAACGAGATGCGGAGAAAGTGTAGCGATATCAGTGCTATTGCATGATGCCCACCTTGATGATGCGATAGAACGCGCTATGTCCTCTACTACGTTGCATCCAGTGATGATAATAGAGGTTGCGGACGCGGCGAGGGAGAAAGGTAAGCAGGAAGAAGCGCTGAAATTGACACTCAAGAAACTGAAGCAAGGGGTTATATCAGCACATGAGTCGGTTAACGAATTGATAAGGTTGCTCGTGAATGATTCTGATGAGAGTGAGCTGAAAGAAGCGATAGGGTATGTTCGAACTGTTACGTTAGCGAAGATATTTGCAGATGCTCTTTTGGAACGGAGTCAGGACTATGCGGTGAGAGTGCTGGAAAGATTCTTAATGGAAATGGGTAAGGAGGAGATAAAGGGCTATGCGAAGAAATTAAGGGACGAATATGCGCTTAGAATGTGCCAATCATGGGTTACTGAAGCTGTAAATCGCTCACACGTTTACTACGACGATGCGATAGATATTTTGAAGACAATGAGAGGAATAGCGGATGAAGAGGAGTGGAAAAGGTACATACAGGCGTTTATGGAGGCGAATAAGGGTAAGAAGAAATTGATGGAGAAGATACAAGGAGTTAAGCTGGTATGAAGTTGGAGCTTACAAGAATTACTGGGCATAAAAGTTCAAAAACAACGGAAATATATACGCACGTGAGCACAAAGAATCTTGGTGCTATAAAAGGTCCATTGGATAATCTTTTAAAAATGAAGGGGTGAAACATGGTTGAAAAACGATGTATAAAAAGCAGTCAGTTAGAGGGATGTATAAGCGACATTGTCGCATATAACCCCAAATTGGAAGAATATACGACACTGTCGTATATGAACGAGTTGTCGGAAATTGTACGGGTGCGAATAATGAGGTGATTGTATGGAAATAAAGGAAGTTTTGTCAGAGTTGGAATACAACAAGGGATCATTTCCCCATGAAGCAGTCCGAGAGACGATAACACAAAAGGAAAAGATAGTA
>RXIE01000138.1 GCA_004212135.1 Candidatus Methanophagales archaeon ANME-1-THS | reverse complement strand
CCAACGGTAAGAGCCTGTATGAAGAGATAAATGGAGAAGCGAAGCGCCAGATGTCTAGCCACCGTTCGAGGAGTTCTCCGGAGAACACCTGATGCTCCAGCTCTGCCCCTCTCACCTGAACACGCGATTCTTCCGGGATTTTCCTAAAGAAGACGATCAGCTCCTTCACGATTCGCATCGGTGGGGGCAGCGCCCTTAATGCATACCCGCATTTATCCGGACATACTCAGCGGATAAATCGCATCCCCACGCCGTTGCTTCGCCCTCCCCGGTTCCCAGATCCACCTCCAGAACGATCTCTTTGCCCCTCAGGATCTCCCTCGCCACCCCTGAGAGATCCATAAAGGCACCGTTCTTCACTGCGATAACCTCCTTATCGCATTTTATGCGGATTGAGAGCCCCTGGGGGTCAACATCTCCCGCGATAGCCGAACTCCCGATAGCTGCAATGATACGACCACACATGAAGTCGGGACGTTCACCCTGAATAGCACTCTTCACCAGTGGCGACCTGAGTATAGATCTTCCCACTTCTCTCGCATCTTCCATGGAGGATGCACCGCTCACCCTCACCTCGATGAACTTCGTCGCGCCTTCACCATCCCTCGCGATCAGCTTCGCGAGCTCACGGCAGACAAACTGTAAGCCCGCTTTGAAGTCCGCTTCGCTCACCGGAACGCTCTTCCCTGTGGATACCAGGAGCACCATATCGTTCGTGCTCATATCCCCATCCACCACCACCATATTGAATGAGTTATCCACCGCTTCGTTCAGACTCCGCCTCAGGACTTCGTCCTCCACTGATGCATCAGTATAGAGAAACGAGAGCATGGTGGCGAGCCCTAAGTGGGGGAAGATCATCCCCGAACCTTTTGCAATTCCTCCTATCACCGCCCGTTCTCCCGTGCTGGTATCGATCTGAATCGCCTGCTCCTTGGGGAAGGTATCAGTGGTCATAATGGCCCGTGCTGCGGCCGCGCTCCCCGGCTCTTCAGCAGTCAACTTCTTCACCACGTCCCTGAGCTGGCGCTCGATTAACCCCATGTCGAGGTGTACCCCGATCGGACCGGTGGAGGCAACGGCTACCTCGTCTCGTGCAAGTCCCAGAGCTGATGATGCGAGCTCCGCCATTCGCTCTGCATCCCCCATCCCCCGTTCGCCGGTAAAACTGTTTGCACAGCCACTATTCGCAATGATCGCACGTATGCTTCCCTTCTTAAGCTGCTTCTTCGTGAATCGTACTGGCGCCGCCTGTATTTTATTTGAGGTGAACATACCGACCGCTCTCCCTTCACCTTCGATCACCGCTAACCCCTTATTGCCCTCTTTTATGCCGTACGCTCGTACTCCTTCCGGAGCACAAATGCCACCTCTCACCACCTTTATCGCCATGCTCTTCTCTTTCCCCTCTCTTATCTTTAAAGCTAAAGAGTTCTCCTGTCTTACTTCTCAATTGGTTACGAAAAATTATTTAAATCAGTCAATCTCTCCTTTTACTAGATACCGTTCGGGGCTCGTGGTCTAGTTGGTTATGACACCGCCTTCACGAGGCCTTTAAGAGAGTTCTATTTGACAAATAAAGAGAATCTAAAGTCATATCTCCATGATGTACGGCATGTATCAGCAGAAAGGATTAGGGATTATTTAAGTTCTCTGGATAGGCTCCTACCCTCTACCATCACAACCACATTAGAATTAAAAACCCATCTCAAGACTTGTCATGGAGATACTTATACCAAGGCTCTTAAGAACATTTTCAATTATATGGAGTATTGTGAGTTTGATATTTTTAATAGTAGCCCAATAGACAAATGGAGAAAATCAGTGAAGATACAAAAGACAGGGGTGCGGGAGAATTTCATTAGTACGGGAGAATTGATGGAGGCATATATGAATATATCTCCAGAATTTAAACCCCTTTTCAAACTCATACTATTTTCAGGATGTAGGCTCTCACAAGCTTTAGAGGGACTTAAGAATATAGAGAACACGATAATTATTGATAATATAGCACGAATACCACTCGGAAGTACAGCAAAAGGTCAAAAGAAAGCCTTCTGGATGTACTTCCCTTCTATTTTCTTTGAGGAAACAAAAAAGATAAATACTCCATATAAGGCGGCAGTGAGAGGTATAGCACACCGGCGGGTGACTGCTAATAGCCTGAGGAAATGGCATCTTAATTTCCTGATAGAGCAGGGGATACAGATGGAGGTAGCAAACTTTATTCAGGGGAGAAGTAGTACCGATATAGGAAGTGTTTACTACTTAAATAAAACAAAGACATCAGATAGTGAGTACTCCCGCATAGTACCCCACCTTCTCAATATTTTCAATGATCTCAAAACAAGCTCTCAAAGGGCTTCTTTAGAGGTCATAGAGAGCCCCATTAAGGAAACAGAGGCATAAAAAAAATATATATACCTTCCACCCATATTAGGATACCCCAGGATGGTACATATAAAATCAGAGGGTGGAAAAGAGTTAATTACGCTCATAGAGATAACATAGGGATATAAAATAAAAAAGGAGTAGGTAAAATGGAGTTAGTTCCAAAAATTAAGACGAAGACGACGTCTGTTATAGATTTCGTAGGTGCCGGGGTCATAAAATCCTTGGAGGAACCCATTTTAGCTGGCATTGTCGGAGATGGGAATTTTGTGAGCGGTGCGGCGAAAATGGTGATTGCTGCGGTGCTCCCAGGGCAAGGGAGACTCTCAAATATGGCGAAGATGGGATTCGGAATAGATGCTGGCGAGGATTTCGCTTTAGCCCTCATGGGACTCTTCGGTGGAGGAACAACGGGTGGAGCTGCTCCTGCGACGATGTAGGAGGAAGGAAATATGTTGAAAAAGTTAATGAGGCTTGGAGGAGCGGGGCAGACACAAACGCAGGAACGAGTATTCGTTAAAACATTAACGGAGCTGGATTTGAACATATCGCAGTCAGATTTCACCGTAGGACCCGATTACACCCGAATCGGCTATTACGTGATCCCGCCTCAGCAAATGTGGCACTATGGGTACGGGAATCCGACATATCCCGACAACCAAGGACACATTTACCTCAAACTACGCGGAGGTATAGGTGCCACCGACATAGACGGTCTGGTGAGGTTCGTTCAAGAAAACGCCTTAGGTACACAGAAATTGGTTGTTTCGGAATTCAGAACGACGATGCTGGATGGCAGCATGACCGATAAGAGGAGCATGGTGGCTCTTCCGGAGCAAATACAGTTCCCCTGGGTCGGAGAAGATAGCCGGCTGAGTGTAGAGTTCCGGCCAGACAATACGACGGCTATAAACAGGTCTTCGTCAGTGATCTCAATCCCCGTGACTGTTCGGTACTAACCGGGCAGTCTGTGCGGCATATTCCCCTAATTATACGTTAGGGGGAGAATATTTTTTATAAAGGATATAAAAAAAGGAATATGGTAAAAATAGAGTCTAAAAATTGGGTAGTTCAGCCTTCTGAGGCACGGAGGCTCTTAAGAGAGGAAATAGGAACCCCGCTCTTCTCAATCACAAATACGACCGCCTATAGGTCCCCCGCCTCAATACTGGCAGGGGAGACATGGGATTTCAATACAGAGAACTACGCACCCTTTTCAAAATATGAGCCCTACAACGTGGTTGAGGTGACAAACACGGGTACCTCAAACATCCGTTTCTACTGGAACGGGTGGCCGGATCTCGGTTTCCTCGTATTCGGCTCTTCATCCCGTAAAATAGAAAAAGAAGGCTTCCGGGAATTCCGGATCTCAAACATAGGTAGTAGTGACTTAGGACCAGAGACTTTGGAGATTGGTTTCTACCGGACTGGGCTGACAGCAGACGAAAGAGCGCGGCAGCTGGGTGTTCCAATTAATGTTATGGATATTTTAAGAAACTTCAAAATCGTAACAAGATAAAATGACTCCGCAAGATTTACTTAGAGCATTTCCGGCCTACAATATAGCGAAAGACAGAGAAAACGTAGTAAAGCTTCTTAATTTACTCAAAGGAGGAAGCAGTGGAGGAGGAAGCACTGGAGGAACTGGAAATGGAGAGGGGAGCAGTGGAGGGGAACGGTACAAGTGGTTAGCCGGATCTCCAGAGTTCCACGAGCCATACGAGGTCTTAACACAGATCTTCTCTCCAACGGAGGCACAACAATACCAATATAATCCGCAACTCTCTTATCTGTGGAACCCGCAGATTTCAATAGGATCCCCGGGTTCTAAACAGCAATCAAAGCAAGTGGCAGACCTAACAAGTCTTCTCAAGCAAGCCCTTGACCAGAAGGGAGCACCTGTGGAGATTTCCAGTGGAGAAACGGGAATAAATTGGGGGCTGATTGCTCTTATACTTAGTGGAGGGATCGGAGCATACTTCTTATTCAAGGGGGTGAGTAAGAAATGAACAAAAAGCAAAAGGAAGGATTAATAATACTCGGAGCAGCAGTAGCAGGGATATTTCTCCTCGGGGGAGGAAAGGGAAAGGAGCTAACCCAGTTCCTTCCAGGAGGAGGTGGAGGTGGAGGAAATGGAGATTGGTCAAGCGGGGAAGGATTTTCAAGTGAAGATTATAGTAAAATACTCTCAGAACTTGGAAGTGTTTTAAGTCCCCCAGCAATAACTATACCCTCTCCATCTTTCCCCGAACCCACAAAGTACTCTCCAACCATCTTCACACTACCGAGTCCAGCACCTACTCCAGCACCGAGCCCAATCCAAAGCCCAGGCATATATGTTCCTACGGGAGGCGGAGGGGGAATTTATGTATCTAAGACCTCCCAGCTGAAAACAATAGGAGGGCTTGAGTCAGCAAAAGAAAGAGCAGGAATCTTCAGACTTGAAACCCTGGTCCGAGAGGCACGGGAAGCGATAGAAAAGGCTAAAGGAAAGAGTGGTCTTCCCGGAGGGTCAGCCCCAGCACCGCCAGGAATGCCAGCTCCCGGTAAGTGGTGAAAAATGATTGAGAGTATTACTGCGATTCTAAGTATCTTTGTGTTAGAATTATACGCCCTTTCCAAAGGAGTTAACGGAAAAATCCTCTCCATCTCAATCGGACTAATCTCAGGGCTCGGAGGTTTCTTTTTAGGAACGAAATAGTATGACTGTTCCTCGCAATACTGTACCTTCTTGGACTGACATGAAAAGACACGTTGAAGATATACTACTCTTTTTCAGCACGCTCTCAGTTACGATTTTCTGCGCATGGTGTATTTGGAGAAACAAATGATAGAAATAGAGAACAGATTATGTGGAATTATCGGGCAAAGAGGCACAGGAAAGAGTTATCTCACCAAAATACTCGCAGAAACGAAAGGAATCCGAGTAATAGCCTTTGATACACTCGGGATTTTGAAAATACGGAATGCCAAGCCGTATTCCGTGATAAAAAATGCTGATATCCTTCAACAAGGGATCGCAGCTGGAGGCCTCATGAGAGCAATACAGAAACAAAGTATATCCTTCAACCTCAGTGAACTGTCTACGGGCGAGATTATCCAATTTACAGACTCAGCACTCAGAATAGCAGACTTTCCTCCTACTAAGTGGTTCTTTTTTGATGAAATAGCCGAATACGTCCCAGAAAGCTCTAAACAATCCCAGGAACTCCTCAGATTGATTAGATTGGGCCGGAACCGGCAGATTACCGTCACAGTGAACACCCAGAGGCCCGCATTTGTGTCAAAGAAGGTCTGGGAGCTCGTGGATGTCTTAATAATCCACAGATTGGTCTGGAAGAATGATTTAGACCTCCTCCGAGAGGTTCTTTCCCGCAGTATTGAAGATTACGAGGAAATCGTTTCACAAATACCGAGATTGAGAGACCAAGAGAGAATACTTCTGGATTTTCGTAACCGAGAATGGGGAAGGCTCGGCTCAGTATAATAAGGATAAAAAATATGGAGATTTATATAAATGACTAAAACAGGGTATGATTTTATTTCTCATGCTCCCCTTTTGAGTCAGATTCAGATTGACAGCGATTTTAACACGAGCCATGATATTCTTACGAGGGGTCACATTGGTGTTAACACATCCAACCCACTTAGAGCATTACATATTAACACGAGCGATAACCAGCTACGACTGGGTGGCACAAACTCCAGCAACGCGTTTTTGGATTTGAGGACATATTCTGGCGTGGGGGGTGGAGTTGTAACAGACATTTCTCCCATACCTCCAAATCCCGGCGAATTATCCTATGTCCGGTTCTTCAGGGCAACAAATACATCTGGGCCAAAAGCTATTCAGTTCCTGAGAGGAAATGATACTACTTCCGTAAGTTGTGAAATTAGGGTGGGGGGAACTTCGTATGTCCGGGCCGATAATTTCCAGGGAAGCATAAATGCGAGCTACCTCGGCGGTACTCTTTTGAGCACCCAGCTCCCCGTACAAACAATATTTTCAATTGATAGTACGAATAACTGGCTGGTCATAAACAAAACGAGCGAGGACGTACTCGTAGGCGATCCTACGGAGTACTCATGTAATACTTACTATGGCTGTACACTTCATAACTGGGGCACTTTAGACAGTTTATGGTCGTATGAATGGAAATCACGAGCATGTGCCTTAGAGATTTCCATTGTGAGCGACGTACGGGTTTCTGACACATCAAAGACCGGCATAAAATTCTATTTGGCTGACTCCGAGGTGTGGGACGTAACCCCCTCTTCCTCCGGAACGTACGAAACAAAAAACCTCTCTTACACGATATTCAGCATTCCTAATCTTTCTGGCTCAGTAAGAGCCAATGTTTACCAGAAAGGCGGGGAGACCGGCGACGGGTGGATCAAAAATACGACGATAAAAATACGGAAGTTTGGAACAAAATATATTGTTTGGTAACTTAATCACCTAAAGAGGGCGGGGATTTTACCCCTCAAATACCTCACATATTTATTTTTTTTTTTCCCAAAATTTGAGAGATTTTGTGTGTGAAAAATCCACATTTTCAGAAAACCCCGGGGATGCCTGCGATTCTAAGCCCTCGCACCCATTATCACCCATTTTGTCACCCATTTTGTCACCCATTTCTCAGGCATTCTCACCCATTATCATCATTTCGCAGGCATGGCACCCATTATTTTAAAAAATGAGTGACAAAAATGGATAACAAAAATGAGTAACAAAATGGTAAAAATATATAAACTTATAAAAGATAGGAATAACAACCCTGTCTTTAGTCAAATAGCAATAGAGTCAGGAATGTACAGAGAATTTCTTCAAAAAGAACGAGAAGAGCAGAAAAAAGAGAGGGAACAGGCACAAAAAAAGCATGAGAAGATAGAAACTCCTGAACTACGAATATGCGAGTATTGCGGGAAACCAATGGAGATGAAGAGGCCCTGGCAAAAATATCACCCCGAGTGTAAGGGAAAGGCCTATAAAAAGAGAAGACAATCCAAATATATTAAAAAGAAACAAGAATTAAAGGAAACCAAGAAGGAACAGTACCAAGAAAAGCATGAAAAAGGGAAACTATCTGATACCATAAAGCAGAATATTTTTAGTGAGCAACCCTATCACGAGAATGGGCGTACCTTCAGAGCCAAGTAATGTACAAAGTTGTACATTGTTATTAAAAATGAGTATACGCGGCTATATTATGGAGAGAGGGCATATTTTGATACATGCGTGAAAGCGAAAGCGGACGGATGAAGGCGAAAGCGGAAGGCGAAGCGGAAGAAGAAGAAGGATTATATTTTATGGAGATGTTATTTTTGGGAGGGGGGCGAAGAATACCACCCATCTGTTCCTATTTCCATTTTCTTTTATGGAGATGTTTATTTTTTGAAAATGGGGATTTTTTAGAGGTTGAAAAAATAGTACCTCAAAAATTATATATATATATGTGTGGAGTGAGGATGGATCCGAGGGGTCCATCTGAAAAGGCGACCCGGAAGGAAGGAGGTCAAACTTCTTCCTTTCCCCTACCATGGTGCGGTGTGGTTAGGTATGGTGAGGTAGGGTGAGGTGAGGTAAGGTATGGTAAGGGGGGGGGGGATCTCCCCCTTCCTTCTGAAAATAATGATTAGACACCCCACGACTAAGTGGGACGTGACAATGAATGTGGGAACAACCAACATGGTTGGGAGGCGAGTACCCAACGCATGCCCCACAGGATATATAAACCCTGATGGAGGAGAATAGGGGCGGGGATCCCATACTCGCCCTCACAGTACAAAGCCCGACCGGAAGCAACAACCCGAAAGGGTCAGTGCTACGGTGGATAAATCTTCTGAGACTCCCGCAAGGGAGAGGGCTTCCAGTAAACGGGTATATGCCTGACCACTTGACATATACCGGCCCGTGTATGGTTTATATGCTATGGGCGCGCACCCCAATCTTCTGAGCCCAGTATAATACTCAGAAGAAAGGGATATAGTGGACACTATCTAACAGCAGTAAGAAAAGAAAGAGAGTATCTCAGAAAAGAAAGTATCTCAGAAAAGAACAGTGTTCAGCAGTAAGAAAGAGAATATATGCGCGCCTTATAGAATGAGGTTCAATAATAGAGATAGAAAAGAAGGAGAATAACCATGGAACTAAAGGAATATTTTGAACAGTATATCGGGGAAACCGTAAGTATAATGATAGACGGAAAGACTGGGAAGAGAGATTCCTATAAAGGAATTATTGAGGAGGTGAGTGATCAGTTTTTATCTCTAAGACTCTACAATCAAAACAATAGATACGGTGTAGAGACTATACTAATCCGGCTAGATGCTATTATTAGTATTTGGCTGTACAAGAGAAAGGAAGATTAAGGGGCTAACCCCTCCCCCTTTTTTCTTACATGAAGTTTTTGAGTAATGCGAGTCCTTACATCTTCAAGCGTACTAAAGAGGACTGGAGACGGATTTTCAAATATGACGACTGGTCGGATGAGACACAATGGCATGAGAAATTGGGGAGGATACTTCATAATAGTGATATGAGAAAAGAGGAGGGTAGAAAAGAGAATGAATACGAATTTCCAGAGCAACGTGTTGCGGATAGAGATGCGGAAAGATAGCTGGACTAAGGATAAGTATAATCATCTCAATGAGACTATAGTCAGAATTCTGTTCGCCCAGCCAACATGGGTATATCCACCGAGAGCCTCGGAATTGCGGATGGTAATAAAAGATCTTCAGAAGATACATGGTTCGGATTGGCTGAGGGATGAGATAGGGATAAAAAATCTAAGTTAGAGGTGAAGAAAAAATGGAGAAAAAGAAATATGCCGAGTATAGGAAAATAACCTTCAAGGTACCCCAAACCCTCTTCAGAGAGCTCCAGGCAAAACATTTCTTCCGTTTGGATATTGATGCGATCTTATCGGACTGCCTGGAGGAGTTCTTGAAGAGGTTGGATACCGGGGAAGGAAATAAAAATATAACCGAGGTATGTTGTGAGGGGTGAATAGTATGGTAGAAGAAAGAGAAATACTGTTAGAAGAGAAAATTAGGACGATAATGAAACGTGTATTGGAGGAAGCTCAGAGGTTGGAGGCCAAGAAAGAGAAAAAGAAGTCCTATAAATGTCCTGCTTGCGGGGGTCTGATTGAGGAGCGAGCAATTGAGTGCCAGAACTGCGGTGAGAGCTTAGAATGGGAGGAGCATGATGACTAAAGGAGAAAGAATACTCTGGATTAACCTAGGAATAGTGGTTTTTCTGCTTAGCATAGGTATAATCTTATGAGCGAGGAAAAAGAATCTTCATTGTTGGAATTTTTAAAATCTGAGAACCCAGAATCAATAACGAAGTGGTTAAAAGAATTTGAGAAGTACGAGAGGATTTTAGACCGTCTGGAGAGGCTCATTGACAAAATAGACCGCTCCCAGATTGCTAATGCCTTCATTAGGGGCATGTCCAAGAAACTGGGAACAGATCTGACCTCTAATCCCCTTGGAATCAATGCTGCGAGCCCTGTTCACGCAGTGCTATTCGCAGAGTTCAATAAAATGCCAACGGAGCAACTACAATCCTTTATGGCTCAAATAATGACACAGCAAGCCCCCCCGAAGAAGAAGCAAAAGCAATAACCTTTTTAAAATATGAGCACCACTGATATTGTTAACGAGATGCCTCATTTGAGGGTCAGTGAAGCTGTAAGGGATGAGGTAACGAAGAGAGCTCGGGAGGCTAAAATGACGGTAAATGAGTACTTAGGGCACACAATGAGGTTGGTCAGGGAAATTGAAATGGTGGTTAACACCAATAGTAAGGCTCAGGGAAACCCAGATAACCAAATGGACGGCGGGGCTCGTGGTCTAGTTGGTTATGACACCGCCTTCACGAGGCGGAGGTCAT
>RXIE01000137.1 GCA_004212135.1 Candidatus Methanophagales archaeon ANME-1-THS | reverse complement strand
CTCTGTGCCCGGCCTATATGGTCACCGGCGACGAGTCGCTCATCCCGAAGAAAGAGCATCACGCGGTCTCCACGAAATACTCTTCTCTGTCGTCTCGTAGTTCTTTGTCTGATCTGCATGCAGTCCGCTCATGTTCGTACTGTCGTCGATTACCCTGTATCGCCCTCAATTGAGGAGCTTTTTAACGCTTCTCGGTCGCGTGCGGTGAATAAAACCGACTCGGTCTTTTCTCTCCCAGCCGATGTACATACCCGTTAATCGTGACTTTGTGCTCGTTATGCACTCAAAAATGGCGATCAGTGGAATGAAGGATGCAGGAAAACTGACGCGCTTAGAGGCAGGATCTCTGGCGTCTCTTTATCTCCTCTTATCAGCACAGATGATATAGTTATATGTGTGAGGTACTTAATTTAATACAAAACGTGCTAATACAAAACGTGCGTACTCAGTAGTGTGTATGAAAGCACCGTGGCGAATTACCATCGCAATGGACGAGGATACCTACAAATTATTCAAGAAGCTGCAGGAAGAGTTAGGGCTCTCGCAAAGCGAGCTCATGCGCGAATCTTTGAGATTTTATAGTAAGCACCGAACGCTCTTTGAGACCATTGAAGATAGGAAAGTGTACACGCACGCCGAGATGCTGAAGCTTGGCGAGCATGTCATCATGGATATAGACCACTGGCTCCTCTTCTTGAAGTTCATCGAATCACATCCTGAGCAGGATAAATTCTGGGAATTGAATAAGGCGATCTGTGAGGCGCATGCGGAGCAGTTCAAATTTTATCGCATAGAACAGGTCCTCAAACGACTCGAAGCGTGTAACTTCTACACCTTAAATCAGGTCGCCAAAAACGAGTACACACTGGTTTTGAATTCCGATGTGCTCAAGAAATTTGTGAAAACCTTACTAAAAGAGACGTTAGGTGGGATGGGCTACCAGTTGGAGATAAAAGAGGATCTGGCAAAACTACGGCTGAAAGTTTTGGGTGAACCACGAGAAAAATTGTAGTCAACCAGAAAAGAGAGAGCGAGGTCAGATAAGCGATGATGGAAGAACGAGAAGCGGAGAAGGAACGTGATAAAGTCGTGGTATTGGATTTCGGGGGACAATACAGCCACCTCATCGTGCGACGGTGCCGGGAGTTGGGCGTGTACGCCGAGCTTCTTCCGTATGATGTTCCCCTCGAGGAGCTGAAACGAGGCATTGAACGAGCACAAGGGGGAGGGAAGATTCGAGGCATTATTCTTTCTGGCAGTCCTTTTAGCGTTCACGAGCCCGACAGTCCGCACTGCAATGCTGAGATTGTTGCGTTGAACGTGCCCCTCCTTGGCATCTGCTACGGGGCACAACTCGTTGCCCATCTTCTGGGCGGCGTGGTAAGAACGGGAGAGAAGGGTGAATATTGGAGGGCAGAGCTGTTCTTCAAAGATTCAGAGCTTTTCAAGGGGCTCGGTGAACGTGCAAACGGGAGCACACAGGTATGGATGTCGCATGGTGATCTGATTGAAGGTTTGGAGGGTGCGGAAATACTAGCGCATACCGCGGGTTCACCAATTGCAGCCTTCCGGGTCAGAGATATGATCTACGGCGTTCAATTCCATCCTGAGGTGCACCATACGGAGCAAGGAGAGAAGATATTCCGGAATTTCCTGTATGCTATATGCGGCTGCGAACGGAATTGGACACCGGAATCATTTGTTCGGGAGCAGGTGGAAGAGATAAGGAGTGCAGTGGGGAGCAACGGAAGAGTGATATGTGGACTCAGTGGTGGAATAGACTCTTCTACCACGGCCTTGCTCGTCAACAAGGCTATCGGTGATCGGCTTACCTGCATCTTCGTTGACAATGGACTGCTCCGCAAAGGTGAACAAGAAGAGGTTCTCGATACGTTTGAAGATCAGTTCCACCTTAAGGTCGTATTTGTGGATGCGAAGGAGCGCTTCCTGACTGGATTGCGGGGTGTTACGGACGCAGAAGCGAAGCGAAAGGTGATAGGCGAGTTGTTCATCGAGATCTTCGAGGAGGAGGCGAAGAAGCTCGGTGATGTGGAGTTCCTCGCGCAGGGCACGATTTATCCTGATCGAATAGAGAGTGCACGGGCGAGTTCACGCAAGTCATCGCGCATAAAATCGCACCACAACGTTGGTGCACTTCCCGAGAAGCTCGGACTGAAGCTGATCGAGCCCATTAAGGAGTTGTATAAGGACGAGGTTCGGGCTGTTGCACGGGAACTCGGTATGCCTTCGCAGATACTGAACCGGCATCCTTACCCGGGGCCCGGTCTTGCTGCACGTATAATCGGAGCGGTTACCGAAGATAAGTTGAGGATCTGTCGTGAGGCATCGCAGATTGTGGAGGACGAATTGAGGAAGAGCGGGTGGTATGATAACGTGTGGCAAGCATTTGCTATGGTTGGTGATGATGTTGCGACGGGTGTCCTTGGTGATGCGCGAACCGAGGGCCGAATCGTTACGATACGAGTCGTGGAGTCGAAGGAGGCGATGACGGCGGATTTTGTGAAACTCCCGTACGCGGTGCTCGAGAGCATGAGTAAACGAATAACGAACGAGGTGAAGGGCGTGACCTGGGTCACCTATGCGATTTCGTCCAAGCCGCCCTCAACGATCGAGCCATGTTAAGAACTATGAATGAGCGGTATGCCAAGGGAATAACTTCGCTTCCTCCGTACCTGTTTGCGGCGATCGATGAGCGTAAGAGGGAAGCGCGAAAGAAAGGGGTGGATATCATAGACCTGGGTATCGGTGATCCTGATCTGCCGACCCCTCCGCACATTATCGAAGCGGTTTGTCGTGCCGCGCAGGATCCCGTTAATCATCGCTATCCCTCGTACGAAGGGATGCTTGAGTTCCGTGAGGCAGTTGCGGCATGGTATAAACGGAGAATGCACGTGACGGTGGATCCCGAGGATGAGGTGCTCACGTTGATCGGATCGAAGGAGGGGATTGCGCACTCTGCATTCGCATTTTTAGACCCCGGCGACATCGCGCATGGCCCGGATCCGGCCTATCCGGTCTATCACAATGCAACGGTATTAGCGAATGCGATACCCCATGCAGTCCCGTTGACCGAAGAGCGCGATTTTAAGCCCGATCTGGAGCGTATCGATGAAGAGGTGGCGCGGCAAGCAAAAGTCATGTTCTTGAATTATCCAAATAATCCCACTGCGGCGACCGTTGACGCATCATTCTTCAAGGAGGTGGTCGATTTCGCGCATGACCATAATCTCATTGTGCTCCATGACAACCCCTACTCCGAGCTCACGTTTGACGGCTATGAAGCGCCGAGTTTTCTGGCAGTCGATGGTGCGATGGAGGTTGGCATCGAGTTTAACTCGCTCTCCAAGACCTATAATATGACGGGATGGCGGATCGGCTTCGCGGTCGGTAATGCTGAGATCTTAAAGGGTATACGGATCGTGAAGACGAATGTGGATTCCGGTACTTTCCAAGCGGTTCAAGTAGCCGGAATAGCGGCATTAACGGGTCCCCAAGATTGTGTGAAACGGAATATGGAGATTTACCGGAAGAGGAGAGATATTTTGGTTGAGGGCTTGAGATCCGCAGGCATAGCGGTAAAGAAGCCAAAAGCTACGTTTTATCTCTGGGCACGGGTTCCTCAGTCGTTCTCTACATCATCCTCGATCCAGTTCTCCCTGTTCGTGCTGGAACGTGCAGGTATCGTTGTAACACCGGGGATAGGGTTTGGAGCGCACGGAGAAGGATTTATTCGGTTCGCGCTCTGTGTGGGTGAAGAACGATTACAGGAAGCATGTGAACGGCTCAAAGGGCTGCAAAAATGAAGCGATAGGAGCAGAGTAGAGAGATGACAAAAGTAAAGTTCACGAAGATGCAGGGCTGTGGTAACGATTTCATTCTGATTGACGATCGTGAAGCGGGCATACCGGATGACAAGAAAGGGGCAATCGCACGAATGTTGTGCCAAAGGAAGTTCTCGGTCGGTGCGGATGGCATTTTATTCCTCTGTGAACCCAGTAGCGAAGCGTACGATGTGCGGATGCGCATCTTCAATCCTGATGGATCGGAGGCGGAGATGTGCGGCAATGGTATCCGCTGCTTTGCCAAGTATGTCTATGAGAAGGGAATGGTGCGCAGGAGGAGCATAAAGGTAGAGACGTTAGCAGGCCTGATGGTGCCCGAAGTGGAGGTGGATGAGAAGGGCGTAGTAACTTCGACGCGGGTGTTTATGGGAACGCCAGTGTTTACGCGTAAAGGTGAGAGGTTTTATGTCAACGAGGAGATCGGTGAGCTCAAACTGACCTCGTTGAGTCTGGGCAATCCGCATGCTATTGTATTGCTTGATTCGTTTGAGCAGGTCGATATTGATCGCGTGGGAAGAGCGATCGAATCGCATAAGGCGTTTCCGAACCGGACGAATGTTGATTTCGTGGTGCGAAGCGAGAAGCAAGAGAAGCACGAGAAGAAAGTGAAGAAAGAGCATGAGATCAGCGTGCGGACGTATGAACGCGGGGTAGGTGAGACGTTGTCGTGCGGCACCGGGTCGACCGCGTCGGTGCTTGCGCTCAATGCGCTTGGCTATCTGCAGAAAGGGGAGCCGGTTAGGGTGCATACCCTGGGCGGCGATCTGGTCATCGAGGTAAAGGAAGAAGGTGCGTATCTCACAGGTCCGGCGGAATACGTGTATGAGGGAGTGGTTGAGGTAAAGATGGATTGATGAGAAGGTGGCTTTTCACTTGGACGTTTTGCGGCTTTTTGTGGTCTATTTTCTTTAAATTCTTTTACCAAACGGTCACTTATAAAAATAGATTTTATCCTTGGGCTTCTATAAGCCCGCTCAAAATGGAGGAGCTTGGCAAATATCTCGAAGGGAAAAATATGAATTTCGCCTTCTCTTTGCCCGACCCGATACCGCAACTACTAGCAAATAATAAAAACCTTTTTATACATAGCGTCATAAGTCTCTGCGCATAGTTTATATACATCCTCCGCATATCTCATCTATTGAGGTGAGAGGATGCAACAACTGGAGATAAAAGATGCAGAGATAATGACCTTGGCAATTCAGGACGAGATTTCTCGCTCGGCTGAGGCACGATATGACCATAGACTGCATGGTGTACTTATGGTCTGCAAGGGCCTAAGTTGTTACGAGGTAGCAGACATATTGGGGCACAGTCCACGTGCAATTGAATACTGGGTAAAGCGATTTGAGACAAAAGGATTCGTAGGCTTACAAGAAAAACCACGAAGTGGACGACCACCGAGGATTGGAATGGAGATTATGAAGCAGCTCGCTAAAGATTTGCGACAGCCTCCTCGTGTGTTTGGATACCTGCAAAATTTTTGGGACGGAATCTTGCTGAGCCATCACCTTGCCACGGTGTATGGTGTGAAACTGGGAGCCCGCCAATGTCAGCGACTATTTCATAAGCTTGATTTTCGTCTTCGAAAATCGCGAGGAGTAATAGCTGAAGCAGATCCAATTGCCCAAGGAGCTTTTAAAAAAACTGGCCGAAAACGTTCTCCGTGACGATGTTGATCTGTGGAGTCTAGACGAATGCCATTTCTATCAGCACGGCTCACGATATAAGATGTGGGTACCGCCGGAGAATGTAGGCCCTGTTGTGCTTCATGCTCCGACACGCAAAAGCGTTAGCGTTTTCGGTGCTGTTCAAATAGCCACTGGAAAGCTGCTGATGATGCCCTCTCCCACATTCAATTCAGAGACCTTTCGACTGTTTCTCGAAGACCTTATGAGGCACGGGTATGGTGGAGTTCCTATGCATTTGGTCCTGGATAACAGCCGTTACCATCATGCTACCGCCCTGTCAGGTTGGTTGGAGGAACATAACCAGAAGCTCATGCTGGACTTTCTGCCACCTTACAGCCCCCATCTCAATCCCATCGAGCGCGTCTGGAAATTGATACGACGCCTCTGTGTGCATAACCGCTATTTTCCAACCATTGAGACTCTTATTCAGACACTGCTAGAGCAATTCAAAATATGGAAAGAGCCCAACGCTACACTCCGCAAATTATGCGCAGGCATTTAAGTCGTCATGTATAATATCCTATAGGTGATATCATATAGGCGATACTTGTTTTAAATCTTTTCTAAATTTTGGATTGTACAAGTGATCACAGCTATCTACACCTACCGTGCTCTTTGGATGTCTTTTAGCGAGGTGATCCTGAAGGTTGTTGAATTTAAGTCTAACTCCACATTGAGGGCGCCAGATTGCCTCCTTTGTTCTTTCCTCCGGTTGAAGGGGAGATGATCTATCTTTTAGCTTCTTCTTCCAACTCTTTCAAAATTAAACACCACTCTGGGAGCTCTATTTCTTGGCTTGTTATTTCTTTCATTTCCTATTTTCCTCTCTAAACATAATGGATGACAATTGCTTAACGAGTTTATCTTCCTTGGGATGTCTACTCTTTTTCTACTTTTTAGAGTTATTGCTCGCTGCCAACTTACCAGCTCATCCGTGATCTTCTAAGTCAGGGTATCTTTTACGGGAAATTGCGTTTTTCGCGAAACGGGTTTGATAAACCTTTTATTAACCGTTTAATCGCACGTGAATGCCCTGCTCTTTCAAATATCGCTTGACATCCTCAACGGTATATTCCTTATAATGGAAAATCGATGCGGCAAGCGCGGCCGACACGTCCGTGCACTCAAATACCTCTTTCAGGTGTACCAGCGATCCGCACCCTCCGGAAGCGATCACGGGGATATTCACGCGATCGCAGACCGCGGCAGTCAACTCGAGGTCATAGCCCTCTCGTGTCCCGTCCCGGTCCATACTCGTGAGCAGGATTTCGCCTGCACCTCTCGCTTCTACCTCCTTTGCCCAGTGGAGCGCATCAACACCCGTGAACTTCCTGCCACCGTAAGATGAGCATTCAAACCAGCAGGTGCCCTCGTTCGTTTCTACAAGCGCTCTTCGTTCCGTCATTGCCTTGCTCACGTCTTCTTCACTTCGAAGATACCGCCGCTTCGCATCGATCGCGACCACGCATGCCTGACTTCCAAATCGGCTCGCAAGCTCGTTCACCAGTTCAGGATTCGTTATCGCCGCGGTGTTCACTGAGACCTTGTCCGCGCCGGCATTGAACATCTTGCGTGCATCTTCCAGGCTGCGAATCCCGCCACCCACGGTCAGCGGAATAAACACGTTACTCGCGGTCTTTTCGATCACGCGCGCCATCGTCTCCCTTCGCTCGTGGGATGCCGTGATGTCCAGAAAGACGAGTTCATCTGCGCCTTGCTCATCGTATTCCGCCGCAAGCTCCCAGGGGATACCCGCATACGTAATCCGTTGAAACTCGACGCCTTTTACTACCCGCCCCTCAGGGATGCCCAGATCACAGTCCAGACAGGGAATAATTCGTTTTGCTAACATTCGCGCACATCGCCACCTTTACTATTAAAATGAACGTTTTTTAAATATGTTTATTTTCCCTAAGGTGGCGTTAGGCCTTTCGCTTGACGTTTTCTAGGTGGCCGAAGTTACTATCCTCAGCAGCCGGCGACTCCGTGTTAGGCAAAGTTGCGAACTATTCATTTGTTAATATCTGCAACGTCCAATGCAAGATAGGCACATCTCTTGTCCTTTATATCCTTTAGATAATAATTTCTTCTCCTCACATATCTTTGGATGATTTGCTATACCATAGTTTGCTGGATCTTCCGCAAATTGCCCTTTTTTCAATGGGAAGATAGCAACTAATCGGCGGTCAGCCAAAATTTCTTGGTGATTTTTATGAAATATGCCTTCTCCAAAAGGTAAGTAATTCCATAAGGGTATTCACTCTCTGAGGGATAAGGAGTCTCTGGATCAAGGCTCAAGTAGGCTTAGAGATTTGGTAAGTTATAATTATTTACAGCTAAGGCTATATCTTTTTTCTTAGTATACCACCAGAAGATAGTGTTGCTATTTTCTTTAACTAATTTAATAATAGTCGGTACTTGTTCTAGCACAGCATCTCCCCAATGGCCTATTTCAAGGCATTTTAAGTCTTTTATTTTTTCAGATAAGACTCTCATAAATCTTGGATCATCAGTTTTGAGTGATTCGGATGTAATTACTCCCAATCTTAACATATAATAATCATGAACACCCTTTATTGGCAAGCCATAACATCTAGTCTTACAAAATGAACTTGGTGTACAATCATAATATGCAAATCCTATTGCAAATTGAGTCATATAATTCGATAATAAGCCTCCATTAGTAAAGTGTGGACCTTCTGCCCAAATGTCTTCCAGACGATCTCGTAAAAATTTTTGTACTGTCACTCTATCATCAAACTTATTTGTTCTAAGTTGGTATTGTGCTTTAAATTCTAAATATTCATCCTTGATACTCATGGAAGCCTCCGTTTACAGTGGACTTTTTCTTACCTATATCCTCATTGCTTACCAACGTTTCAGAGTATAAAAGAAAGCTTTTCTTGATAATAACGACAAGCATTGAGAAAGCCTTTAGAAGCACGAAGGCATGCAGCTTCAGCGAAATCTTAACCCGTGCATATACGCACGAAATTTTTTAAGAGTTGCAACCCTCTCTTTGATGACTTCTCGGGGTGAAACTGAACGCCATATAAGTTCATTTTATTGACGACTGCGGTTATTTGCACGCCGTATTCGACGGATGCGATAATACACTCCTTATCGCGCGGCACGCAGTGATACGAGTGCACGAAGTAGAAATAATCTTCTCCGGTGATCCCGTCGAGCAGCGCGGAATCTTTTCGGAGATGCAGATTGTTCCAGCCCATGTGCGGCACCCTCACGGTTCTCGGTAGCCGAACCACGGTTCCGGGTATCAGCCCCAATCCTTTTTCGTTGCCCTCTTCGCTCGCTTCAAACAGTACTTGCATGCCAATGCAGATTCCAAGCACGGGCACGCCCGATCCCACACAGTCGAGTAACGCCTCGGAAAACGGTTTCAAGTTGCGTATGCCATCATCAAACGCGCCGACGCCGGGCACGATGACGCCCTCAGCCTCCTTCAGCCTCGCGATATTCTCAGCCGTAACCAGCCTCGGCTCATCATACACTCGTTTCAGCCCATTGTAAATACTGAAGAGATTGCCCATTCCGTAATCAATAATTGCGATCATATACCAGTCTTTAAAAAGAACGCTTTATTCTGCATACTCCACCAGGTCCAGGAAATAATGGTGTATCCTCCGATCATCGGTGAGTTCAGGATGAAAGGACAGTGCAATCACATTTCGTTGCTGCGCAGCTACGATCAGCTCACCGAACGTTGCGAGTACCTCCACCCGTTCTGCCGCATGCGTGATAGCCGGTGCGCGAATGAAGACTGCGGGAAACGGCTCTTCAAAAATCCGCATGGGC
The DNA here is from genome assembly GCA_004212135.1 of Candidatus Methanophagales archaeon ANME-1-THS. GTDB lineage: Archaea > Halobacteriota > Syntropharchaeia > Alkanophagales > Methanospirareceae > ANME-1-THS. The sequence goes on along the minus strand of RXIE01000137.1, from coordinate 924 downwards.
AGCATGATCTCAAACGATTCCCGTTGCCTACCGAAAGCGTTCCGCTTCACTTTAACATCCATTAACCCGAGGAGTGGCTGACCAGTTTTTGCAACTTCCTCATCGCCCTCCTTCGCAAGCAAGACCATGCCTGCACATGTGCCCAATATCGGTATTGCATGGTCTTCCACGGCCACTTTAACCTCTGAAATGATATGCTCACGTTCCATAAGCCTGCCTATCGTGGTACTCTCACCGCCCGGTATCACGAGCGCATCGCAGGACGAAACCAATCCCCGATGCTTTATCTTCACTACCTCACCCAGGGCACCGCGCTCCGCTAATGTCTTCTCCAGCGCGATGGCGTGCTCCTCAACATCACCCTGTAGCCCGATCACTCCTATTCTCGTCGTCATCCTTGGTCTCAGTCGATCGTTCTATCTTCCAGTTACCACCATCATGGACCTCGTACTTCAATCTTTAGGTTTTTTAGGTTTGTACATACTCTATCAGTTCGTCAAAGAAGATCCGTGCGGTATCCCCAGGACCTGGCCCTGCTTCTGGATGGTATTGCACACTGTGTATACCCAAATAGGTGTCTTTAAATCCTTCGACCGTGCCATCGTTTGCATTGACCTGGGTGAGCTCCACTATACCGTCCATAGAGTCCTTATCCACGGCGAACCCGTGATTCTGCGAGGTGATATACACGCGCCCGCTTGTAAGCTCTTTCACCGGCTGGTTCGCGCCTCGATGCCCAAATTTCAGTTTATACGTCTCACATCCGAGCGCAAGCGCTATGATCTGGTGACCAAGACAGATGCCGAATATAGGAAGTTTGCCGGCGAATTCCTTCACGATATGCAGTGCATTTTTACCCCGTTTCGGGTCGCCGGGTCCGTTTGATAGCAGCAGTGCATCGGGTTCTACAGCTCGTATCTCAGA
>RXIE01000136.1 GCA_004212135.1 Candidatus Methanophagales archaeon ANME-1-THS | reverse complement strand
GCCCAGGTTTGAAGTGAAAAAAAAAAGTAAATTACAAGAAATCGGTGGTGCATTGAGCAAAAAATGGTTGATGTTCTTACTTATGTCTGTTAATGTGGTAAATAGATGTTTTAATAATCTATTCAGCATGCAATGTTGGTAGCGGGTAATGCTGATTTGGTACGGGCAAATCAAAACGCTCAGGATTGTAACTACCGTCCTGTTCTTTCTCCCCCGGTTACCACGTCCTTCATGATCGCAAACGCGCGCTCCAAGTTCTCAAACCGCGTGGCATACGAGATCCGCACATGCTGCTTCCCGAGGCTTCCAAAGGCAGATCCGGGTGTCACGATTATCTTCTGCTTCCTTAGCGCCTCCACGAATTCCTGCTCGTCCGTTACGCGTGGAAAGATATAAAATGCACCCTGTGGCGTCCTGAAGTCCATTCCCAGCTCACGGAGTGCAGCAACCGCAAAGTCGCGCCTCCGTTTAAACTCGCGCCGCATCTCGGCCACACAGTCTTGCGGCCCTGTAAGAGCAGCTAACGCCGCTTTCTGCGAGATGGAAGATGCACATGCCTGTATATACTGGTGTATCTTCACCATCTGCTCCACATTCGCTGCGGGCGCTGCGAGATAGCCCAATCGGAACCCGGTCATCGCATAGGTCTTCGAGACCGCATTGACCGTGATCACGCTGTCATAGAATCGCGCAGGGCTCACATGCTGCAAGTCATCATATATGAGCTGCTCGTACACTTCGTCCGAGATGATTGTGAGCTGATGGTCCGCCGCGATATCCACGAGCGCTTTTACGTTTCTCTCACCTTCCACCGCACCGGTTGGATTCGCGGGTGAATTGAGTATGAGCGCTCTGGTCTTATTTGTAATTCGTTCCTTCACCGCTTCCACGGACATCGTGAAGTCCTCACCGAGAGGAACACCAACGGGTATTCCCTCCGCCAGTTTCGTCAGGGCGGCGAACGAAACGAACCCCGGGTTCGGCAGCAGGACCTCATCCCCTCGCTCAACAACCGACTGGAGCGCGATATGCAATGCCTCACTCGCTCCCGAGGTAACAATAATCTCCTCAGGGCCGACGGAGAAGTGATTATCACGGTTGAACTTCGCGCTTATCGCCTCCCTCAGTTCCGCTATGCCCTTGTTCACAGTGTACGAGGTGAATCCCGATTCAATCGCCTGCATCGCGGCACGTTTGATGTGTTCGGGGGTGTCAAAGTCCGGTTCACCGAGTCCGAGATTGAAGAACTCGCCGGTAGAAGCCTCAAACGCCCTCCGGATGCCTGAGATTTCAATATTCGTGACACGCGTAGCGAATTTCCTAGCCATTTTTTCCTTCTTCTCCCTGAAGAGCGAGACGAGTTTAATAAGTGCCGGTGTATTTTTGAACATACATGGTGGAAGATTTAAACCTGTTCCACGCTCAATACATCCCTGCGTGAAGATGGAAAAGGATAAGTTGGTAGAGATATTTGAAGCTATTTCTGCTTATTGCCTGGAGAACAAGGTCGTCTCAGAAGGCGAACTGCTCATGAAGATACGCGCGTGTGTACAATCCCTCAGCGAGCGTGAACGAGAAGAGTTAGAGCGGAGATTGAAGGGTGATGTGGAGGCGGTGCTATTTAAAAGCATAACGAGCGAAGAGAAGATCTCAGTTTTTTCACCCGATATGCGTACCCGGATCAATTATCAGGGCGAGCTCTTCTACTGTCTGCCCACGCATAGATACATGAGCGCGGAGTTGGAAGAAACTTTTCTACGATGGGCAAAGCTGAGAAGCCCGTTAGGTGCGCTAAAGGACGTCGTGAGAGAGTTCATGGAACGGTGCCAGTATCAGGTGAGAGATGAAGGAGGAGATAGTGATAGTGCTTACCTTGAACTGAGCGCTCTCAAAAAGGGGACTGAGAACCAGAGACGTATACACCTCTTCATCTTCCCCACAATCAAGTTTGTTTCCCGTTTCCGGGAAGAGAATGACGCGGTATTCGAGCCGTCTGAAGCTGGAGAGGAAACCGTGATCGTTGTTCCAACCGAGAAAACGCCCGCACCCTTTATCTCTTGTCTCCGGGATCAGGAGATCGAGGGCGCACTGATATGGGTCGCGGATCTGGAGAAGAGAACGATAAGCCCGTTTATAGGAATGCCCCAGGATACAGAACTGGAGAGGAATTTCGAGAATCCCGAAGAGGCACGAAGAGCAGTCAGTGTATGGATGCGGAAAATGCACCTCATTGCGTTCTGATGCCCCGCCCCCGGCTCGGTGACCCTGCTGGATTTCAAACTGGAGCGGCTCTCCTCCTTGTCTCGTGGAATCGCCTTCGCTCTCTCAAAACAACGGCTTGATGGCACCGTTGGAATTGAGCAACTCTATGTATTCTTGCTCTTTCTCGCTTGATACCACTTTGATCTTCTCTTGCGCTTCTGCACCGATCTCCTGTAGCTCTTTTATCCTCGGGATATCCGATACGCCCGCGAAGAGCACGATCGCTGAGACATGCTGCCCCCTCGGCAGCGGGAAATCACCGCCCCGCACCTCTTTTCCTCTGATCATCTCCTCGATCCGCATCTTTGACTTCTCAATGCCTTTTCTGTTGAGCTCAGTGGGTGGACCCGCGGCGATGATCAATGCCTTCTCTGCGGTGGTCACATCACAGGGTATCGTTAATCGCCCCGCGACCGCTCGTCTCACGAGCGAGGTGATCCTCGTCACCGTCTCCAGATCATCGATCGTGTCTTTTTTACCAAAGAGCTTCTTGAAGAAGCCCTTATTCTCGATCTCTTCTGATGCATAGCCGATCGTGGAGATCCCGCCTCCTTTCAGGGTATTGATCACCTCAGCCGCGTCGACGACCAACTGCCCCACCTCATTTGATTCACCCGCACCAAACAGAATCCCGAATCTCCGCACAATCTCGTCGTTGATGTCTATAAATGCCTCTTTTATGCTCTCACCGCCCTTCTTCCACGCATCGTTATCAAAGAGGAAAAGGTTGTCGACCTCGTTCACGAACGTCATCAAGCTCCTCGCAGCATTGAGCGAATATAAGCTCCCTTCATCCTTCGCCGGTAGTATCCCGAGCCCATAGACCGGTTCTTCGTAGAGCTTCTTCAGCCTCCGCGCTAAGACAGGCGCGCCACCCGATCCCGTTCCGCCCCCTAAGCCTGCGATTATCAGGAAGGCGTCAACCTGATACGTCCCCCGTTTGTCTATCGCAGCCTGTATGGTATGAATATCATCAGTGGCGACCTTCGCACCCAATTCGTTATCCGCTCCGATCCCATGCCCCCTCGTCAGTGACTCCCCGACGAGCAACCGGTCTTCCATGGGTATACTCGTCAGTCCGGCCAGATCTGACCACGCGGTATTAATAGCCAGTGCGCGAACCACGAAATTCTGACCCGTCCTCTTATTGTACTCCACAAACGATTCTGCCACTCTCCCTCCAGCTTGCCCATAGCCGATCACGAATATTCTCATTGTATCCCCCCTCTGCTTTCTAATTAGTACCTCCGATGTTCTATATAAATTGTGCGATGTCGAAAAAAATATTGAATATATTGTAAAATATTTTTTAAGATATTGATAAATAATGAGACCTTTAAGTCCTGACCCAATGCGATTTCGTGCTCGGGAGCATCCGCCCTTCGAGCGCTTATTCAGCGCCCAAACCGCCTCTCCCGCATTTTAAAGTCCCTGATAGCCCTCAAGAGGTCTATCTTTCTGAATTGCGCCCAGTTCACATCGGTAAAGTAAAATTCGGTATAGACCGATTGCCAGATCAGGAAATCAGTTAAACGGGTGGCTCCAGATCTGATGACGAGGTCAGGTTCTGATTTGAAGATCAACTCTGATTCGATCAGTTTCTCATCAACCGCTTCAGGCTCGAGCTCGCCTCTCTGTACCTTCTTCGCGATCTCCTGTACCGCCTTCGTGAGCTCTCGCCTCCCGGTAAACCCCAGTGAGATGTATAGCTTCTGTTCGGTATCACCCGCTCCGATGATCTTCGCATACCCGGCTTCAGGCTCTGAATCATCCGCATAGAGCACGAGCGATGTCTTCTCTTTACTCAACAATCGGGGTAGCTCTTCTTTGAGGTGGGCATACACTCGTTCAAACAAGCTGCTATCGAGCCGGTCCTGGATAACGCTGATATAAACGCTAACCAGAGGTATCTTCAGGCTGTGGCACCACCTGGTGAAGGAGCGTAACCGTTCCATTCCCCCGGTGTCGGCGAGGAGGTCGGTATCATCAATGACCAGAAGAAGATGATTCACCGGTATGGGAGTTCTTGCAACTTCTCTTCTCAGAAGTAGCTCATAGAGGAATAAGACGGGGTTGAACATAAGCGCCGGGAGAGGGATTCGAACCCTCGCTCCCCGTGAGGGGAAGTGGGTTAGCAACCCACCGCCTTAACCACTTGGCTATCCCGACAGTACCAGGTGCTTGCCTCCTCGCTGATATACCATATAACCTCTGGAAATAAAGAGGTGCTACACGCACGTCCTTAAAAGGGGCACTCAACCTTCAGCCGCAAAACGTCTTCAGGTTAATTGCTCAAGGCTCTTCTGGCCTCTTCCTGTCCTCTTCCATCCAAATGGCTTCTTCCCCTTACGCTTCGTGATTCGTTCGTCCTCCAGCAAGCGGAGGTGATGAAGGGAAGCAGCATAACTTAAACCAGCTAATTCAGAGATCTCTTTTACCGTAAGCGGTTGAGTGCTATCCATTACCGCGAGTATCTTTGTTCTTGCCTGTAATCCCCGGCGGACATTTTTCCGGCGCTCTAAGTATGCATTGGGGTGATAGCTTATCTGGGGAGCCATGTAATGCGCACGTCCATCTAACGCTTTTGCGCTCCTCGATGGTTAGTTAGTTAATAGATCTTCCGCTTTTTCCGCCTTTTTTTGGTCAACACCAGAAATGCCACAACGGCAATCACGACTACGGCGACGACGAGCGTGATATTTCCCTTCGTTTTGCCCCCAATTGCCGCTTCTGCTTCGCCTTTCGCCTCTTTAGCGGAATCTATTGCCAGTTGAGCTTCTAATAACGCCTGCTCAGGTCTGCCTTCGTTATAGAGCGACTGGGAATTGTTCAGATGTTCATTCGCCAGTGCAAAGGTCTTCTTCGCATCCGCGACATTAATGCCCGCTTCGGTTGCGTTTGCAATCGCCTCTTGCGCTTTCTCTAGCTCAGTTTTTGCAGTATTGACCGCTGCGATTGCATCTTCTATTGCCTCTGAACTCACATGCCTTTTTATCTCATGCACCGGATACTGCTCTTTTATCTTCTGTGTGATATTCAAGAAGACAATGGGTTCCTCGGTTCGCTTATTCACTTCGGGTGCATTCGCAATCATCGTGACCGTCACCTTCTGCGCTGTTCGAGGATCGATAATAAAGGGGTATGCTTTCGGTATTCCGTCAATAGAGACACCAGGATAGGGAACTCCCAGGCGAGGATCTGAATAGAATATGAGTTCGGTATATCCTTCTATCTCCTTGCTAAAGTTGCTTAACACCACTTTTATCGAGACCTGGCTGCCGTTCTTGATCATATCAGTCCCGTATACCGTCTCACAGATTAGATCCACCGATTCGACGGTAACAAACTCTTTCGCTCCGCATACTGGTATACTGAGAGCCAGCACAGAAACTGCCACAATGGCCAGTCCAATCAATAGAGAGCTGCGGTGAATATTCAAGGTTACCACCCTTTCTTCTCCTCGCTCAGAACAACGGCTTGATCGCACCGTTGGAATCGAGCAGCTCTTTGTATTCTTTCTCTTTCTCGCTTGATACCACTTTGATCTTCTCTTGCGCCTCTGCACCGATCTCCTGTAACTCTTTTATCCTCGGGATATCTGATACGCCCGCGAAGAGCACGATCGCTGAGACATGCTGCCCCTTCGGTAGCGGGAAATCACCGCCCCGCACCTCTTTTCCCCTGATCATCTCCTCGATCCGCACCTTTGACTTCTCAATGCCTTTTCTGTTGAGCTCATTGGGTGGTCCCGCAGCGATGATCAATGCCTTCTCCGCAGTGGTCACATCACAGGGTATCGTTAATCGACCCGCAACAGCTCGTCTCACGAGCGAGGTGATCCTCGTCACCGTCTCCAGATCGTCTACCGTACCTTTTTTACCAAAGAACTTCTTGAAGAAGCCCTTATTCTCGATCTCTTCCGATGCATAGCCGATCGTGGATATTCCACCCCCTTTCAGGGTATTGATCACCTCAGCCGCATCGACGACCAACTGACCCACCTCATTTGATTCACCCGCACCAAACAGAATCCCGAATCTCCGCACAATCTCTTCGTTGATGTCTATGAATGCTTCTTTTATACTCTCACCACCTCGCTTCCACGCATCGTTATCGAAGAGGAAAAGGTTGTCGACCTCATTCACGAAGGTCTTCAGGCTCCTCGCAGCATTGAGCGAATATAAGCTCCCTTCATCCTTCGACGGTAATATCCCGAGCCCATAAACCGGTTCTTCGTAGAGCTTCTTCAGTCTCCGCGCTAATACAGGCGCGCCTCCTGACCCTGTACCGCCCCCTAGACCTGCGATTATCAGGAAGGCGTCAACCTGATGTGTCCCTCGCTTATCAATCGCACTCTGGATCGTATAAACCTCATCAGTAGCGACCGTCGCGCCTAATTCGTTGTCCGCCCCGATGCCATGCCCCTTCGTGAGCGCCTCGCCGATGAGCAAACGGTCCTCCATCGGTATGTACTTCATACCCATCAAATCGGACCGCGCGGTATTGATCGCCAGGGCGCGAACCACAAAATTCTGCCCGGTCCTCCGCGCATAATCGACAAAGGTGTCCGCGACTCTCCCGCCTGCCTGCCCAAAACCTATCACGAATATCCGCATTTTACCCCTCCCTTTCTTCCTTCAGCTATAAAAACCACGTTTCTTCCCCCGATTCTCCTAATAGCTCCTCCTATCTTCTCCAAAAGAGAACAGCATTATATAAAACTTTCGATTCATCTCATTTTTTAGCATAATTTGCTGACTTGAGGACTATATTCTTACTGTACATATTCAACCGCACATCGTCCATAGATATCCGGCTTTTCATCGCTTCCGAGCCTCTTCGGTGACTCACCAGCAATCCCTCCACCTGCCCGGTTTCCTGAGCAAAAAGGATATCACCGACACTTCCCAGATATTCGCCATCCGCCGTTATGACTTTTTTATCCAAAATAGAGCGCCCAAACATCTTCACCGATTTAGTTCCCCGTTTTGCTATCAAGTCCCCGATGAGGAACTCTTTGTTTGCGATCTCATGGATATCCACCCCCAATAATTCACTTAACGCTTTGACATCCACCGCATCTCCCATCTCGAGCCCCAGCCGGTACAAAATGGTATACGCTAAACACTGCGAGAAGGCAAAAGGATAGACGGCTGCGAATTCACCATGCATCTTTATCATCTCCTTCTCCCTCAAATCGAAGAGATAATCATTCACTGCCTCTTTCACTTCCTTCGCGATCACCTCTTTTGCCTCTTCTTTACTCACGGTACTCGTATCGATCCCCTTCGCCTCACACATCTGAATCGCGTAGGGGATGAAGTGTTTGAGCGCATCCTCTTCAACTTCCTCGAAGATGAAATTCCACGGGAATAATCTGGATCTAAGGTACGCAATTACTTTCTCCTTCTCCTCTTTCCTTCGCTTCTTCCAGACCATCTCTTCGTTTATGTACCTTCTTTCTTTATAAACTTTAAAAGCCGGTGCAGATCTAAGCTCGATTTAGAAGCACCTTTTTCCCCTCTCCTCCCCTCACCCTTGCTCGCTTCGACATTACAGAGGTTCCATACCCATTCACCGAAGTCCGTCATTTCATATTTACCATTGTTTTCCTTCACCAGCCCATATTCCCATTCGGTGCTCAGGAGATAGGCAACACTATTGACCAGCTCTTTATCATACACATCGCTGACCAGCTCTTTATACTCCTTATCCTCGCGGTGTGCAATCTCTTTGAGCTCCTTCAGCTCCAGTTGCCGCCCTTCCTTGTGCAGGATCTGTAACGCGATGAGCGCGTACTCATTTTGCTTAAGCCGCAGACAGCTCTTGTCGATCTTATTCTCGATGCCGAGCATCTTCTTCGCCGTCTCTTGAATAATCATGAGTGTATACCCCAGGACTTTGAACGGCGAGTTATCGCCCGATGTAAGCACTTTTATGCCCTCAGGAGAGATCGTGGCTACTTTAAATTGGATACGCGGAGCGGGCGTACCAAAAAAGATGTTGGTAAGCGCGGTGAAATACTCTTCATAAATCGGCTCATGGTCGCTATCATAGGGAAAGAGGCTCTCGTCAAAGAGGTCCAAGTTTGGGGCTAATTCCGCTGTGAGCTCCAATATCTCTTTTTTAACCTCTTCAAGCCTCATTAATGCGTTGCTTTTATTTTCCACCTCTTGTCTTAGCCGTTTCGCTTCTGCTTCCAAATTTTCCTGTAACTTACCCCCAATACCCGTTTCTAATAGCTTCTCTATCTCTTCTAACCTCTTCTCACCTGTTTTTTCGGCAGTTATCTCTTTCAATCGCCAATATTCGGTAGCTAACGCATTTGCCCTTTCATTGAATTTCTCCACCATCGCTACAACCCTTCCCCCCAAAAAGTTATATCACCTATCGTTCTTCTTTCATTTAAGGCTTTCTACACATATAATTTTTTAGCATGCGTGGGGATACCAACCACGTATTCGAGGATGCACAAGGGGAAGAATTTTAAATCTATGCGTGATTGGTCATGCGCTCTTCACGGGTCTCAGCGCAATACCCGCGATCACGAGTCCCATAAGAGCGAGCGCCATAACGACGGGGAATACCGACAGATAGGTTCCGGTCATATCTTTCAAGATCCCCGAAGACATTGTTCCTAAAATTGCCCCCGCGCCATATGCCGTAAAGACCAGCCCATAATTCTCGCCATACGTCTTCGTTCCAAAGAATATCTTCGTTGCAGTTGGAGCGATTGCGAGCCACCCCCCAAGATTGAGCCATAATATGCAGAACCCGACGAAGTAAAGCAGAAGATTCCCTTCCCCTCCATAATATAACGCACCTGATGCAGTCACTATCAGAATAAAGGTGATCATTGCCGCGTACCGTGGCGTGAGCTTATCAGTGAGCCAGCCATACAAAGGTCTTCCCGCAAAATTGAAGATCGCAAATACCGAAACTGCCAGAGCGGCCATCCCCGCTGAAAGCTTTGCAACCTGAGTTCCAAATGGTGCGGCTATTCCAATCGCCATCAAGCCGGCCAGGCAGCCGATCGTATAGGTGAGCCAGAGTGCGTAAAAAGTGGGGGTCCGTATCATTTCATTTCGCTTCAGTTCGACTGCTGATGCAACCTGCTTCGGAGTTGGCGTCCATCCTGAAGGTTTCCATCCTTCTGGTGGAAATCGCAAGGGAAGCGCCAACATGATGATCAGAATCAGGAACGCGATACCCAGATACAAGAACGTGCTCATAACGCCCACAGAGCTTATCAATGCCTTTATGAGGGGTGCGGTGATCAACGCAGATAAGCCAAATCCTCCCACAGTTAACCCTATTGCCAATCCAGCCCGATCGGGGAACCATTTCGCGGAGACCGAAATCGGACATCCGTATGCGATTCCGACACCAGATCCGCCAATGAGACCGTATAAAATTGCAAGCATCTCGATGGTAGGAGCAAAGCTCGCTAAAATCCAGCCTGCACCGACGAGAATGCCGCCAAGCATCGTCGTTTTCATTGGACCCCATTTCTGTATTATAGTACCGCCAAGAGGCATCGCGAGCGCAAAAGCAGCGAGAAAGACGAGAAACGGCAAACCGCTCTGCGTTGCACTGATAGTAAACGTTGTTTCTAAAGGAACTCTAAAGACGCTGAACGCATAGATCGCGCCGAGACAGAGGTTGATCAGCAACCCCACCGCAACCAGCATCCATCTTTTAAATTCTTCAGCCATTCTCCGTCTCACCCCTCTCCACGCTCATTGTACTGGATGGAGATAGAAAAAGAACGAACGGTATTTAAATCTTATCAAATTGTATGCTCAACCCGGAAGTCCGTGAACGCTTAAGCGCTTCTCTTCTGTCTCCTGAAGATCTTTTCAACCGTCTCGATCGAATCGATCTCATCGACTGCGAGGTCCCATCGTATCCGCTTGATGCGTGGAAATCGGAGTGCATAGCCCGCTTCATAGAGCGAACTCCTCTGGATCTCACCGAATTTCACCTCGACCACGACCGTGGGCTCCACCACAAGAGTCCGTCCATGTTCTTCGCGTGCAATTCCCTTGAAGTAGCGCGTCATCTCCTCGACTCAGTATTCATAAGAACAGCGG
>RXIE01000135.1 GCA_004212135.1 Candidatus Methanophagales archaeon ANME-1-THS | reverse complement strand
AACAGAGAGTAAAGCATCCTTCAGCACCTCGATGAAGTCCCATCTCCGCTTACCCACCTTCTTCTCCACCTCATCATCCTCAGTCTTCGCCGTTATTCGTTTGACAAGACCCGGCTCGCTCTGACCGACATACAATTTATCCGGCGTTTTGACATACGCACTGATCTTATAATACGGGAGGCCGCCTCGGGCACGCTCTTTTTTTATTACAATCTTTATCCAGTGCATCCGTTTGGCGAATTTGGCGATTTTTCTCACTTCCGTCTCGATGATCCGCTCTGCAAGTTCTTTATATTCCTCATCAAGAGCTCCCTGGATCTCCACTTCGACCGCTGCCTCCTCTTTAAGCCCGCGCAGATATCTCATGATGTCCAGTATGGTCACGATCCCGCGCGGCGTTCTCTCTTTGACGATCGGCACACCCCGGATGTCGTATTTCTGGAGCAAATTGGCGACCTCAGCGAGGTTCGCATCCACATCGGCAGTTATCACCGGCGCACTCATAATCAACGAGACCGGCTGTTCCATTCGGGTAACCTTCTCTCCCCTGAGCTCCCCGGAGGTCATACGCCGTGTGGGCTTGTAAATCTTCTGGAGAATATCATCGCCCGTAACAATGCCAACTAAATTATCCATTTCATCGACCACAAGAACACGCCCTATGTTATCTTTCCTCATGATGCTCCTCGCTTTGCCGATACTGTCAGTCGCCCTGACCGAGATGGGATTTCTGATCATTACCCTCTTCACACCGGTATCCTTTAAGATACGAGATTCCGCACCCCGTTTCATGATGTCCCAGTCAGTGACAATTCCTGCAAGATCACCATCATCATCCACTATGGGAGCTGCTCGCTGACCACTATCGATCAGCTCGCAGATCGCGTCCAGGGTAGGTGTATCACGGTGTATGGAGTGCGGTTTAAACATGAATTCATCCACATGTGAGTCGGGGTTGGATGCAAGGAGCAGGTCCTGTATATTCACCAGATAGAGTCCATCAGTGGCAAGTACGACCAGGTTGTGAAAATGGTTCTTTTCCATAATGCCAATAGCTGCGGTTATCGATGCATCAGGAGTTACTGAAACTACGTCCTTCGTGCTTATCTCTCTCACCGGTTCGTCAAACATTCTTTTTTCACCTCTTTTTGATGGGGCTGCGGAGATTTGAACTCCGGTCACCAGCACCCCAAGCTGGGAGGATGGTCCTGGCTACCCTACAGCCCCTTAGCCTACCTCATGTCGGTATAGGTATAGAGGGTACCTTTACTTTCTCATTTACTACTTATTAAAGGATACTTTTTGGGTTGGCAAGCTATGGGTAAAGGTAAGCATGTAAAGGAGTTAGAAGGATTAAGGGAAGTGAATGGCGCGAGAATCGTGGATCAGATGCATGTGGATGAACTGGTACGAGGCTTACGAACCTGTGCATTTGGTGCTGGTCGATTGGCAAAAGCGGTGGATATATACGAGGAGATGCTGAAAGAGGGAACGACCAAATTTATCGGCATTGCTGGCGCACTGGTCCCGGCCGGTATGCGCACGATACTGGCGGAGATGATCCGGGATCGGTACGTGGATGTCATGGTCACGACCGGTGCGAACCTCGTGCATGATATCATCGAAGCGCTCGGTGAACATCACTATACCCATGGTGAGGTGGGCGAGGCGGATGTCGCTCTATCGGGCACTGATCTCAGGCTACGGAAGCAAGGATTAGATCGGATCTATGATGTTGTGGTGCATGATGCGGCGTTTGCACGATTAGAGGACTTTTTAAGGGGGGTGTTTGGAGCACTAGATCGCAGGACGTATAGTATCAGCGAATTGCTCCAGGTGATAGGCGAACACCTCTCGGACAGAGATTCGCTGCTCCGGAGCGCCGTGAAGAGCGGGGTTCCTGTCTTCTGCCCTGCACTCGCGGATTCCATGATCGGGCTCCATGTGTGGCTGTATAAACAAACCGGGTCTTTAGAGATCGATGCATTCGATGATATGAAAGAGTTGATCGATCTCTTCTGCGACGCAGAACGCACCGGTGCGCTTATACTCGGCGGCGGCGTGCCCAAGAACTTTATATTCCAGTCTGCGATGGTTGCGCCACGAGCACACGGTCGAGAAGGGTTGGATTACGTGATCCAGATAACCATGAAGACGCCCGAGGACGGGAGCTTGAGCGGCGCAACCCTGGAGGAAGCGCAATCATGGGGCAAAATTGGCGAGCACGCCAAAATGGTTACGGTTTATAGTGATGCTACCATTGCATTGCCGATACTTATGGCGGCCGTGCGGGAACGGATGGGGCAATGTGCATCCCCGAGATGAGCGTGTGCCTCGTCCGAGCTCTCAACGATTTGCTTCGCCACCTTCTGCAACGGTATATAGTATCGTTGCGGATCGTTCCGGTGGTAGCGAAGTTGAAGAAGAAGTTTGAAAATGGTCGAACGTACTTTCTTCTCCCTTTCCCAGTCAGCCCTCATCCACAGCGAGCAGCACGCGGTAGACACAGGGGTCACGAGTGTGGTTCATGGTGAGCGAACCCTCGCCTATTCGGGCACCTTCGTGGGTTCTGAGGATTACCGAGATAGTACCGACCCTCACCGAGCCGGACTGGCTAACGATATCAGCAGTGTAGTTACGAGTCTTTCCGTTCTCATACATGATGATCATACCCGCCAGGTTGTAGTCTTCACCACCGAGCCGCAGATACCCACGATAACGGTGATTACTGCCCTGCGTCTTATTGTTCTCTCTTATCCGTCTCTCAGTGGAGTTCGACTTCGTTTCGAGGAGACTTTTTAGATACAGCGGCTGAGGATTCAGCGCTTCCACGATGTGTATCCTGAGCACATGGAAATTCGTACCGTTCAAGGCGAAGCCGGACGCTCTATGGATCGTCATTTTTTACGATATCGCGCTTTAGGTCGTCTTCTTTTTATCGCGTGTATTAAAATGGATTTTGAGTCTTTAAAAGCTTTAGCATCGCTTTAAATTTAATTTCAATTGATAATAAAGCTCTAATCCAGCAAAATAAATGCTCAAAACGGTTTTTATTCGTCTGTCTCATGTTGCAATTTTTGTTTACGATATCCGAAACTGGGATAAAAGAATATGAAAAAAAAATGTGCAGTTTCCTCCTGCTGCGTCTCCTCCCCAGTTCTCGAACTATAGATCGACTGAACTACACGTTATGAGAGCGGAAACGAAAGAATTGTCTTTATAAACCAACCATAAAAATTATAGATCATTGGTGTTTTAAGTCTATAAACCGAAAGGGAGCATTCGGACCATGGATAAACCAGCCAAACTCGTGATCAGCTTCTCCCTCGTCGGTATTGCTATCCTTTACACACTCTCAGTGGTGGTCAATCCCCCGTTGGTGCCGTTGGATGAGGTCGCGCTCCATGAAGGTACAGTTATACGCACACGAGGTGTTCTCACTGCGTTCAGCCTTACGGAATCCGGAAATGTGGTTATGAAGATCGAAGGGAACGGAACAGAGCTGCTCATATTTGTCAATTCGAAGGTCGCTGGAAGCAAGGAAGTGCTCAACCTGAGCTATGGCGATGAACTAGAGCTTGAAGGTACTGTGGAGGTCTACCGGGGCGAATATGAACTCGTCGTCTCTGAGAACGCGATAAAGAAGCTTACTTCGGGCAGTACTATCTCATTTGTAGCCCAGATCGCGATGGATCCCGAGGCGTATAAAGGGAGAAAGATACAGGTCGCAGGTTATGTTGAGGAGATTTACCAGCGCGTTTTTTATCTCCGCGATGAGACCGGCACCTATCACCTGCGAGTAAAGCTCGCGGATACTCATATGCCGCCGATCTCAGGGTTGCAGGAAGGAGCTCTGATCATTGCAGAGGGCGTACTTGCGTATGACGCCAGGACCATGAGGTATGAGTTGAATCTGGTAGCATGGAAACACGCCGCGTAGCGACCTATTCGCGCTCCACCAGCACCCACTTGTCTTTCGCCTCCCAGACCTTGATCGAATGGAGCGATACGCCCAATGGTGAACCGTTCAATCGCTTCTCCAGTGCGACCTTAAGGAACAATGCTATGTTCTCGCTCGTTGGATCTTCGATCAGCTCATTGAGGAACTTATGATCAACGAGCTCGAGCACCTCCTCCACTACTGCTTTCACTTCCGAAAAATCAGCGACGCACTCAGTCTCATCCTTCTTTTCGCCTTCCACTACGACCTCCACCTTGTAGGTATGCCCGTGCAGGTCCTTGCATCTTCCGGGATGTCGTGGCAGCGAATGCGCAGCGCTAAAATCGGTTATAATACCCAACTTCATCGTATCGTAATCCCTCGCATCCACAAAGCTTGTATACTGCAAGGTCAGAGCTATTTAAATAAAAAGCATACTACTTACTTATACCGAGCGATGAGCAAGAACACAAAAGGCAAGAAGATCAGGCTTGCAAAAGCGAATAAACAGAATCGAAGAGTTCCTGCATGGATCATGCTCAAGACGAGTCGGAGAGTGACCACGCATCCAAAACGAAGGCAGTGGCGGAGAACAAAGCTTAAAGTGTGAGGGTGTTCGTTATGGGAGAGGAGAAAGGCACAGGAGTAACCGAACGGATTTATACCATACCGCTGCGAGCGGTAAAAAAAGCACCGCGATCGAAGCGAAGTAATCGTGCAATCGCGGTGATCAGGGAATATCTGGCGCGGCATACAAAAGCTGAGGAGATTGTCTTAGGTGCGAGTATAAACGAGAAGGTATGGGAACGCGGCGACCAGAAACCGCCATCTAAGATACGCGTGAAGGTAACCGAGGAAGAGGATCGAATTAAGGCTGAACTTGTGGAATAATACGATGTGATGAAACGGCGAGGAGAGCAAGAGATAACGCGGCTGTTTAGTGTTGATGGGAGTTCGTATATCGGTGTTTTTGCGAGCTGTACCGAATCCCTGGTTCTTTTGCCTTCGCATATATCCAATACCCTCGCGACGAAGATGGAGCGAGCCCTGGCCGTGAAAGCAGTAAGAACCTCGATAGCAGGGTCCTCATTGGTTGGCTGTTTGGCCGTGGGGAACACCAATGGATTTATCTTCTCCCCTTATGCACTGGATAGCGAGCTTCGAAAGATACGGGAATTTCTACGGGCGCAAGGGCTGAGGGCAAAACTCAGCAGGCTGCCAGCCGGAGAGAAGATGACCGCAGCGGGGAATATTATACTTGCAAACGATACCGTGGCCTTGGTTCATCCTCAGGTATCAGAGAAGACGGTGGATCTGGTAGCCAAAACGCTCGGGGTAAGGGTCTATAAGGGCACGATCGGGGGCTTAAAAACCGTCGGGATGGCAGCGGTAGCGACCAACAAGGGCATTCTGGCACATAAAAATGCGACCCGTGAGGAATTAGAATTTTTGGAAGAGTCTTTCGAATTGCCCGTGGAGATCGGGAGTGTTAATCTTGGTGTTCCCTTGATTGGTGCGGCACTACTCGCCAACACGAAGGGCTATGCGGTGGGGTATGAGACCACCGGTGCGGAGCTGGGCCGGATCGAAGATGCGCTCGGGTTTTAGAAACGGCGCAACGCAAAGACGTGAACGAATCGAAGTATGACTAAATGTCAGGGAAAAAAATAGAAGCGGACCTGCCCCGCAGGTCCTCAATTTACATCTCGCGTGCAAATGCAACCCAGGTCTCGGTCGTTGCGACATCTCTGCTCTCGTGAAGGAATCCTTCGATCACCTTTGCATCCTCCGCTTCGTAAATCCAGATCGCGTCATACCTACCCAGTGTGTGGAAGACGTGTAAGAACTTAACGCCCTTGGGCGGCGTTTTCAGTAATTTGTCGCCGAATTTCCTCGCTTCATTCGCCTTGCCGGGGTTGACTTTTACGCAGGTTATGAATAACATCTTTTATCACCCCCGATTTTTATAGAGTATTTGTACTATTAATAGCTTCTGATTTTCGCTCACCGAGTTCGCCTATCCACGTGCTCAATCAATCAGAACAAGTAGGTTTTTACATGCAGTGGCTCCCTCGTCACGATATTTCTGAGACTTATAATCCCCACGAGCTTCTTTCCCTCTATAACCGGCAGTCTTCGTATACCCCGCCGTGCGAAGAGTTCGCATGCGTCCTCCACTGATGCGTCTGAACCCACGGAGATCAACGGTGATGACATGATCTCTTTTGCCTTCACCTCGTCTGGGTTTCTATCCGTCAGTATAACTTTTGCCGCTATGTCATGGTCAACGATGATCCCGACCGGTTTGCCTCCTCGTGTTATCACAATACTCCCCACTCGCGACTGTTCCATGTGCTTCACTATTCTGGTGACCGATGCATCTTCATCTTCAGTGATGGCTGGAAAGCTCATTATCTCCTTAACTTTCATCTTTATCCCCCCACTTCTCTTTTGAGCGTAAGCCCATATAAAACCTTCTCATATGGACGTTCTACGGGGAGATGGCAGAGGGATCTGGAACGTAAACATGCTCAGCCGTTGAACTGTTAGAATTTCTTTTCCGTCAACGCTTTTCTTATTCTTCTTTGATAAAACTTTCTTTACGCCCTTACAGGGCTTCCGGGGGCACGGGCGGAGCCCGTGATGGGGCGGAGCCCCACATAAGAAAGTTTTATGCGTCGACCGGGGTTCGAACCCGGGCTGTGGGCTTGGAAGGCCCAAGTCATGCCTCTAGACCATCGACGCTCTTCTGGTTAGAAAGAACAGTGGCTCCATATATAGTTTAACGTTTCGTAGCTAAAATAAGATTGGAGATCCTCTCGTTTGAATTCATGCAACCTGAATATACGTGGCTCACAAATACCTGAACTCCTCTCGAAGAGCGAGCATGTGCATCGGAGCGCATAAACGTACGCACGGTATTTCTTTGAACATACCTTTTCTAAAAAGCGCTATGGAGAGCACCAAGCAACTCAAAGGGATAAGCGTGAATATACTCCTCCTGGGCGTGGTGAGCTTCCTCAATGATCTGGCGAGTGAAATGATCATTCCGATTCTTCCCCTGTTCATTACCGCTTTAGGTGGTGGGGGTCTGATCGTGGGCCTCATCGGAGGGCTGCAGGACAGTATCGCCAGTGTGCTCAAAGTCTTTTCGGGATACTGGTCTGACCGACTGGGAAAACGGAAGATATTCGTCACCTCGGGCTACCTGACCTCTGCCAGCTTCAAATTGCTCCTCTCTTTCTCACGGACATGGCCGCACATCTTGATCTTCGCCAGTTTTAATCGCGTGGGGAAGGGGTTGAGAACCGCACCACGGGATGCGATCATTGCAGATTCGATGCCCGAAGCGAGTGGGACGGGATTTGGCATACACCGTGCATTTGATACCTGCGGTGCGATCTTTGGCGGTCTCGCGGCGCTCCTTTTATACTGGTTCCTGGACTTTGAGTTCAACGCGATCATCCTGATTGCGGCGATCATCGCTTTTATCTCGCTCACCCCACTTTATTTTGTCAAAGAGGGTAAGCGAGACCCGCAGAAGATAAGCCTGCAGATTAGCCTGAAAAAACTCTCTCCACCACTTGTGGACTTCATTATGGTGGCTACACTCTTCGCGTTAGCCAATTTCACCTATATGTTCTTCATCTTGAAGGCGGAGGCGGCGTTCATGCCACTCATGCCCCTGAAGGAGTCAATCGCCCTTGCTATCCTCTTGTACGTCCTTTTCAACAGCTTCTATGCGGGCCTCGCCATTCCCTTTGGCACGCTTTCAGACCGAATAGGAAAGGTGAGGGTGCTTATTTTCGGCTATCTCCTCTTCGCCTGTACCTGCCTCGGCTTTGCGGTTTTCAATTCACGGCTCGCCTTCTTTATGCTCTTTCCGTTCTATGGTGCGGTGTATGCGCTCGTCGAAGGGAATCAGAGGGCATTTGTGTGCGATTTATCGACCGAAGAAGTACGGGCGACCGCGTTGGGCACGTTTCATACCATGATCGGCATAATGACCTTACCCTCAAGTGTAATCGCGGGCTATTTATGGACTCTAACGCCCACCCATAATTTGACCTTTGTCTTTGGGAGCGCAGTCAGCCTCGGGGCAGTTCTGCTGTTTATTCTGCTTTATGGCTCTTTTAAAGGCTTGGGGACCTTCGGCTCGCCTTATCGAGTGGTCAGCGGCAATGGCTTTCTTATCCAGAACCGACAGAAAGTTCCCCAGACGCGGCATAATACACTCTTCTTCGATCGGTTTAATTGAATTGTGGCTCTAAGCCCTTGATCAGAGCACTTTTCATAACGCAAAGAGGGCGCTTATCAGCTCCACATCCTTGCTCATCGCGAATACCGTGACAAGATCGCCTGCTTTGAAAACCGTATCACCTTTCGGGAGAATCATATCACCATTACGCTCGACCGCCACGACAATTCCGCCGCGAATGTTCAATTGCGACAACTCTTTCCCCACTGCACGTGAATCCTTCGAGACAATAACCTCAAAGATCTCAGCTTTACCACCGCCAACTGAGATGAAATCCTTGACCTTCGGTCGTTTAGCCTGGAGGTAAAGATGCCGTGCAACGGTCATATCGGGCTTTTCAATCATCGAGATATCCGCTTTCTTGAACATCTCCACATGCTCTTCCTGGTTCACCACGGCGACGATATTCTTTGTACCAAGCTCTTTGGCGGTCAGTGCCATCAGGAGATTGTTAGCATCGTCCGAGGTCGTTGCGATGAGCGCATTGGCTCGCTGGGCATTCGCTTCCTCTAAGGTCGATTTCTGCGTTGCATCGCCCACAATCGTCAGGACATCGTATTTCGAGGCGATCTCTTTGCATCGCTTCTCATCCGCATCGATGACCACCACATCGTTCTTGTCCTTAGTGGCGATATCTACCAGATTTCTTCCTATGCCGCCCAGGCCCACTATGATCAGATACACGCAGAGCACCTCGTTTTTAATGTAGCCTTTGGGTATAATATCCTTTTCTATTTTTTCATTAACGCCGCTTCTATAACTCGCAGCCCCTCTTCGCGAGCTTTTTCTACCATCTCCACCTTCGCCCCACCACCCTGTGCAAGTTCCCCTTTACCACCACCGCTGCCGCCGAGCACCTCACATACACGTTTGATGACATCGCCTGCATGTACCGCCCCTCTGAGCTGAGCAGGAATAGAGCAAACGGCTGCTGCATGTCGTTCACTCTTCCCGATTAAGAGCGTCATGAAGTTATCGTTCGCGAGCTGCGAAGCGATTTTCAGGAGCTCTTTCGTATCCGCATCGGGCACGACCGCTACGATAACCTGTGCACCATGGAGCTCTTGAGCTTCTCGTTTCAATCGCCCGAGTTCGAGTTCCGCTATCTGACCGCGTAATCGCTCGTTCTCCTTTTTTAACTGTTTCCATTCCTCAAAGAATCGTTCAACCACCGAAGGAAGTCTCTCAGGTGGCACCTTTAACACCGAGGCGGATTTCCGTATCAACTCTTCCTGCGCCTGGATCTCCTCGACCGCGGCCTCACCTGCGGCATACTCGATTCGTTCAATGCCATCCTGTATCCGCTCGGTGCGCACGATTTTTATCGGACCGACCTCACCGGTCCAGGAAAAATGTGTTCCTGCGCATGCCTCCACATCCTCATCCGCACCGGTTCGCACGATCCGTATCTTCTGGCCGGTAGGTACGCCACCCTGATAAATCCTGAACCCATATTTCTGTTCCGCCTCGTTCCGATCCATGAAACTCGCCTTGATCTCCTTGTTCTCCATGACGATCTTGTTCGCGAGCAGCTCGATCGCTCTTCGTTCGGCATCCGAAATTCGTTTGAAGTGGGTGATATCCAGCCGTGCTCGCTTTTCACTCTTCTGCGCTCCTGCTTGCCAGACATGGGCGCCCAGTACTGTCCGTGCCGCGTGTATAACAATATGCGTGGCGGAATGATGCCTTTTATGCGCATTGCGTCTCGTGCTATCAATATGCCCTGAAATCACGGCCCCTCTGGGTAGCTCGCCATGCTCTATTTTATGCAGAATCACGCCCTCAAGGTCTCGCACATCCACGACCTTTACCTTCGCTGCGCTTTGCTTATCTTTTCCTACGGTCAGGTAGCCCATATCAGCAGGTTGAC
This sequence comes from Candidatus Methanophagales archaeon ANME-1-THS, assembly GCA_004212135.1. Classification (GTDB taxonomy): domain Archaea; phylum Halobacteriota; class Syntropharchaeia; order Alkanophagales; family Methanospirareceae; genus ANME-1-THS. Next base: position 308 of record RXIE01000135.1, on the reverse strand, counting down.
CGCCCCCTTCGGGGTAAAATAACGTCTGGTCTAAGATCACAAATCCATCAACGGAACCCAGAACCGTAGCCTCGAACTCCACGGCATACGGCTCTTCGTAATACAACTTCCTCGTCGCGGGCATGCCCTTCATCTTTTCTTTCAGCGGTTCTTCGAAGAGTTCGATCTCCTCCTCCCTTCGCTCCTCGCTGTGTTCGCGTGCGACTAACGAATAGAAGTTATCTGGAATCTCTACATTCATTGCAATACCAGCTTTCAAATCGGGCATGCTCGTTACGACCTCCGTCACAAATTCTGGCGGAAGCCCA
>RXIE01000134.1 GCA_004212135.1 Candidatus Methanophagales archaeon ANME-1-THS | reverse complement strand
TGTGAAGGATGTGGTGTGTGCGTTATTTCATGCCCCGAAGATGCAATACGTTTGAAAGAGCGAGTATCTGGCTATACCTTTCTATCAGAGACAGGATACGGACCACATGCCCAATTGAAGATCGCAGAGGAAGCTTCAGGGAAATTAGTCACTGCGGTAAGGGACAGGGCGATCGAATTAGCGAACGAATCGCACAGCACCTTGATTCTCATTGACGGACCTCCAGGGATAGGGTGTCCCGTGATTGCTTCTCTCAGTGGCGTGGTTCTGGCACTCATTCTTACTGAACCTACGCAGTCGGGATTACATGATTTGAAGAGAATTCTGAGTGTCGTGAAGCACTTTGGTATCCGAGCCAGGTATGCATCTGCGAAGCGCATGCAATTGAAATCACAGGAGAGAAGGCACGAATAGCGTATACGAGGTGCTCCAGCTCTAAGGGAATTACCTGCAACTCGTGTGCGGAGGCCTGCCCGCGAGAAGCGATTTCCTTCGTTGAGTGAAAGATGCAATTGATGAGGGGATGGGGGGAACTGGTAAAATTTCATTACAAAGTCGATAATATTTTTATTCTGTATTTATCTATATAAATTGTATCCATGTGGGGGTTCTGCCCCATCACGGGTTCTGCCCGTGCCCCCGCGAGCCCTCTAAGGGCTTGATGGCGGTCAGTTTAAAAGAGTGAGAGGAAAATGACAGAAAAAGAGCCGTTCATCATAATCTCGAACGTGTGCAAGGAGTTTGATGGCAAAGAGGTACTGAAGAACGTGAGTGTGGTGATCAACGAAGGTGAGCCCCTGGGGCTGCTCGGGCGAAGCGGTGCCGGCAAATCAGTTCTGCTTCATATGCTCCGGGGAACTGAAGAATACGCACCGACCGGTGGTGAGGTGATCTTCAGGGTGGCGGTCTGTCCCGAGTATCTTGAGCGTGAGGGTGCATTCGAAGGCGTCCATCCTGCTATTGGATCGCTGGAGCCGCCGAGCAAAGTCGGTTCGGTCTGTCCGAGCTGTGGAAGCAGGTTAGAATTACGCGAGATCAGTTACTGGAAGGATCGAGAAGCGCGGAAGCGGATAAAGAAACGCGTCGCGATTATGTTGCAGCGCACGTTCGGGCTCTATGGCGAGGATACCGTGATGTATAACATCCTGCAGGCGCTGGAGAGCCGGAATTATCCGGCCGATGAGCGGTTCAGGCGAGCGTATGAACTGTTGAAGGCCGTGCGGATGGTGCACCGGATCTCCTTTCCTGCGAGCGACCTGAGTGGTGGTGAGAAGCAGCGGGTTGTGCTCGCACGCCAACTGGCGTTAGATCCTTTTGTTCTCCTTGCTGATGAGCCTACGGGGACGCTGGACGTGAAGACCGGGCAACTCGTGCACAAAGCACTGCGCGAGAGCACAAAGGGCGGCATGACCTTGATCGCGACGTCGCACTGGCCATCAGTCATCGAGGAACTGACCGAGAAGGCACTCTGGCTCGATCACGGTGAGGTCATCACCTATGGCGACTCAAAGACGGTGGTCGAGTCCTTTGAGAAGCAGGTGGGCGAGATAGGACGCGAGGAACGCGTAAAGGTGGGCGAGCCGAAGATCCAGATCGAGCATTGCAAGAAGTATTACTATTCAATCTGGCGGGGTATGGTCAAAGCGGTAGACGACGTCTCGCTCACGATCTATGAGAACGAGATCTTCGGGCTCATTGGCATGAGCGGCGCGGGCAAGACGAGTTTATCGCGTATCATCTGCCAGGTAGACCCCCTGACGGGTGGTTCAGTGAAGATTCGGGTCGGTGATCGGTGGATCGAAGTGGGACGAGTAGCAGAGACCGGTGTCTGGCTCTCGTGGGCGGCACGGACAGAAGGCACGGGCGAACATGCCGGGACGAGGGTGGCGATGCTCCACCAGGAGTTCACGTTATATCCGGAGAATACGATCCTGGAGAATCTCACCTCCTGCATCGGCCTGGATCTGCCGATGGAACTGGGGCGAATGAAGGCGAGATACATGCTGCGGAGTGTGGGGTTCAGTGAGGCTGAGGTGGAGGAGCTGCTCCAGAAGAAGCAGGCGGAACTGAGCGTAGGGGAACGGCAGCGTATCGCGCTCGCCCAGATCATGATGAAGGAGCCGGCAATTGCGATCCTCGACGAGCCCACAGGGACGATGGATCCCATCACGAAGAAGTTCGTGGCCGAGTCGATCCGAGCGGCGCGGGAGAACCTCGGCATGACGTTCCTGATCGTCTCGCACGATCTTGACTTCGCGTATGATGTCTGCGATCGCATCGCGCATATGCAGGATGGTAAGGTAACAAGCATAGAGGAATTGAGGATAGCTTAGCTTACTCTTCAACCGTTTTAGAGCGCATTTTTATTGCGGGCTGCAGCATCTGTGAAAGCCCGGTGAGCATCCGTGTAGTTGTGATTTTACCTGCACCATTCGGACCGAGAAACCCACAAATCTCGCCTCACTTAACCTCGACGTTGATATGGTCAAGGGCAAGCCATAGCATCTCGTTAAATCTGAGGCGTGGATCACCCCATCGTTCCTCATCTTTACCCATCTCACAATTGGTTCATCGTAGGCAACCGAACCCGAAAAGCGTTCCATCGGGTCCAGAATCATTTGAATACAAGATAAGCCCTATCTTCATAGTTTCACCACCGTTTGCCTTGCTCTCCCTTTTGTGTATCCCTGCAGTTCATTATCTTCTAGGTTAGAACCTATACATAACAGAAGGGAAATGCAAGTACAACTACCGAAGCTCATGCTGGGGACATCTCCGTTTATCGGAGCTGGACAGTTCGGGCGGAAGGCCTATGACTACCGGACAATGTTCTTTTCTAACGAGCGCAACATGGAGCGCTTATTCATCAAATCCGCAACGCTTGGCGTACAAGCCGTTCAACTCATTGTTTATGAACCACTGGTCAATGCATTGAAGGCAGCGGCGAGGGAGCTCGGCACGAAATTCTTTGTCGCGGCAACCATACCGAGCGGACAGCGATTCGAGAAGGATCTGGAGCTAATCAAGCCGTTGAAGCCTGAAATAATCGCGATACATGCCCTTTTCTGCGATGCGCTTGATCCCCGACTCCATGGATGGATAAAACAGATACGAGAACTGGGTGCGTCACCCGCGGCATCCACGCACTATCCTGGCGAGACGATCGAAGAACTGGACAGGGCGGGTTTTGAGTTTGAGGTGTACCTTGCTCCTGTAAATTCCGTGGGATACGCGATGGCGCCGACTCGTGACCGCACGTTGCAAGCGCTGGAAACGACAGACAAGCAGGTGATCGCGATAAAACCCCTGGCTGCGCGTCTGAAATGCCATACTTCATCCCTGTTCTCGTTCATTTATCAGTATGCAGACTCAATCAGTGTTGGTATCGTGTCGGATGAGGAGATGGAAGAGACCTATACGATAGCGAAGAAGGTATGGTGAAGATCCATGATACATGATACAGGAGGATGAAGTATGGCATTTCAGACATATAAGGATTTGGAAATTGGTGGCTTTATACGGAGGTATGAAGAATTAGGACGGAAAATTCACAATCAAACCCTTACAGGGTTTTCGGGGTCAACGGGGCGACGCCCCGTTATCATTAAAACTGTGGAATCCAGTCATAAATCATAGTCTTATTTCCCGCATCTTGCATCTTGTATCCTGCAATAGGAGGGAAAAAGAGCATGGTGAAGAAGGTGGTGATTGTTGGCGGAGGCGCTGCCGGCATTGACGTATTGGAGCTGTTGCTGCGGGGTAAAGGAGCTGCTGATGCTGAAGAGCTGGAGATCACACTGCTCAAGAAAGAGCATGAGGGGTTCTTCTCCATGTGTGGATTGCCATTTGCGCTCCAGGGACTATATCAGATCAAGGATCTGGATCTGTTCGAGCCGGAATTTTATCGCGCGCAGGGCATTGAGTTCAGAACCGGGACTGAGGTGACACGCATCAATTTAGAAGAGCGGTATGTGCACCTTGATTCAGGTGAGGATCTCAGCTATGACGAGCTGGTGATCGCCACAGGAAGTAGGCCGTTCATTCCACCGATCGAGGGAACGGATCTTGAGGGAGTGTATACCCTGAACACCAGAGAAGATGGGGAGAAGGTGGATGCGGCTCTGCATGCTGAGGAGACGCGCAATGCAGTAATTATCGGTGCTGGATGGATCGGCCTGCAAGCCGCAGTCGCGTTCTCAAAACGGGGTATCACGACGAGGGTTGTGGAGAAGCTCCCTTATCCCCTTCCAGCTATTCTGGACGCGGATATCGCATCGCTGGTTAAGAAGCGGTTGGATAAAGAGATTACTTTTATGTTTGGGAGAACGGTTCGTGCGCTCAGAGGTGCCCGGCATGTGAAGTCAGTTCTGGTGGACAATGAAGAGTTTCCGGCTGATATCGTTCTGATCTCAGCGGGAGTGCGGCCCAATGTGGACCTCGCGCGAGCTGCGGGGATCGCTATCGGAGAGAGTGGTGGCATAGTGACCGATCCAGCGTTGCGGGTGAAGAAAGGAAACCTCTATCTGGCTAACGTCTATGCGCTTGGTGATTGTCTCGAGGTGATCGATGCGGTCACCCATCATCCACGATTGAGCCAATTAGCATCGACCGCGTTAATTCAAGCGCGCGTGGTGGCGAACAACATACGAGGTATCAGTTCGTCCTATGGACCTTGTTTGAGCCCCACGGTGGCCACGATCTCGGGTCTCCAGATCGGCTCGGTCGGGGTGATAACCGAGGTGGCGAGGCGATATGGCATACCCCTAAAGTCTGGAAGTGCGGTTAAATATACCAGAGCACGATTCTTCCCCGACCGAAAGCTGATCGTTGCCAAATTGCTCTTCGAAGCTAGGAGTCAGAGGTTGATTGGCGCGCAGCTCATCTCCGAGGAGACGGTTGCTGAGCGGATCAATGAGCTGACACTTGCTATAAGAGCGGGGATAACCGCACGGGACATCTGGATGCGAGAGCGATGCTTCGACCCGTCACTCACCATGGTGGAAGATGTTCTCGTCGATGCCGCATTGAAAGCGTGCCATTTGTAATACCATAACCTTTAAGTAATACAGATAGAAGTAGTATTACATGGTGATGAGGATGGATTTAGAGGTAGTTAAAATAACGAAAAAAGGGCAGGCCACCATACCAAAACATTTAAGAGTAAAATTTGGGTTGAAGGATAGAGCGATAGTGAGAGAGTCAGAAAAAGGCATTTTATTCCTGCCATTTCCTGACATTTCTGAGGAAAAAGGCTCGCTAAGAGAGTTATTTAAAGGCCAAAAAGCGAAAGATGTCGTAGAAGAGGCAAGGAAAGAGGATCAAAGCAAAGAGAAGAATCTGGAGATACGATAAATGGTGGTATTCGATACCGAATCTTTGTTGATCTTCTATTTAGGCGAAAAAGGGGCGGATATAGTAGAAGATTTGCTGAGAAGGATCCAGAGGAAGGAGGAAAAAGGTTTTCTCAACATTGTCAATCTCACTGAATTTTATTACATCCTTTATCGAAGAGCCCCTGCACTTGCAGACGAGAAGGTGCATAATTTGAGAGTTTACGGTCTTCAGATAGTGCCTCTTGCCGATAATGCAGTATGGAGAGAAGCAGGTAAGATAAAAGGAGAGCATGCGATATCCCTTGCCGATGCATTTGCAGCAGCCACCGCGAGAGTTAAGAAGGATAAGTTAGTTGTGGGAAGAGATGAGGATTTTAATAAGATTGGGGTTCCCTTAATAAGGGCTGGATTGATCTAATTCCTACAGTGCGGTATCTATGATCGTATCGAATGGTATCTTCTTATCCCATTCTGCACGCTCAAATATGTTCATGAACTCAACGCCAATGATCTTCGGTTTCTTCTTTCCTGCGATATCTTCAATCAGACGAGTGACATTCTCCAGCGGGCACCCAAATTTTGGCATCGCTAACCCACCGAGCAGTACAACCGTATCAGGATTCTTCGGATCCGCCTGCTCATCTACCACACTGAACCCGATATTCGGTATTTCGCGTATCTTCCGCGCCTCCTTCGCATCCGCTCCGGGCACATATACCATCTCAAAACCTCTATCTCTAATCGTGTACGCGAGCAATTCGGCAAATGGCGTGCATACAGCGACCGACCCGGTAAAGACCACCTTAGACCCTTCTTTGAGGTCCACGATGCTCTCTCTAAATGTCTCTGTGAAGCTGGCTATCCCACTTCTCTTTTCCGTCTCTCCCACGGTTTTCATCGTACCCGCGTTCATATCCTCGATTATCCTGGAGAGGGTCAGAACCAGAGGATCTAATTTCTCACATTCATTCATGAGTTCGCAGAAGGTTCTTTTCACTTTTGCATCCTTTATTCTTTCTAAATTCTCAGACAGCAGTGCAATCACCGGTTTTATATTATCCTCGAAGAACCGCTTCGAAAAGTTACCAAACGCATCAGTTAAAGAGGTGTTGACCGAATAACGAATATCTCCGCCCATGTTAATCTCATTAATCATATTTGCCATTTTCAATTTTCGCAAGCTTATGCTGATCATTCCACTGCTATAGCCCGTGCTTTCCTCGATCTCCTTCTGTGATACGGGGCAGGAATGGAAGAGTATGCAGCCCCAGACACGCCATGCTAATTCCCCTAATTCCCATTCCTTCCCGATCTTCGCTAACGAGTCCAAGACGTCCGGCATTGCACCTTCGTTCATTTTTTTTTCCCATTTTTTAGTGGTTACCGCGGAGCCCGCAAAGTGTGGAGCTCCGCCCCACGTCCCCGCAAGCCCTGAAAGGGCTTACACGGAGAGTCAGGAAAATCGTTTACCACTCGGCGAATGCATTCCTTCAGAACCTTAACATTGAAATTGATCAGTAAGCCGACCTTGCAACCTGAAAGTCTAAGGTAGGAGAGTCCCTGAGCCTGATGATCGATAGCAGCGCCAATAATACTTTCGGTTATCCCGTTGAGTCTCTCTTTTTCCATCCTCTCAGTGCTCTCCGCGATCTCGGCGGTAAACAACTACTAATCCTTCAGTTTTCCTTTGCAATAAGGACAGAACTTCCATGATGAGGAACATGAGGAGCCACAGTGCGGACATTTTGTTATCCCGATATTCGAGCCGCAGTAAGGACATACCTGCCAGTTTTGGTCAATATGGCTACTACAGTACGAGCATTTGTAAATACTGCCCAGCTTATTCGTGATGCCTGCTCGTGCTAAATAATCTTTGACTCGTTCCTCGATCTCTTCTTTCAGTGGTGGCTTCACGACTACCTTTTTAATGCTCAGAGCGGGATATGCCTTTACATATGCCTCCTTGAGCCGGTTTACCGTTGGTCTCAGGTACGCGCCATCATACGGGAGCTTATGCCCAAGCATCTCTTCTACATAGTCCGAAGGAACACCTTGATCTCTCAGGATGGTCGAGAAGGAAGCGCGTAAGGCATGTACCCCCGCAGTGTTTATCGTTCGCCCTTTTTCTTCTTCATTGATCAGCCCTGCCTTGAGCGCTACTGCTTGCAGAGCCCGATTGATACCACCCTCATAAGCTCTCACACGCTCCTTTCTCCGACGGTTAGATTCGGATATGAAGAGTGGGGAATCGTTTTTTATCACTTCGGGTGAGAGATATCGTGACCCTTTTCTTCTCAGCTTGATATAACATCGTAAGGTATCAACCGCGTCTTCCCCCAGGAAGGTATAATATTCTATCCCCTCCTTTTCTCTCATGAGATGTAACGTGAGTGGCACCTCGCCTTTCTCTAACCCCTCAGCCACATCGCCATAGTTCAGTGTGATTAGTTCTTTCATCCCCAGCCCGCCCTGGAATGCGCAGAGAACAATCGCTTTGTCCCGTAATCGCTCGCAGACATCGATCATCCGCCTTACATCTTGTGCGGATAGGAACCTTCTGAAGTTCTCTTTGAGTTTCCGTGGCGTTGGTAAGTGTAAATTGCCGAGGGGGATATCGTTCTCCTTATAGAATACCCGTACATCCTCAATGACGCGACCTGCGGACCGTGGTGCCAGTCCTTTTTCTCCTCGTCTCTTCCCTCCTTTTTGGGGTATTACATAGTCCGTTCTGAGCCAGTCGTAAAACTCTTTTAACTTCAGTTCTATCTTCTTCACACCGACTCTTCTGGCTTCTTCTATCAGGTCCCCCGGATTCAGCCCTCGCCAGTTGCAGTACAGCTTTATCAGCCGTGCGCGATTTTCCTTGATCTTCTCTCCTCTTCCTATAAGTGTTACCTTTACCTCGTTAATTTTGCTAAATGCTTCATCATCTCCTTCGAGATCCACTGTTGCTTCTATCCTTACCCCTTCACTCGCGTTAGTATTCACCGTGCTCCATCACTGTATAAAGATCTGCCTGTATAAAAAGGGTTGGATGAACAATGCCGCAATGCAACAGTGCCACGACGATATGCGAAGGTGCATTATTCTTGGACTGGATGATGCGCATGGGATTCTGGAGACGAGGTTGGGCAAGGAAGTTACCCCTGATACAATCAACCACTACCTGGAAGTGATCAACCACGCACTACCGGGCGCGGCGACCATCCAGGAGCACATGGTGGAGACGAAGCCGGCACTGGTGTACGACTCGTACGCGAAGGCATATACCGGTGACGATGACCTGGCAGATGCACTCGACCGGAGAATGATTATAGACATCAACAAGGAGTTCCCGGCGGGCTGGGAGAAGCCAGGCGAGCAGGCGGAGCAGTTGAAAGGCGCGATCGGCAAGAAGTTATGGCACGTGCTCTGGATGCCAACGATCGTTGGGAGGCAGACGGACGGCGGCACGATGTTCCGATGGGTGGGCATGCAGGTCGGGATGTCGTTCATCAACGCCTACAAGATGTGCGCGGGTGAATCGGCAACCGGCGAGTTCGCCTTCATGGCGAAGCACGCATCGGTCATCCTGATGTCGAACTACATGCCGGTCAGGCGAGCGAGGGCGCACAACGAGCCTGGTGGATTCCCATTGGGCTTAAATGCGGACTGCACGAGGTCTCCGGCATTGTTCCCGAACGATCCAATCAGGGCAGAGTTAGAGTCCATTGCCGTGGGTGCATTGGTTCAAGACCAGTTATGGTTCGGAACCTACATGTCCGGTGGTGTGGGCTTCACGCAATACGCGTCGGCAACCTACACGGACAACATCCTGGAGGACTTCTGCTATAAGGGTGACGAGATTGCGATCGACATGTTCGGCGAGCGCTGCGCTGCAGAACGCACGATGGAGAACATTGAGAAGCTGGTACGAGCAGAGTCAGATTACTGCCTGACGCAATACGAGGCGTATCCAACCGTTGCGGAGTCGCACTTCGGCGGTTCTGTAAGGGCCGCATGCCAGTCTGCAGGTGCTGCAACTGCCGTGGCAAGTGGAACAGGATGCGCACAGTGCGCGTTGAACGGTTGGGGACTGGCGCAGTTGCTGCACTACGCGAGTGTCGGCCGGTTAGGGTTCTATGGCTATGACCTGCAAGACCAGTGCACATCCTCGACGTCGATGGCATACCGGAGCGATGAGGGACTGCCATTCGAGATGCGAGGCACGAACTATCCGAACTTTGCGATGAACGTCGGGCACCAGAGCGCATACGCAGGATTGGTTGCCGGTGCACACCTGTCGAGCAAGGATGCCTGGGTGCTCTCACCGCTGCACAAGGTGGCATTTGCGGATCGAGACCTGCCGTTCGACTGGGGCTATGTGACGAGAGAGTTCGGCAGAGGCGCGCTCCGTGAGTTCAAGCCGGCTGGTGAACGAGATCTCATCATACCATAAAACTTTTGGGAAAAAAGTTTTACCAAAAAACAGAGACCAACCAAAAGCCAAACCAAAACAGGAAAAAGGCTGGAAGGGGTTTTTTCTTTACCCCTTCTTTATTTTTGTTTCATTCACTCTTTGATGCCAGCTCTATTTATAGAGCGATAGAGCTTGACTACCTGGAGCAGCTAACAAGGGCGAAAACAGTTGATTTAGCCCCCTACGAGCTTGGAAATGTCATCCGGACGGAAGGAAGTTGTACGAAAGCAACTATCCCTGGATGAAGGAATAACGCTTGTGGAGTTCGTATCAAGAATTATTTCATTGATGGAACTCTTGAAAATAGGCATGAGCTCTGAGGTGCTCAAGGTTGCTTTTGAAACCAATCTGAGCTATTATGATGCCTCTTATCTCCATGCTTCGATCTCACTGAACGAAATTCTTGTAACCGAAGATGAGAAGCTACGTGGTGTTGCGGTTAAGCATGGTATACGTGCTCAGAAGATTGAAGAGATTTAGAGAACAGCGTTATCAGATATAAAAGCAGAGGTCTTCTTAGAAGGCTCACGTGCTAGTGTTTCAACAACTTAATTTTGGAACAATTTAAGAACTTCCGAATACCATGATATATTCATGGTAGGTATAGAACTTGAGGAGAATGAGGAAAAG
>RXIE01000133.1 GCA_004212135.1 Candidatus Methanophagales archaeon ANME-1-THS | reverse complement strand
AAACGATTTGCATATCCCCGATGCGATGGTCGCAGCAGCAAAAGGCAGCCTCGAGTTCCTTCACCTCACATGCCGGTTGCTCGCCACCGATATGGACAACGAACTTCCCTTGCTTCACATCGAGTTTATCCGCGTCTTCGAGGTCAATACCCAGTAGTTCACTCACCATCCGTTTGAGCAGGTCGTAATAAAAGACCTCGAAACAGAAAAGCCCGATTGCGTATAAATCCGCATCGGGATAAAACCGTTGAATCCTTCTGATTCCATAGATACTGCAGGGGAGAGCGACAATTGCGGTCCTCCTCTTCCCGCCCTCTATGATCGCCTCTTCCAGTCGTTCGATGGTTGGAGAGAATTGATATTTAGAGCCACGCGCCTCGAGTATCTCCTCCACATTCTCGGTTACGATCGCCTGAGCCCCGAATCCCGCCTTCTTTCGCACGACGATCGCGCGCTCAAAAAGCCCTTTCTGCAGTCCTGCGATGAGCAGCGAGGTCACTATACCACCATCCTGCCCTTCAACAGTCGTTTTGCCCCCGACAATCTCGCGGCATATACCAATATCCTCGTCCCAATCCCCGGAGAGGAATAACTCCTCGAGTTCTCTAACGTACGCGTCTTCCTCAATACCCGCTTGCAATGCTTCTGCTCTGAGCCCCCAAAAATAGCAGGGATAATCCACTCCGGACGGACATCGATCACTGCAGAGGTGGCAGCTCATGCAGGACCATATCTTCTCTTCACGAGGCTCAATAACGCCCTCAAGCGCCTTCTTTGCAATCAATCGGGGGGAATAATCCTTTTCGAACCATGCTATCGGACAATTGGCGGTACACTCGCCGCATTCCACGCAGTTATAAACCTTCGTCTCCTGGACGAGTTCTTCCATCTCCATCTTTTTATTTCCAACCGTTTTTGAACCTTTCGAGGTTTGTGGGATCGAATATCTTTCCAGGCGGCATTTTCATGGGCTTCCAGGCTATCTTTTCCAATTCCCGTTCCAGCTCCTTCGGTCGAAGCCCGTAATACTCTGATATATCGCGCACGAATAAATGCCAATCGTCCGGCAGCGTGCCGAACAGCCGCTCGTGCAGATCGATATAATTGCTCAGCTTTATCATTCGCCCTCGTGGATTGTCACTGGGTCGTATGCAGAGTTTCGCGGTCATCACCATCGCTTCTTCCTTGGTCTCCGCGGTGTATATGAGGTGCTCCGGTGCGGGCCCGAAATAGAATGGCTCGCCCCCCGCCTTGACATTGTAGGCATACCAGTCTTCCCTTTTATCTTTCCTGCCGAGGTAGAGTCTCCGGTATGCCTTAGAGCCATGAGGTCCTAATATTACCGGAATTCCCCAGCGGTTACAGCCCGTAGCGATTGAAGCAGCTTTTTGCGACATCGCGCCCCACGCAACACCAACTGCGCCGACCCGACTCAGTATATAGTCTGCGATCTCCTCAAAGTTGCCTCTGAGCTTCCTGCGTGCGAATATCCCTGCTATTTTTATCGCTGCACCGATAATATGCGCGTTCGAGACGCAGGAGCCGATGTTCACCATGCATCCGCGGTCAAACGCACCGGTATATTTCTCGTACAGCGTCTTCCCTTCCTCGTCCTTATATCGGGCGATATCCATTGCCGAGCAGCCGGTCGCCACGACGATATAGCCCCGTTTAGCAAATTCATCAGCCATCTCGGCAACTTCACGGCCGCCATTCGGGTAATTAGGACACCCAACGTAGGCCACCACACCTGGTATATCGCCAAACACAATTGGTGCGCCGACGTTCCGTATCTCAGTATCCAGCACTGGACCTCTCCCCGCTCTGACTTTATACCGCTCTTCCTTTATCCGGTAGTCTGCCGCGACCTTTATCATGTTCATCGGCGAGAGCTGAGCACGGCAGACCGACTCGCACCTCGCACAGCCTATGCACGACTCGAATAACGATGCAAGCGTATCGAGGCTGCCTTTTGCTGCTGCGACCATCGCATCGGGGATATGCAAATCGTTTGGACACGCCCTCCGGCATTCATCGCACTGCACACATGCTTCGGCGATTTTTTTCAGCTCATTTCGATCTGGGAGGGCTTTCAAATCCTTTCGCTTCGGCGACAGCCGCAGAGCGACCTCAACAGCAACTTCACCCACCTTCTCCAGATCGAATATCAACGCACCAGGCACTCCGCTCACGAGGTCATTCACAATCTCCTCTGCAGGGTCGTCGGTCCTATCTGGCAGCCCGTAGCATATCTTATCATTGCTTGCGATCACCGCTGTTTTTACCCTCATGGCTTCTTCTAGCACATCCGTTCGGACACATTGTTCATCGACGATGATGACATCCGCTAGTCCCGATCGAATGGCGTGCAACTGCTGCGCGATATGACCAACGATCTTCGCCCGGGGCGCGTATCTCGTTATGTCAAGCGCAGTGCAACACATCCCACAGACTTCGACCTCTCCTTCCTTGCTACTCGCCGCGAGATAATTCACCACTTCCGCGCCCGGTGCGACGTTATGTCCAATACAGAGTATTACGGGCTTCGACCTGTCAACCACACCCAGTCCTATTTCAACCAATGGGGCATCAGGATCACCTTTAGGAAAATGATAACCCATGATCTGAGCTATATCAGCGATTTCTTTGGCTAAGTTGTCAATCATGCTCACATGCAAGTTTTTGGACTCAAAATCAATAAATGATCCTTCCTGGCCGGTATGCGCAGCGGATAAACAATTCGTGAGCTCCTTTTCAACATAATTCAGTGCATCCTCCAGATCGCCCAGGCACGTGGGTCGAATGCCCGTGACCGTCCTTGTTATCGGCGCTTCGATCTCGATATTCGAACCTAGATCGATCGGGAAATTCTTACCGTATTTTTCGATCAGATTGTCAAGCAAATGGCGAGCATGCGCGGTATGAGCAGCAGTTCCGATACAACAGGCTATCAGCACGATTCGCGCCTGCTGCGCGTCTATTTTGATACCACAAGCGCCCTTCTTACCGCAGGTCAGGTCACATTTACCATACGTGCACAGGCAGCACATGTCACAAAAGGGTGCGTAGAATGGCTTATATCGGTTCAGGAGCTTGAAATCCCAGTCTCTGAGCGTTGCTAACGTCGGCATCGGATGCGGGCCCATCAGCTCCCAGTCCTTCTCTTTCCATTCCTCCACTATCTCGCCTATACTGATCCGCACATTGTGCAGGTCAGAGATAGAGAAGATAGTACCTTTTTTAATCTCGTCCATTGTACCTGGCAGTGTTCTCTTTTTTGTTTTTTAAGCTACTTAAATTTTTTCGTACAGGAAAGAGCATGCTTTAAGAAATCGTGTTTTAACTATAAGGTGGGCGCGGTCTATCATGGTAGAATTTAATCTAATCATCCATTATAGCGTGATAATCCGGTCTCGCAATCCCCTGAGCTCCTCGAACCGGTTACAATGATCACACTTTTATATGGATTCTCGTGCAATACTGCTGTGAGAGCATACACATGATCATTCTTTCAGGCGGTACGGGAACGCCCAAGCTGCTCGTGGGACTGAAAAGGGTATTCAAGGATGAGGAGCTGCAGATCATTGTGAATACTGCGGAAGACCTCTGGATTTCGGGCAATTTGCTCTGTCCGGATATCGATTCCGTGTTATACACCCTAGCGGGGGTGATAAACAAGCACACCTGGTGGGGGCTCCAGGACGACAGCTTCCATACGCATACCGCTCTGGAACAGTTGCGGTACCCCGAGCAGTTGATGATCGGCGATAAGGATCGAGCAACGCATATTATCCGATCCGAACTGCTGAGGCGAGGGAAAAGCCTGACTGAAGCGACCTTGATGCTCGCACGAAATTTTGGCATTCCTGATCGCATCAAGATACTGCCGATGACTGACGACCCCGCAACGGTTCGTACGATAATTCACACCCCGGATGGCAAACTCCACTTCCAGGAGTTCTGGGTCGCACGAAAAGGTCAGCCGGACGTTCTGGATGTATCGTTTGATAACCTAGAAAAGGTAAACCCGTCTGAGGCCGTTCTCGAGGTACTCGAGAAAGAATCTGAAGCCATGGTGCTTATCGGGCCGAGCAATCCGATAACAAGTATTGGCCCGATCCTCAGCGTGAAGGGCATACAGGAACATCTAAGATGGAAAATGGTGATAGCGATCTCACCCATCATCGGCACGGGTGCGGTAAGCGGCCCGGCAGGCAAACTTATGCGTGCAAAAGGGTTTGAGGTTTCGCCCTACGGTGTGTATACCTGTTATAAAGATATTCTGGATACGCTGGTCATCGACTCGAATGACCAGTTCCCGGCAGATACGGGAGTAGAGGTGCTCAAAACTGATATTCTGCTCAAAAAAGAGCGGGATAGCAAACGATTGGCACTCTTTCTGAAAAAGTATGTGATGGGCGCAACGCGCGCCAGAACAAGAAGCAGGAGGAACACCACATAGCGGTGGGTCATCGCACGTCATATCACCGGTCTTTTTATTGGCTCGCGGTCATACCATATACATGAATTTAATGAGTGAAGAAGAGACGCAGGAAGAGAGACGCGCGAGTATTCTGCTGTTTATCGGTATGGGTTCTTTTATCCTGCTCACGCAGATCATTGCGCTCCTGCTTGCACCACCTTTTGAAGAGGCGGGCATCATGGCCTTTGAGAACCCGGAAGATCCCCGTAATCCCATCCTCTTCTTTATTTTTATCATTGCGTTCACCGCGTTCATCCTGCTTGTGCTCAAATTTGGGGGAAAACGGCTCGTTTATTTCGTGATGCTTGCCGCCGTCGCCGGAACGATCTATTACGTAATGCTTGTTCTCTTCCCATATCCTTATATCCCGGTTGTGAGCACGCTCGCGCTCGCAGTTCTCCTCTTCAAATATCCTGAATGGTATGTCCTCGACGTGACCGGCTTGCTCATCGGCGGGGGAGCCGCGGCGATCTTCGGGATCTCGCTCGGCATCTTGCCAGTTCTGCTGCTCCTGATAATCCTGGCGGTCTACGATGCCGTGGCGGTCTATAAGACGAAGCACATGGTTACATTGGCAGAATCAGTCATTGATTTGCGCATGCCAGTCCTGTTTGTCCTTCCGCGCACACGTAATTTTTCGCTCTTGAGAAAGCCCGTACAGGGCTCGCAGGAGATAGACGCTCCTGAAAGGGGGATGGAAGATGCATTCTTCATGGGGCTCGGTGATGCGATCATCCCCACGCTCTTGGTGGTAGCCTCGCGGGCGAGCTATGCGAGTCTCGCTCCTGCGTTCGGAGCCCTTATAGGAACTCTAGCGGGCTACGCCGTGCTGAGCAGTTTCGCCGGTCGAGGGAAGCCGCATGCAGGCTTGCCGCTGCTCAATTCAGGTGCTATACTTGGATTTGCCATTGGGTATCTCGTAATGGTGGTTTGAAAGACACGAAGCTGCGATCATCCTCTCTCTTTCAGCCTCTTGATGCCGTCCAGGAGTCCATGTGCATAATTGATACAGCCAAAGGCCGTAACATAATCGCCCTTTTCAAGATAATACTCAGTATCCTCATAGTATCGCTTCGCCAGGTCCACCACCTGTTCTTCGATCGCGGTAAGCGCTGCTGAATCGAGCTCGAGTATGCTCTCCTCAAAAAGTGCAAGGTCCTTTTTTATCCGTTCAGTTACGCTCATCTGCCTGGCGCTCTATCGATATTACCCACCCAAGGTTAAAATATTTAAAGAGCAATGCGTATGATGAGATAATATTTATGGCTGAGTTCAGGATAAGGAAAGCAGCAGAGTCGGATTTGGACGAAATTATACGATTATGGAAGAGAAATATAAGAACAATAAACACGGCCTCTGATATCGCGGAACTATTCTACTCCTTCGAGAACTATTTCTTCGTCGCGGTTTCGCTGGCGAGCGCGGAGCATAGGCTCATTGGATTTGTCGGTGGCGCGGTAAGACAAGGGCATGGGCATATCTCAGGCATTGCGGTCGATAAAGAATACCGGAGGCGGGGAGTGGGAAACGGGTTGATAAAGGCTGTGGAACGCGAATTTAGCACCAATGCGTTCGATACGGTCACCCTGGAAGTCAGACAAAGTAACTGGCGTGCGATCAGGTTTTATGAAAAGCAGGGCTACAAACGCTCATATATCGTGAAAGGCTATTATGCGGACGGTGAGGACGCACTGGTGTATACCAAAAAGAAGTTGAAATCACTGCAGTGAGTCGGCATAGAAAGCGCGAAGTGCTACTTATAGCACGCTACTCTTCATTTCTCACGTTCTTTATCCGGCTCCTGCTCCAGTGCACCCACCGGACAGATACTCACGCAGGCTTTGCACGGGTTGCATTTCTCCTCATCGATGCGAATCCATGTGCCGACCAATTCGATTGCATCAGAGGGACAGACCGAGACGCATGCGCCACAGTACGCACACGTATATCTATCTATTTTTATCATCGCATCCTTATGCCTCCGCCTCTTTGAAGATCTGACCCTCGAAGGTGCTGACCTCAGTCTCCGCCTCGAGCCACGCATCCAGGGGCAGGCCGGCTTTCCAGCAGGTCTGGCATAAAAACTCCTCCGGTGACCAGTTGTATTCCGTAGCAACCTGAGGAAGCAGCAGTCCCTGACACATCCCCTTCTTCACAATCAATCCGTGTCTGCCTATTTCGATATGCGTGGGCAACTCCTTCGGCCTCGCTTTTAACACCTGCGGCATGCTGAGTACCGTGAGTTCGATGGTCACATTCTCAAACTCTCTCTTGGTCACCGGCGGAAATCGGGGGTCACCAACCGCTGCGGATATCGCCGCATCGATTATCGCATCCTTCAATTTGAATACCGGATAGGGATAGCCAATACAACCTCTCAGATTACGGTATTTATTCAACGTGACAAAAACACCCCGTTTCTCGTCAAAGCTCGCAGGTAAGTCCGCAGGCGCTTTGAGCCTCGTCTGTTCACTCAGGTATTTCTCGATCGCAGCTCTCGCGAGCCGTAATCCCATTTTTCCTTCTTCTTCGGTGAGCATGGTCATCGGTGGTTTGCAACGATGCAGATGAATGGAGATATCTCAAACTTTGTTATAGATTCTAATTAAATTTTCCCTTTTCGTTTCTTTGAATTCAGTGTGGACGCGGGATTTTATGAACTGGAAGAGATCATCAGAAGGTGAACCCTATCGCCGAATTTTATATAAAAACCATTTTTGCATACGCATATTCCAGCAAAGTATTTATAAGATCGAGCTATAAGGAGTTCTACATAGACCTCGGGAGGTGCCTTTACATGCAAAAACACCAACTTTTGGCTGGATTACTGGCACTATCAGTGCTCTGTATCGTGCTCACCAGTGGCTGTGTACAAGAAAAAGGTGCGACACCCACGCCCCCACCCTCGGCACCACCTACCCTATCAACCTCAGTAGCGGGTGGTTTAAAGACCTGCACGGAATTAAACGGCTATGTCTGCGAGGTTGGAGACGAGTGTCCGGGTGAGTGGCTTGATGCCTCTGATACGTTCAGTTGCTGCTCAAAACCTTGCACGTCCAGTATAAGAGAGGCGGGAGTATTAACGATCGAGCCCTTTGAACCAAATCCAGAAAACGAGGAGCTGGGTGATGTAACATGATGCAAAAAAGCGTAATAGTCCTGATAGTCATTCTTGCTCTTTCTTCTACCTGTGTGAGCGTTGTATCTGCAGAGGATTTCCCCGTGCTGGACAAAGAAGTCGAAATACGCCAGGCACATCTTAAATGGACTGCCGCAATCTATGAAACAAGCATGAACGCAGTCATTGCATACATCGATGAGATCAGCGAAGGTACCGGCACATCAGAACTAATATCGCTTCGTGATGATTTCAAAGCTCAAACGGAAAAAATAGGAACGTTAACCACCCATGTCGCACTGAACAATGCGCTGAGACAGTTAGCACAGATAACCACTGATTTTAGACTGGAAACGCGCAAGCAGATGGATGAGCATAATGGCAGGTATCTGGAGCTCGTGAACCGCGTTGAAACTGCTCTGGATGAAAATCAGGAAGAGCTGGACAGCCTCAAGAATACCTACTGGGAGAAACGGGAAGAGAACACGTTGGCTATATTTGATATCCGTGTGAATCGTGCCCAAACTATCCTTGATACCTTGCAGACTAAGGGATATGATACTGGTGAAGCTCAGAAGAAGTTAGACGAGATCAAAGCTAAAAGGAGCGGGTTGGAAGCCGCTTTAGCTGCGAAGGATAACCTTGCAATCGCGCAGGTTCACCTCGAGATCCTTAGTCTTTCCAAAGAGCTCGCGAGAATTGTGAGGGATCTGCAAGTCATGATACCCCAGGAAGTGCGAGTAAAACACTGGTTACATGTTGGCGATCGGGTTGTAGCATGGACTGCAACTATTATCGCGGAGCTGGAGACACTGGGAATAGATGTTGCTCAATTACAATCGATCCATTCGCAAGCGGAGACTGACCTGGAAAAAGCTCACGATGCATTTGATGCTCATAATTTCGACGAAGCAATTGATGCGCTAAACGACCTCAAAACGGATCTTATCAAACTGAGAGATGCATATGAAGAGCTGGTATTCAGCGGTGTGCTGTCCGGGGATATGAAGCGTACAGTCGAAGCGACCAGTGCCGCTCTGGACGATACGATCAAGGATATGGATGCCAGTATTTAGTATTTCTTTTCTTCTTTTCTTTCTTCTTTTTAGATACGCTCAACCAGTATTATAAATCGGTTATAATATGTGGAAAGTAAATCATGCTGCGTACGATAGTTGAACCAGCATTCGAACCCGCTATCCGACCAATTTAGTAATTATTGCTTGTCCACCCGTTGTTCGCTTACCGCCAATTCTTATAAAATGTTCAATTAGTATAATGGATAAATGTTTATACTCCTAGATAGAGGTGTTGTAAGGTAATAGAAATGCTTGAAATTAACGTAAGAAAGGAAACGGTTGCAGATATTGAGGCAATAAATGAAGTCACAATAGAGGCCTTTAAAAATCATCCTATTAGCAATCACACGGAGCAAATCATAATAAAGGCATTACGTAATGCGGGTGCTCTATCGCTCTCCATCGTAGCAGAGATTAATGGTTGTGTTGTTGGCCATATTGCTTTTTCGCCCATCACAATTTCTGATGGCACAAAAGACTGGTATGGCATCGGTCCTTTTTCAGTTTTGCCAAAATATCAACGACAAGGCATTGGTAAAGCCTTGATTAATCAATGTTTGTCTAGGTTAAAAGAAATGGGAGGACAAGGTTGTGCTCTTGTAGGAGATCCAGATTATTATAAAAAATATGGTTTCAAGAATTATCCACAACTAGTCCATGAGGGAGTTCCACAAGAAGTATTTTTAGTATTACCATTCAATAAGAAGGTTCCGCAAGGAATTGTTGTTTTTCATGAAGCATTCACGGCAAAGAAATAAAACGCAAACTCCATCAAATGCTGCTGCAGGCTCGTTTTAATCGCAGGTTCAGATAAGAATTCGAGGTGGAGGTCAACGGGAGGAAATTTCCCCTTGAATCCCCCGTTTAAAGCGAAATATCCTCCACTTTGATATCATGCGGGGGGCAGGATTCGAACCCGCGGACCCCTACGGGAACAGATCTTGAGTCTGCCACCTTTGGCCACTCGGTAACCCCCGCTCAATATCACTATTAGCTCAATATCACTATTATATACTATTATACTATACTATTATAGTAGCGGCAGAAGCTATCTTTGAGAACCGCTCAATTGCTTCTCGTGCCACGGGTCCTCGAATCTCTGTACCCTTGGGCATGCCCTTGTCATCCACGATAACCGCGGCATTATCCTCAAACTTCACCCGTATACCCGACGGTCGTCTGAATTCCTTACGCTGCCGCACAATCACCGCTTTCACCATCTGCTTCTTGATCTCCGGTCTACCTTTTTTCACGACCACAATGACCACATCGCCAATCCCCGCCTTTGGATACCTGTTCTTTACCCCCCGATAGCCTTTCACTGCCATGATCTCGAGTATCTTCGCACCGGTATTATCTGCGCACTCCAATTGAGCACCGGTTGGCAACGCCCGTGGTATCTTCGCCTTTATCCCCTTCATCTTCTTAGTCTCACCCGTTTACGTTAAAAAATTCCAGCGCACGCTCCCTCTTACTTCTTCTCCACTACCACAAAGCTTTTCGTCTTGCTGAGCGGTCTGCATTCCGCGATCTTTACCGCATCGCCCACGTGTGCATTGATACAGGGCGGGTTATGAGCATGTATCTTCGTCTCCCGCTTCTCAAACCGTTCATATTTCCTAACCTTCTTAACGTACGACCTCAGCACAACCACGGTCTTCGGCGCTTTATCGCTCACGACCACGCCTTCTAAAATCTCACCCCGTACCGATAACTTCCCGTGAAACGGACAATTGATATCCTCACATTCCTGGTCCGGTTCCCTGACCTCGATCCCTATATCTTTCATCTCTCTTCCACTCTGTTCAGGCTCTTAGATAATCTCTAAATCACACGAGATATTAAATTCTGAAAAACGGATATTTCGTTATTGGATCTTTATTACCTTACACCTTTTTTATACGGTCCTCGGGTCGTGCAATGAGCCGGTCACCCTTTACCCTTACCTGGATCCCATCGTTCAACGCGAAAATGAAGGTGTTTCCAGTTTTTGGGATCTT
>RXIE01000132.1 GCA_004212135.1 Candidatus Methanophagales archaeon ANME-1-THS | reverse complement strand
ACTTTTCCTCATTCTCCTCAAGTTCTATACCTACCATGAATATATCATGGTATTCGGAAGTTCTTAAATTGTTCCAAAATTAAGTTGTTGAAACACTAGGGACCCAGAACTCTTTGAGCAGATACCAAAAAGATATACCAACCGCCACATATACGAGACACGAAAGATACCTAAGGCGGAGATGAATCAGTTACATGCCTGCATTCACGAGAAGGGCTTCTGGTTATTCTCAACTAACGAGGGCCCTTATATCCTCTTTACCGAAGAAGAACTTAGACGCCGAATTGACGAGCTCATCACTCGTGCGGATGCCATTGAGTTAACCGATCGAGCCTATACAAAAGAACTGGGGTTCTGGATTGGTCAAGGCGCCTTTGGTGCCTCATGGGTGATGGCAAAGATGGGACAATTGGCCGTAACTTACCTCGACATTAGCAAAGGGCAAACGAAAAAAGACTCTGAGATGCTCCTGAGTGCCCCTGCATTAGTTGCCTTAGCCTCGGCTGCTGACGACCGGAGATCCCACGTTATGGCTGGCCAAATCTTCGAGAGAATTGCCCTTACCGCCACCAGACTGGAGATGGCTATACATCCCATGAGTCAAATACTTCAGGTCCCTGAAATAAAAGCAGAGTTAAGGGAGCTCCTGGAGGTTCCTGAAGTGAAGGCTGAGGTTGCGAAGCTCTCGCCTGAAGAGCATGTGTTCCCTCAGCAAACGTTCCGGTTAGGATACGCTGAACCAGAGAGGGAGCACACACCAAGGCGACCATTAGAAGACGTTTTGATATAGCGAACATGTTTTTCTAGTCAAAATAGAACGTCCAACATATATCGAAGTATATTCTGATCTCCGATCACCGGCGTGGTTATTTTTTAAATACCAAAGAGGAGTAATTTTTTATTGGAAGATAAAAGATGAAAACGTCACAAATCTCAGGAATTTATAAGTTGAACTCAAAGGAGAGGTTGGAGATCATACGGGCTTTTGCCGGGTTAACCGAAGAGGAGATAACCGCACTTGGTAATACCGGATCTTTGCGAGAACTGGCCGAGAGAATGATAGAGAATGTGGTTGGCTCCATGCCCTTACCGCTCGGCATTGCCGTGAATTTCATGATCAACGGCAAGGATTACCTGATACCCATGGCGATCGAGGAGCCTTCGGTGGTCGCAGCGGCAAGCAACGCCGCGAAGATGGCACGGGCGAAGGGCGGCTTCCAGACACGTTCCACAGAACCGATCATGATTGGCCAAATCCAGGTAACCAATGTTCCCGATCCGTCGTCGGCAAAATTTGCTATTCTCGAACAGAAGCAGCGCATCTTAGATAGGGCGAACGAAAAAGATCCTGTGCTCGTAAAGCTTGGCGGCGGTGCGAAAGATCTCGAGGTACGGGTCATTGATACCGCCGTTGGACCAATGGTGATCGTCCATCTCCTGGTTAACGTCAAGGATGCAATGGGCGCCAACGCGGTCAATACGATGGCTGAAGCGGTTGCGCCCCTTATTGCGCAGATCACTGGTGGCAAAATTAATCTACGGATCATTTCTAACCTTGCAACGCATCGGTTAGCATCTGCGCACGCAGTCTTTGGCAAGGAGGTTATAGGTGGCGAAGAGGTGGTTGAGGGGATTATAAGCGCATACCATTTTGCACGAGCTGATCCGTATCGATGTGCCACGCATAACAAGGGGATAATGAACGGAATAGACGCGGTCGTCATCGCCACCGGGAACGATTTCAGAGCGGTTGAGGCTGGTGCACATGCGTATGCAAGCATGACGGGACAGTACCTTCCCCTCACACACTGGGAAAAGAACGAGGAGCATGATCTGGTGGGATGGATCGAACTACCACTTGCACTCGGTCTTGTGGGTGGCGCAACCACCACGCATCCAACGGCAAAAGTGAATGTAAAGATACTGGGTGTGAAGACCGCAAACGAGCTTGCAGAGATCATCGCTGCGGTCGGGCTCGCGCAGAACTTCGCAGCCTTGCGCGCATTAGCAACGGAAGGCATTCAGCGAGGGCATATGTCTCTGCACGCACGCAATGTTGCAATCGCAGCAGGTGCACAGGGAGAAGTGATCGACAGGGTTGCCGAGATACTGGTGAAGGAGAAGCAGGTGAGAATTGATCGGGCGAAGGAAGTGCTTCAAGAGCTGACACCATAATAAGTTATAAGAGAATCCTTTTAGTTCGGTTTGACGATTGAAGTGAGTGATAGCTACGTTCTTCTTCCCAGCATCCTGTAAGCGCCTGCTATGATCAACGCGACTACGACCAGTGCTATTATTACGACTACGACTATGCTCATTGCTGGCAATTTGAATACTGGTGGTGTTGGCGTTAGCGTTGGTGTAACTGTGGGCGTTACTGTTGGTGTAGCCATTGGCATAGGCAATGGCGTCGGTGCTCTTGGTATAGCGAACAGTGCGAATAACGTGAAGTGCGACACCTTTGCAGTTGCCGTATGCGTTACGGTATCTATAGTCGTATCAAAGTCAATCCATGCGGAACCATCCCACATCCTGATTACAAGATCTGATTCACTGAATCCTTGAGGTATAGCTGCCAAGTCGTACGCAATCACAAGATCAAGTGACGGCGAAAATGTTGCCCCACTCGGACCGTAATCGTAAGCACTGATCGCACCAATACTCTCTGCGGTTATTGTAGCATAGGTGATCCTCGAGAGTGGTTTACCTTCTGCATCCTTTACAATGGTGCCTGCTGGAATGGTCAATGTTGCTCCATCAGCAGTTAACCTTGTGGTTGATTGTACTGCACCCGTTGCTGGATCTATGGGGACGTTAGGGGGCACCAAGAGTGCTGCTCCTCCCTCACCGCCACCACCTCCGCCTAATCTACCAGTTTCTACAGTTACTGAAACTGTGAATGATCTCGATGCTGGTGTTCCTTCATTGCCTGCTTGATCTTTTGCTTTCACTTTGAATGTATATGCTCCGTTTGGTAAATTGGAGTAAGACTTGCTTGTGTTGGATGTCCAAGCTGACCAAGCAGTTTCGTAACCATCAAGCATACACGAATACGCTAATTGAGCAGCGGGTGTAACATCATCTGAGCCACTCCAGGTAAATGTAACATCGTTATAGTTAATTGTTCCTGCTGGGCCTGTTTCAATCATGGTTTGTGGTGCTTTTCCATCGGAGACTTTTATAACTTTAAAAGTTGATTTCGTTGCTCCATCATTATCTCTAACTGTCAATGTTACAGTGTAATTTCCAACCGAAGGATAAGAATGTGTCGTTATTTTTCCAGTTGCGTTTGTTTCATCTCCGAAGTTCCAATTGTAATTTGTGATAAATCCATCTTGGTCGGTTGAATTTGAGGCATTAAACGTTATTGCTTGGGAAACAACGGGATTTTCTGGTAGGTAGGTAAAATTTGCGATAGGTGGTTGAATCGTAATATTTTCTTCAAAGGTACCATCACCGTCTTCATCTTTATTGAGGACGACGCCAGCTCCACCTTGAGCTAATTCTGTCCAATTAAAGCTGTATTGATGCGTTGCATTTAGTTGCGTAGAACTAAGAATTGAAAAATCAATTTCCTTTCCATTGTCAATAGATACTACAAAAAATTCATAAAGCCCACTGTCCGTACCTCTTAGAACATATCGATTTGTACCAGCGGGGAAGAAAATTGTAACTTTCCCATTGCAGTACATGGACTGTGGTAAGCCGTGCTCTACCTTACCGTTGTATATGCCAGTGAAATTTTTTGTGGAGTCATAAACTTGAAGTTCAACAGGGCTTTTTTCCTGGCTTTCCTCTAAGTTTACTGAAGTCCCTAACTCTTCCAAAATTGATGAGACAAGAATATCTATCTCCGCTTCTTCAATTGTAACTCCGGCTTCTTTTATAATTTTTGAAAGTGCATATTGGACTTCCTCATTATTTTTAAAAGTATCTTGTAACATCGGAAATGTTACTTTGCCTATTTTGTTTTTACTGTAATCTGATAAGGTCCTGCCGCCAAGTTCTTTGATTTTTATTTCGTTAAAGAGCGCCGATACAGCCGTTTGTACGATAAGGTTTTTTGTCGCTTGCTCTTCACCTAGGAGAACACACTCGACTGCAAAATCTACGCCGTTATATACGTAATCAGCCGCTTTAGCGGCTTCAGGATTTACAACCGATAGTCCAAACTTAACGCTGGCTTGACACCCATCTTTTATGCCTTCAGCAAGTATCATTCCTGCTTCCAAGTTACCAATATAAACGTCAGCAGCTCCAGCGAAGCTCATAGAAGATAAACGATCATACGTATACGAGTCTTCCAAGTACTTCTTAGCGTTGGCAATATCGCCTTTATCTAAAGAGTTTCTGGCGTTAACGAGAGCTGTTGTTCTCAGGCAATTATAGTCGAGTCCTGCATAATAAAATTCATCGTATTGTTCAATTAAGTCCGTTCCGCTTATCCAATCCGTAAAACTCGCCCATAAGCTAGCAACAGCATTCGTAAAAGAATTTGGATCTGGAAGATAAGGGATATAATAACTTTGACGATGTAATTGGCGATTGATTTTATCTCTCAATTCAGTAACTTCGGTTGGCACTATTTCCTCCTCTAATACAATGATGCTTTTTGCCCTATCTTGATCAGTTAACCCCGCCTCTAAACCAATACAGGTATTCCAATTATTTTTGTCCAATAGCACCTTCTCATCGGGGGTAGGATTCTCTATGTAGTATGCAACAAAGAAAAGATAATAACCAGGCTGAGTAACTGTCAAAGTACCGGTATAGTGATAAGGAACATCTGGTTGGAGAGTTAAGGAATAAAAGCTGAAATCGGGACAACCTTCACTGGGGCACCAACCGTTTAGTCTTCCACCCACTGTGAGCACATCAAGAGTGATGGGAACTGCTTTTTCATTTTTAATAGTAAATTCAGCGCTTAATGTATCGCCAACAAAATGGGTTTCTTTATCTGGTGTTATTTCCAAGGGAGAAGTTAGAACGGGACCTAATTTCTCTAAAAAGAAAGCATCTCTCTCGCACGTCATAGTGATGCTCTGATCCCACTCAACGGGCTTATAGCCCGTTTTTTCAATTTTGAAGTGCCACAATCCCGGGACTCCCGTAATGGTCACGTACCCACCGGCTCCCGTGGTCTTGTCAAAGCTGGTGCCGCCAGCGTCATTACCGGTTACCCGGACGCCCGAAAGAAGCGGACCCGTCTCTCTTCCATAGTGAACGTAGAGGGTCAGCGTGATGTCCTGGTCCGGAGGATTAACCGTGATCGTCTCTGTATCAAAAGTGACTGCAGAATCATTATCAGACACTGCTAAGATTGGGGTGTAGCTACCTGCGTTCTGGTAAGTGTGCTGCTGTGTTGCGGGGGGATTGCCAGTACCTGAATAGTCTGCATTCCCATCACCATTAACATCCAGAACCCAAGCAGAGATCCAGCCATCTGGATCACTTGCACTCATAGAGAAGGTAACGGTAAGCGGTGCGCTGCCAGACTTCGGATTCGCAGACAAAGAACACGTTGGTAGCTGATTCGGCGGGTTGACAGTTACTGTCTCTGTATCAGAGGCGATTGCATCATCATCATCGGATACCATTAGTATCGGAGTGTAGCTCTTTGAAGTCTGATAGATATGTTGCAGTGTTGGAGGAGGACTCCCGGATCCTAAGTAATCAGGACTCCCATCCCCAGGTCGTAATACCCAAGATTCTATTGAGCCATCGAGATCGTTTGCACTCATCGAAAAGGTGACAGTAAGTGGTGCTTTTCCAGACTTGGGATTTGCGGATAAAGAACACGTCGGCGGTTGATTCGGCGAACCTACGACTACTGTCTCCGTATCAAAGGCCGTGGTGCCGTCATTATCCGAAACCATTAATACCACACTATAGCCGCTTCCACTACTCTGGGTTGTGTAGGTATGCTGTTTTGTCGTGGGGGGATTCCCAGTACCTGAATAGTCTGCATTCCCATCACCATTAACATCCAGAACCCAAGCAGAGATCCAGCCATCTGGATCACTTGCACTCATAGAGAAGGTAACGGTAAGCGGTGCGCTGCCAGACTTCGGATTCGCAGACAAGAAACACGTTGGTGGTTGATTTAGAACTACCTGGATATACAAATCTGAAGAAACAGAACCCCAACCGCCTACACTGTTATAAGAGTTCATATCCCAACGATACTTCACACCATTCTGCAAATAGCCGCTGGGCAATGTGAATGAGGAACCGTAGAGTGGACCGTAATGCTTGTCACTTTCAAAGACAAGGTTAGCTGAACCATACGGATACTTGCTGATGTAGAGACCGTAATAATCAGCCTCGGATACGCTAGTCCAACGGAAAGTAGGTGTGAGTGTGTCGATCACCTCTCCTGGCGGAGAAGTCGTACCTGGTGAATTGGGGGTTGGCGGGGGAGGTCGCTGAGCATTAGTGGCATCTATTAATCCCCAAAATACCGCCCCAAAAACCACCAAAACGACGATCAAAACCCAAACCTTCACGCCTTTTCACATCATCCGAGAGGCCCCCTTTACACTCTGCCCCTTGGTCTTTCGTCAAGGAGTTAATGTAACTAAATTTATTGTATTATGCTTTAAATCTTTTTTTTAGAACCTTTTTTCTTATTTTACTATTTTTTCTATAAAATTTTCCAAAAATGTTAACAACGAGCTCTACCTCCACGCCAACAAATCTGAAGAAGGCGAATCTGAAGCTGAGTACCGGTACAGGGAGTTAAAGGCATCTTCGCGATCGCTGGATTCTTAGCTCTGGTTCTTGAAGGTGTAAAAACAACTGCAGAGCTGCTACCTGAAATCCTTTATCACCCGTGGAATAGTCTCTATGAGGTCGGTCGCAAGCAACCCATATCCTTTCTCATTAAATGCCAGATCGCCCGCAGTGCCGTTGACAAATGCCGCGGCAGTCGCGGCTTTGAATGGGTCAGATGAGATTGCGAAGAACGCACCGGTTATACCGGCTAAGACATCGCCCGTGCCGCCAACCGTCATACCCGCGTTCCCCGTCCGGTTGAGCTTCACACGAGTCCCGTCTGCTATAATATCAGTCTGACCTTTCAGCAAGGTAACCACGTTATTCTGCCGTGAAAAATCACTGACAAAATCTATCCGCTCTTCCATCCGATCCTCAGGCGGTACCACTACGTTCAGACCCTCACCGCCGATCTGCATCTTCGCGAACTCACCAGCATGGGGCGTGACGATTACAAGCTTGTCTTCCTGTGAAGCATTTTTGATCAAACTTTTTCTAAATAACGGGGCTCCGCCCCGTTGACCCCGCAAGCCCTGTAAGGGCTTAGTTTGGAGTGGCAGATAGAGTCCAAAAAAGCCATCCGCATCGACAACCACCTTCTTACTCGCTTCAGCTTCTATGATCAATTTCGTCGCTCGTTTTGTCTCCTCCGCCGCTCCAAGTCCCATGCCGATCACCACCACGTCATGCTCTGTTATCAAATTCAAGACCACCGGCACGTCCTCCTCCACTAAAATCTCAGAGGAAAGGGGATGGACAATTAAATTCGGTGAGAACGAAGCGATGAGAGCAGAAACGCTCTGAGGAGCCGCAATGGTCACCCAATCCGCACCCGCGCGGAGGGCCGCGAGCGCCGCGAGCGCAGGCGCACCGAAAAAGGGCCCCCCACCCACGATGAGTACTCGCCCATTATCACCTTTATGGCTCCGCGGATCTCTTTTCAGGACCAATCGCACGTCTCCAGGCCCTGCCAACCGCTCAAGTCCTTCTGGAATGCCTATATCCGCAACGACCAGTTCGCCGACATATTCTGCCGCAACCTTTTCTAGAAGGCCCCTTTTCGGTTTGTGGAATGTGACGGTGAGATCGGCTTTTACCGCTTTTTCAGCTTCGCCAGTATCCGGATCTAACCCAGATGGAATGTCCACCGCTATAACGAATGCCTGTGATCCATTGATCAAATCGATCGCGGTTGCCTCGGGCTCTCGTATCTTTCCCTTGACACCCGTGCCGAAGATCGCGTCGATGATCACATCTGACGCATTAACCGTTGCCGCTGCTGCTTTCAAGCTCGAGGAATCTGCTATTTCATCGACATCATACCCACTTTCCTGAACCAATCGCCAGTTCCTCTTGGTCTCTTCGGTTCTCAGCTCATGTGAACGCCCGATCAATAATATTTTTACGTCAAATAGCGGAGCTTCGCCCCGTTGACCCCGAAATCGCGGGCTCTGCCCGCGTTCCCGCGTGTGGGGCTCCGCCCCACAACCCCGCAAGCCCTGTAAGGGCTTACCTGAAAGGCTCAGTAAGGGTTTACCGTGCAGATGCCGTGCGGCCGCAAAGGCATCGCCACCGTTATTACCTTTGCCCGCGAGTATCGTGACTTTCACTTTTTTATCCCCAATCTTTCCCTTTTCTGCAAAGTGCTTGTTTATTTCATTCGCGATACAAGCACCGGCATTTTCCATGAGTTGTAACGACGAAAGCCCGAAGAAGGTGCAATTCTCGTCCAGCGCAGCCATCTCCTCTGAGGTTATGTAAGCTTCTTCTTTGCTCATGTCTACTCATTCCCCCGATTTTGGAGTCTTACTATCAATTATACTCGTATTAGCATCTTTATCCGCAGTGCGTAACGTTATGTCCACGGCTCACATTTCATTGCCTCGAATGGGCTCCTCACCATCTTCCGGAGCACTTCCACATCAGCATCCACTTCGATTGACGGTTCGCAGATCTGGATCACCCGTTCGGGGTCTTTCAAAAGATGCCCGGTGGTAACGCAGACGACGCGCTCATCTCGTTCTATTTCGCCCAGCTCGACCAATTTCTTCAATCCCGCAATGGATGCTGCACTTGCCGGCTCGACACCAATACCTTCCAATCGAGCCAACAGGAGCTGTGCCTCGGTGATCTCCTCGTCGGTTACCGATTCTGCCACGCCACCTGAACTCCTGATAGCATGCAACGCCTTGGCTGCATTCACCGGATTCCCGATTCGTATAGCCGATGCAATCGTCTCAGGTTTAGGCTCGGGTGTAATCTCCGCTTTGCCTGCTTTTAGAGCCCGTACGATTGGTTGCGCACCCTCTGCTTGAATCCCGGTCATCCGTGGCATGGCGGTAGTAATGCCCAGTGTCCTCAACTCCGAGAAACCTTTAAAAATCGCACTGATGTTCCCCGCGTTCCCAACCGGCAGAATAACCCGATCTGGTACTACCCATCCGAGTTTTTCGGTGACCTCAAAGGCGATCGTCTTCTGGCCCTCCAGCCGGTACGGATTCACGGAATTCAATAAATAGATCGCTTCTTCCTCACAGAGCACGCGTACAACCCTGAGCGCATCGTCAAAATTGCCTCTGAGCGAGAATACCTTCGCACCGTGCATTATTGCCTGGGCGATCTTACCCAATGCTACTTTTCCCTTCGGGAGCAGCACATAGCAGGGAAGAGCCGCTTTCGCCGCGAAGATCGCGAGTGATGCCGAGGTATTGCCCGTTGATGCACACGCGACACCTTTCACACCTAATTCCACGGCTTTTGTTACGCCAACGGTCATTCCACGATCTTTAAATGAACCTGATGGGTTCAAACCTTCGTGTTTCACCCATAAATCCACAATTCCGAGGGCTTTTGCAAGGCGATCGCACCGGTACAGCGGCGTATTACCCTCCTGTATGGTGATCGGCTTGATTGCTTCACCAAACGGCAATAAATCACGATATTTCCACACCCCGTCACCCTTCGCATGAATAATCCGGTCCGGATCGATCGTGGAATAATCGTAGAGGATATCGAGCAAACCGCCACTCACGGGCTCCCCCCGTGGACCCACGGTTACGCAGTTCCTGCAGGTATAGACAATATCATCCTTGGAGTAGCGTGCACCGCACCGTATGCATTTGACTTCGTAGTCCTTCATGGTAAAAATATCATCCGCTGATAGTATAGGGATAATACGCATATAAAGGCAACAGATCAACAAACCGGGCTATCGACGAGCTCATTCAAATCGCATATCACAAACTCATCTTCAGTTCTTTCGCTCTTTCCCTCACCGTTCTTGCAGTCCTCATCTGCGAGATTTTTTGCCCTGGTTCGATCAAGATAATATGCCTGTATGCCGATCTTACGGGGATTGAGGAAATCAAAGACCCAGTGGTCACCGGTATGCACGACTGCTTGCGGCTTCACACCCAGAATCTCACATACCCGTGCGTAAAAATCATCTGATTTCTTGACCTCGCCGAAGTCAGAGGTTGCCGAGAATATCCGTGAGAAGAAGTGTTTGAGCGGTTGTATCTGGAACTCGATGAACTCTCGTGCCGCATTGGAGCTGACGACGAGCTCATAACCCTCTTCCTTGAGCAGGTTCAAAACCCCTTCGGCCTCCTCGTAGATCCTTATCTCGCTCTCGTACTCATGAAAGAGCTTAGTAGACGATAGTTTCAGGCCGAACTTCTTCAGCCAGTAATCGATCTTATACCACTCTATCCGGTTCTCGCCGATCTGATCATATTCGCGCTTTATACGTTCAAATGCCGCTTCAAAGCTCAACCCTTCTTTCGCCGCATAGGCCGCGGGTATCCCGCGCAGCCAGACGCTATCAGCAAATCCCGGACCTACTAACGTGCCGTCAACGTCGAACGAAAAGACCTCTACCTCTCCGAATCGTTCTGCTCGTACCATCTTTTCACCTCCCCTTTAAATGGAACACATACGCAAAGTCCCGCTTATCCATCGGTAGTATCTTATCCAC